>NZ_JBEOUW010000003.1:26113-316104 GCF_040303045.1 Kitasatospora sp. NPDC096140
CGGCCGGCTCTGCGGAGCCGGCCGCCCCTCGGCGTATCTTGGGGCCCATGCCTCCCAAGTCCCGTACGTACCAACCGCAGAAGGTCCGCGCCGCACTGGCCGCCCAGACCGGGGCGCTGTGCTCCGTCGTGAGCGGCCTCACCGCGGAGCAGCTGGACCTGCCGACGAGGCTGGGCGAGTGGACGGTCCGGGAGCTGGTCGCGCACCTCGCCGTCCAACTCGACTACGTGCCCGCGCACCTGGACGATCCGCTCCAGGGCCGCCCGCCCCTGGACCTGTCGGGGTGGGTGGCGGCGGTCGGCACGGTCGCGGCAGTGCTGGACGAGCAGGCCAGGGAGCGGGCCTCGGCGGACTTCGGCGGGGATCCGGCCTCGGTGGCGGTGGCCTTCGGACGGTCCGCCGACGCGCTGACCGGACTGCTGGAACGGCCCGAAGCGGCAGACCCGGCACGGCGGTTCGAGATCCGGCTCGGCTCGATGACGCTCGCCGACATGCTGGTGACCCGGCTGGTGGAGACCGTCGTGCACGCCGACGACCTGGCCGACGCGCTCGGCCTGGACGCCTTCCCGCACGACCGCCAGGCCCTCGCCGCCGTCACCCGGATGCTGGCCGACGCCTTCGCGGACCACGTCCCCGGCGGCGCGGTGGAGCTGCGGATCCCGCCGTACGCCGTCGTCCAGGCCGTGGAGGGCCCCCGGCACACCCGGGGCACCCCGCCCAACGTGGTCGAGACCGACCCGCTGACCTGGATCCGGCTGGCCACCGGGCGGACCGACTGGGCGGCGGCGGTGGAGGCGGCCGCGGTGTCCGCCTCGGGGGAGCGCAGCGACCTGCGGGCGCACCTGCCGGTGCTCGGGTAGCCGGCTCAGCGCAGTTGCCCTGCCGCCGCCTCGGCGACCTTGCGCAGCGGCTCGCCGGCGATGTCCCGACTCCGTTGGGGTGCGGTCGGGTTCGGGACCGCCGGGGGCTACGGGACGGCCGGGCCGCCGAGGTAGGTGCCCTCCGCCGAGTACGGCCAGGCGTTGGGCGTGCAGCCCTTGAGGCCGTAGATCTGCTGCATCATCGCGGGTGCCGGCTTGCCGGGGGCGGGGCAGCCCTCGTGGCCGTGGCCGATCCGGTGGCCCACCTCGTGGTTGACGATCAGCGCCCGGTACTCCTCGATCGGCCCGCTGAACTGCGGTGAACCGGTGTTCCAGCGCTTGGAGTTGACGACCACCTGGTCGCCGACGTTGCAGTTGACCTCGCCGTGGGTGTCCAGGCCGGAGGCGCCGCAGATCCGGTCCACGGTGGCCGGTGAGGCGATCTTCACGGTGAAGTCGTACGAGCCGGTCGCGACCAGCTGGAAGCCGTTCCGGCGGTCGTTGGTCCAGCCGCGCGGGTCGCCGAGGATGCCGTGGATCTGGGCGGCGGCGTCCGCCGCGTCGATCCCGATGCCGTCCTCGACCTCGACCCGGTAGCGGCGCACGTTGCCGCGCCCGACCGCCTTGGCGTTGGCCGGGGCGGTGGTGAAGGTGCCCGGGCCCTTGGTGGGGCCGGGATCCGGTGCGGTGGGCGTCGGGGTGGGCGTGGGCGTGGGCGTCGGTGTGGGCGTGGGGGTGGCGACCGGGGTGGGGGTCGGCGTCGCCGCGGCGGTCTCCTCGCCGGGCGGGACGGCCCGCGCCTGGGTGGTCGGGGCGGCGGCCGGAGTGTCGGAGTGTCGGTCCAGCAGGACCGCGGTGGCGCCGAGCAGCACGGCGGCTGCCACCACTGCCGTGAGCATGCCAGGGCTCAATCTCCGACGGGGCCGGCGGCGTCTGCGGCCGCCCTTCTTCTGCTGGGCGGCTCGCCTACTGGCGGGTCGGACTGCGGGCACGACCGTCACCTTGGCATGGCGAACGGGTGAATGTCCATGTACCCGGTATGCAGATCGCCGGGTCTTCCTCCACACCGGGCCGTGCGACGGCGCCGTGACATCGCCGATCGACCGCACCTCGGACGATGCACCCACGGTGCGGCGGTTGACCCCTGCGTCTCGGGTGGCAGACTTCAGGGCATGGCGATTCACAGGAATCTTCTCGACGGTCCCGAACCGACCCTCCTGCCCGAGGAGGAGCGGCCCTACCGCATGCTGGCGGAGGAGTCCGCCTCACCGACCCAGGTGGCGGCCGAGTTCCCGTCCTTCTGCCTGGCCTGGGCCATGCTCGCCGACGACGCCTACGCGGCCGGCCGGTACGTCGAGTCGTACGCCTACGCCCGTACCGGCTACCACCGGGGCCTGGACGCGCTGCGGCGCAACGGCTGGAAGGGCCACGGCCCGGTGCCGTGGGAGCACCGCGGCAACCGCGGCTTCCTGCGCTGCCTGGCGGCGCTCGCGCGGGCGGCCGGCGCGATCAAGGAGACCGAGGAGGAGGCCCGCTGCTGGCAGTTCCTGAAGGACAGCAGCGCGGAGGCGTACGCGGAGCTCAAGCAGTAGGACCCGGACGTGCGGGTGCCCCCGGCGGAGGACCGCCGGGGGCACCCGTGTTCCACGCGGCTGCCGCGCTCGCACGCGGCCGCCGGGCTCACTTCAGGCGCTTGCCCGCCGAACGCAGCTGCTCGGCGGCCTCGACCACGCGGGCGGCCATGCCGGCCTCGGCCAGCTTGCCCCAGGTGCGGGGGTCGTAGGTGTTCTTCTTGCCGACCTCGCCGTCGACCTTCAGCACGCCGTCGTAGTTGGCGAACATGTGGCCGGCGACCGGGCGGGTGAAGGCGTACTGGGTGTCGGTGTCCAGGTTCATCTTCACGACGCCGTTCTCCAGCGCGGTGGCGATCTCCTCGGCGGTGGAGCCCGAGCCGCCGTGGAAGACGAAGTCGAACGGGTCGGTCTTGCCGTACTGCTTGCCGATCGCGTCCTGCAGCTCGCGCAGCAGCTCCGGCTTCAGCACGACGTTGCCCGGCTTGTACACACCGTGCACGTTGCCGAACGAGGCGGCCAGCAGGTAGCGGCCCTTCTCGCCCAGGCCCAGCGCCTCGGCGGTGCGCACGGCGTCGTTGACGGTGGTGTACAGCTCGTCGTTGATCTCGTGGGTGACGCCGTCCTCCTCGCCACCGGTCGGGGTGATCTCGACCTCAAGGATGATCTTGGCGGCGGCGGCCTGGGCCAGCAGCTCCTGGGCGATGGCCAGGTTGTCGGAGAGGGTCTCGGCGGAGCCGTCCCACATGTGCGACTGGAACAGCGGGTTCTCGCCCTTGGCCACGCGCTCGGCCGAGACCGCCAGCAGCGGGCGGACGTAGCCGTCGAGCTTGTCCTTCGGGCAGTGGTCGGTGTGCAGCGCGACGGTGATGTCGTACTTGGCGGCGACGATGTGCGCGAACTCGGCGAGCGCGACCGCGCCGGTCACCATGTCCTTGTTGTGCTGACCGCCCAGGAACTCCGCGCCACCGGTCGAGATCTGGATGATGCCGTCGCTCTCGGCCTCGGCGAATCCACGCAGCGCGGCGTGCAGGGTCTGCGACGACGTGACGTTGATGGCCGGGTAGGCGAACTTGCCCGCCTTGGCCCGGTCGAGCATCTCGTTGTAGACCTCGGGAGTTGCGATGGGCATGCGATCCGCTCCTGTCGGGTTGCGGCGTACGGACGGTGCTGTCCGACGCTGTGTACGCCTTCGTGACGACTCCGTGCCGGCCCGCCGACGCGCGGCGTTGCGATGTGGCTCTCCGGCACCAAGGTTCGAGCGACCTCCGCGGTACGGCCATGAGGGTGGTGGGCCGCCGCGGACCGGACGCCTCGGCCATCTTCCCAGACTCGTGCCCGCAGGTCAGCAGGAGCCCGCCTGTCGGAACGCGGCACCGTGCGGCCGGTGGGGCGGGTGGGGCCCGCGTGCGTCGGGCGGCGTCGGGAGCCCGGCGCACGGTACGCCCGCCCGCCCGCAAGGTACGCCCGCTATCCTGCGCCCGTGGACTACAACCAGCTGGCCGTCAACCTGCTCGACGCCAAATCCCTGATCTCGTCCCTCGGCGCCATCGGGCTGATCGCGATCATCTTCGCGGAGACCGGCCTGCTGGTCGGCTTCTTCTTCCCGGGTGACTCGCTGCTGATCATCGCGGGCGTCGCCGCCTCGAACGCCGCCTCGTCGGTGCTCGGCGACGGTGCCAGGCTGCCGATCGCGGTCCTGCTCATCGGCTGCCCGGTGGCGGCGATCGCCGGCGCCCAGCTGGGGCACCTGATCGGTGCCAAGGTCGGGCCGAAGATGTTCGACAAGCCCGATTCGAAGATCTTCCGACGCCAGTACGTGCAGAAGGCGGAGGAGTACTTCAACAAGTTCGGCTCCGGCAAGGCCGTGGTGCTGGCGCGCTTCATCCCGGTCGTCCGCACCTTCCTGAACCCGGTCGCCGGCACCCTGGAGATGCCCGCCCGGACGTTCTTCCTGTGGAACGTCATCGGCGGTGTGCTCTGGACCGAGTCCATGCTGCTGATCGGCTACTTCTTCGGCGAGGCGCTCGCCCCGGTGATCGACAAGTACCTGATCCCGGCGGCGCTGCTGATCGTGCTGCTGTCGATCTCGCCGATCCTGATCGAGGTCGTGCGCGAGCGGAAGAAGAAGAAGGCCGGCGGCGCCGACGCCGGCGACGGCCACGCGCAGGCCGGTGGCGGTCGGCACCGGCGGAGCTGAGCGCCCGGCCCGTAGGACGGCCGGAGGGCCGGGTCTGTTTCACGTGAAACAGACCCGGCCCTCCGTCGTTCGTGCGGTCGTCCGCGGGCGTGGGGTCGTCCGGAGACGTGGGGTGGTCGGGAGGTCAGAGACCCAGGTCGTCCAGGGTGTACGCGGTCACGTACTCCAGGCCCTGCTCCTGGACGGCACCCGCGCCGCCGCGCTCCACGATCACCGCGACGCCGACCACCTCGGCGCCCGCCTCGCGCAGCGCCTCGACGGCGGTCAGCACCGAGCCGCCCGTGGTGGAGGTGTCCTCGACCGCCAGCACCCGGCGGCCCTTCACCTCCGGACCCTCGATCCGGCGCTGCAGGCCGTGCGCCTTGCCGGCCTTGCGGACCACGAAGGCGTCCAGCTTCTGCCCGCGCGCGGCGGCGGCGTGCAGCATCGACGCGGCCACCGGGTCGGCGCCCAGGGTCAGACCGCCGACGGCGTCGTACTCCAGGTGCGAGGTCGCGTCCAGCATCACCCGGCCGACCAGCGGGGCGGCCTCGCCGTCCAGCGTGATCCGGCGCAGGTCGACGTAGTAGTCGGCCTCCTTGCCGGAGGAGAGGGTGACCTTGCCGTGCACGACGGCCTTGTCCTTGATCTGTGCCAGCAGGGCGTCGCGGTCGTTGCTCATGAGCGTTCAGTCTAGGGCCTGGCGACGCCCCCGGCGCTCCCGACTAGCGGCGACGCAGCGCCCTGACCAGCACCACGGCACCGCCCAGCAGGGCCACCGAACCGCCGATCACCCACGGCATCGCGTTGCGGCCGCCGGTGCCCGGCACCACGATCCCGCCGGCCTCGCCGCCCCACCGGGACGCCGCCCGGGCCCGCGCACTGCGGGCCGGCAGCGCCGGGGCGTACGGGCCGCGCGGCGGGGCGTGGTCCACCTCCTCGGCGGACCGGCCGACGATGCTGCGGCGCACCGGGCCGGTCAGCGCCGGCTCCTCCTCGTACGCGAAGAGCGGCTCGACGGGGATCTCCTCGGCGACGGCGTCCTGCTCCGCGGCGCCGGGCTCGACGTCGTCCTCGGGCTCGACGTCGTCCCGGTCCTGGCCGGTGGCGCGGTCCGTGTCCTCGTCCTCGTCCTCGTCGGCGGAGCCGGTGGGGAGGCCGAAGCGCTCGGCGTCGGCGTCGGAGAAGGCGATCAGGTCGGAGAGGTCGTCGTCGAGGTCGTCACCGGGCTGGTCCTGACGGTCCTCGATGAAGATCACCCCGGCGGTCTCGGTCCCGGCCTCGGCTTCGGTCTCGGTCTCGGCCTCGGTCTCGGCTTCGGTCGCCGCCTCGGCGTCGGAGTCCTCGTCCTGGTCCCGGTCCTGCTCGCCCTCCGGGGCGACCAGGGCGGCGGCGAACCTGTCCAGCAGACGGCGGCCGGTGGCGTCGAGGGTCTCCTCGTCGAACTCGGTCAGCCGACCGGTGGCGCTGAGGTCGCCGGTGAAGCGGATGACGGCGGTGCCGTCCTCGGCACCGTCCGCGACGCTGACCCGGACGGTGGCCGTCGCCTCGCCGCTGCCCCGGGCCTCCTGGCCCTCGGCGAGCACCGTCAGAACGCCCTCCCGGCCCTCGATCAGCGACAGCACGCCCTTGTACGTGATCGTGGAGCTGCCGACCCGCAGCTTCAGCCGCCCGCTGATCTCCTCGGCGGGCCCGGCCCCGACCGCAGCCGGCTCGGTGCTCAGCCCCGGCACACTCCGCGCCAGCAGCGCCGGATCCTGCAGGGCCTGCCGCACCAGCTCGGCGGGCATCGGGACGACAACCTCATGCTCCATGCCACGGAGCCTACCGACCCAACCCCGCCCGGTCCCTACCCACCACCACCCGACTTTCCCCACCCCACCCGCCCCACCCCGGCCCGCCGCCCCGCCTCCTCGGCCCGTCGAGGAGGCGGCCCCGCTCCGCGCGGGGCGTCCAGGACCGGCGGTGCGCGGCGACCCGTCGGCTGCGTCTGCTTCGCCGCCCCGTCGGCTGCGGGCTGTCGTGGTCAGTGCGGGCTGAGGAGGGTGAGGGCGGCCGGGGGACGGGCGGGGCGGAGGGCGGCGAGGCGGGTGGTGGAGGTGCGGAGGGTGTCGGGGGTGAGGGCCCGGGGCGGTGGGGCGTCGGGGGCGAGGGCGAGCGGGGGGTGGGTGGCGGCGGCGAGGAGGTAGTTCTGCCCGGAGGAGTCCGGCTGCCCGGGACGGCAGCTGGCGCTGGGGCTGCCCGGGACGGCGTACGGGGCGGTCTGCAGTCCGGCCGTGCGCAGGCCGGAGTCGATCTGCCAGAGGCCGTTCAGGTCGCTCCCGGCCCGGACGGCGATCCGGCCGCCGGGGGAGAGCAGCCGGGCGGCGAGGCCGTAGAACTCCTGGGAGTGGAACTTGACCGGCCCGCCGTCGGCCGGTGCGGGCAGGTCGGCGAGCACCACGTCGTACGGTCCGTCGTCCTCGGTGGCGCTCGCGCCGCGCAGCCAGGCCATCGGGTCGGCGGCGGTGGTGCGGACCCGCGGGTCGTCCAGGGAGTGGCCGCCGAGGCCGGCGAGCCCGGGGTCGGTGCGGGCGAGCCGGGGGAGGGCGGGGTCGGCGTCGACCAGGCGGACGGAGTGGACGCCGCGGTGGCGCAGCACCTCCCGCAGGGCGAGCCCGTCGCCGCCGCCGAGCAGCAGGACCCGGCTGTCCGGCCCGGCGGCCATCGCGGGGTGGACCAGGCCCTCGCTGGCCCGGTACTCGTCGGGCCCGCAGGCCGCGAGCCGTCCGTCGAGGTAGAGCCGGAGCGGGCCCTCGGCGGGGCCGGTGAGCACGATCTCCTGGTTCCGGCTGCGGGTGGCGAAGCGGACCTGGTCGCCGTAGAGGGCGTGCCGGGCGGCGCGTTCGATCGCGTCGGAGCCGGCCGCGGCCGCGGCGAGCAGGCCGAGGACGAGCAGGCAGCCGCCCCAGAGCAGCCGTCGTATCCGCGGGGCGGGTTCCTCCCGGAAGAGCCAGAGCACCAGGGCGGCGCCCGCGACGGCGTTGACGGCGCCGGTGAGGAGCGCGCCGTCGCCGGGGCCGAGCGTCGGCATGATCAGGAACGGGAAGGCGAGTCCGCCGATCAGTGCCCCCACGTAGTCGGCGGCGAAGAGGTCGGCTGCCGCGCGCCCGGCGTCCTCGCGTCTGATCCGTTGGACGAGGGTCATCAGCAGGGGGATCTCGGCGCCGATCAGGATGCCGATGAGGCAGGTGAGGCCGACCATCACGGCCTGGTAGCGGCCGAGCCAGGCCCAGCAGGAGTAGAGGGCGAGGACGGAGAGGCCACCCGTGAGGGCGAGCGCGCACTCGACCAGGGCGAAGGCGGTGGCGGGCCGGCGGGTGAGCCGTTTGGCGAGCAGCGAGCCGAGGCCCATCGCGAACACCATGACGGAGAGCACCACGGAGGTCTGGGTGACGGTGTCCCCGAGTAGGTAGTCGCCGAGCGCGACGAGTTCGAGTTCGTAGACCAGCCCGCAGGCCGCACAGACGAAGGCGGCCGTCAGGACGGCCAGCCGGGCGAGCCGGGGGCGGGAGCGCAGCCGGGATCGACGGCGGGCGGGCAGTGGGGCGAGGCCGTGCCCGGGCCGGGGTGGGGCGCCGTCGTCGAGGTCCACTCGCGGGCGTGCGGGCGGACCGGCCGGATGGTTGATCACGAACAAACGCTAGGGGACGTGCGGGACGGATAGCTGCGCCCATCCGACGGACAGTGGGCCACGCCGGATTGACGAACCGTTCCTGCGTACGATTCGAAGGGCTTTCCTTGGCAGCCTATGGCCGGGTCGGTGTTCGCGTCCCGGCTTTCGGGAGTCACGGCCCCGACACCACGAGCGAGGAGCGGGTGCACACCAGCTGCCCCTCCTGCGGGTAGGCGTGCCAGGTCCGCCAGAGCAGGCGGTCGGTGCCGCCCTGGGTGACCAGCGCGGTGAAGGCGCTCGGGTCGCCGGGGAAGACCCCGGCGAGGCCGCGCGGGTGGCCCTCGACCAGGGCCAGCAGTTCCTGGGCGCGGGCGGCGAAGTCGTGCGGCGGCAGCGCCTCGATCCGGGCGGCGAACTCGTACTCCCAGCCGCCGACCTGCTTGGCCACCCGGGCCGGCAGCGGGGTGCGGCGGCCGGGCAGGCAGGCGACGGTCTCCAGGCACCGGCCGGGACCGGCGTCGATCACCACCTGGTGCGAGGCGCCCAGCAGCCGCAGCTGGAGGGTGCCGGTCGCGCCCGGACGGCCGCCTCCGTCGAGTCTCAGGTCGCGGACCGCGAGAGCGGGCAGCGGGTCGCCGCCGAGGCACCAGGCGAGGTCACCGGCGCGGGTGTCCGTGTAGGAGGTCTGCAGTGTGGTGAGCATGCTCGGCTCCGCGTTTCAGCTCCGTGCGCGCCCGCCGAGCAGCAGCGAGTAGGCCTAGGCGATGGCGAGGCTGTTCGTGGCTGTGCGGCCCTGGGCGCGGCCGACCGTGGAAGGAAGGATTCCGGCTGGAGATTCAGCAGCAGAGAAGCACGAATACGCCGGGTCCGCCGGTGATTTACCCAACTTTGTCAAGCATTCACCGTTTCGAGCACACCTGCTTCCCGGCTCTGATCGACCCGGTGTGCGACTTTGCACAGCGCGCGCCCCTAGCACCGGGTCGTGCGCCGTGCGCGCCGGTTGTGCGCTGCCAGCGCGCATCACGCGCCGCCGCCCTCGATGCACGGGGCGGGGAGGGCGGCGGAGGTGTGCCGGATGGTGCGCCGGTTTTGCCCTGGGGGCGGCAAACCGGCCGTCCGATCAGGCGAGTTGATGGCCCCTCAGGATAGGCGTCCGGTCGGCGTCGACCGTCGTCGGGAGGTGTGAAAGGGGGCGCGCGGGCCCTCGGAGGCGCCGTAGGCGGGACACGCGCTCCCGGCGGACGTCATCCCTTTTGCAGCAAGTGAAGCGGATCAGGCTACGGCCGGCGTCGGAGCCGTCGTCCGGCGCGGGGTGGCAGGGTGTGACCCGCCTCACGGGCGTCCGTCGAAACTGCGTCAGCTTCCCTTGTCATCTCACTCTTCGCACTGATCCGAGGTGCGGACAGCATGGGGGTGTCGTTGTGGCGGATGACGGGGCGAAGGCGGGTGGGCCGGAGTTCAAGGTCCGGCCGGGGGAGTTGACGGACGCCGCGCCGACCTTCGAGAACCAGAGCAAGGCGCTGAAGACGGCGCTCGACACGCTCAAGCGCAGTCTGGCCGACGCGGGCAGTCCGTGGGGTGGTGACAAGCAGGGCAACGAGTTCGCGACGGCGTACAACGGTCCGCACGACAAGGTGCTCTCGGCGCTGGACGTCCTGGTCCAGGGGCTCGGCAGCATCGGCGCGGGGCTGCGCGCCCACGCCGACAACCATGCCGGGGCCGACGACCACGCCAAGAACCTGCTGTCGTGATCCGCCCCGTCCCTTACCTCGGGTCGGCCTGTGGGTGAGTCCACGGTCGCGAAGGCCGTTCAGAAGGTCACCGGCATGTGGTGGCCGGATGCGGACCCGGACAAGTTGCGCAAGGTCGCCGACGCGTGGGAGGCGATGGCCACCGCCATCGACAACGTCACCGCGCCGACCAATCAGGCCGCGGCCGCCATCGTGGCCAACAACCACGGCCCGGCGATCGACGCTTTCGGCACGTTCTGGGGGCAGTACTACGGCGGCAAGGACAGCGCGGGCAAGGGCAAGGGCTGGCTGCCCGACACCGCGGAGGCGTGCCGCAGTCTGGCCAAGGCGCTGCGGGAGTTCGCCCACGAGGTCGACAAGGCGATCAAGAAGCTGGAGGAGGAGGCCGCGATCGTCGGCGGCACCCTGGTCGTCGGCGCGGCCCTCGCCTTCGTGACCTTCAGCATCTCGGCGGACATCGCCGTCGCCACCGCCGCGGGCATCGTGGCCACCGCCGCGTCGGTCGGTGTCGCGGTCTCCGAGGTCGTGGCCACGATCGCGGCCACGATCCTGGTCGGTGCCGTGTTCGGTGCGGTCGAGGCGATCGCCGTGGACGTCGCCGTCGCTCAGCCGATCCGGGTGGAGTTCTTCGGTGACGGCGGCTACAGCCTCACCGAGGCCGCCGACTCCGCCAAGACCGGCGGCATCATGGGCGCGGCCGGCGGCGGCCTCGGCGCCGGCGGACGTGCCGTGGCTGCCGCCGCCGAGAGCGCCGAGAGCGCCTCGGTCGTCCTCAACGGTCTCGCCAGGGTGGCCAACGCCGCCGACACCCTCCCGGGCCGCATGGTCACCGGTGCCGGCCTCACCTACGGCTACGACGCCGCGTTCAAGACCGGGCCCGTCATGCCCCTGGACCTCATCGTCGGCGCAGTCGGCGCCGCGGCCGCGCCCGGAGGTACCCCGAAGCGCCGCCCGAGCTTCACGGGGGCCGAGGCCAATGGCTTCGCGCGCACACCTGACGGCGCTCCCGAGCCGTGGGTGTCCGAATCCGGATCCCGGTACGTGCACGACCCGGAGAGCAGTACGGGAATCGACCCCCGGGCCGTCAGGATCTACGAGGAATACCGCACCAGGACCGACGACATCGCGGAGGTGGCCACCGACGCCAAGGTCGATCCGCGAATCGTCGAAGTCGCGAAGAACAACCTCATGGTGAACCGCCATGACGTTCAGATCGGCCCGGGTGAGAAGAACGTCATGAAGGACGTCTACTTCGAACCCGAATGGGAGATCGCGCGGCGCTGGAACGCCATCGTGAAGGGCATCCCGGCGCCGAAGGACAAAATCGAGATCATCCGCTCCGTCATCGCCCACGAGTACGTGGAGGCCAAGCTCTTCGAAGCCGGCCTCCCGTATCTGCCCAGCCACCCCGACTGCTGGGTGGGCGCCCGGCCGGAAGCCCATCCCGACCACTTCAGCGCCCACCAGCTGGCGCCCAACAGCTTTGATAAGATTGACTTTTCGAGCGACAACATAACCAGTTCACTCTGGATCTGGAAGAAGTACGGTATCGAGGTTCCGCCCGTTCCGATTGCCGACGATCTCTCGAATCTCGACGTTCTGGTCGACGCGATTAAATCCCACCTCCGGGCGAAAGGTTACGACCTCAAGTGAGTTCCGACGCTGTGCAGTCGATGGTTGATCGCCTCAAGGCCGTCGACTGGAAGTCCCCGGGCGAGGCCATCGAGAAGGGCTATTCGCGCGCTGCGCTGATGGAGGAGTACTTCCGGCGGGCCGCGCTCTGGCTCGACGCCTATGGAGAGCCCCAGATGTGGCCCTTCTTCGACCTCGCGGAGATCGTGGACCCTTCCGTCCGTGCCGACCCGGCGGTGATCGCGGACATCGAGAACTTCATCGACGACGCCTCCGGCTCGTCGTACGCCATGGACAGCGGCGCGGCCGCCGTCCAGTGGGCCGCCCTGACCAGTGCGCCCGGGGTGCAACTGCCCCCGCTGCCGGATCCGTTCGAGCCCCTGCTCCGCCTCTACGAACGCGGCGGCTCCAGCTTCCGCTTCACCAACGGCTTCATCGACTTCGGCATGACCATGGTGCCGCGCAGCACCTGGCGGAAGCACCTGGCCCCGAGCCCGGCCGTCGAACTGGACGACCGGGCTCTGGACGCACTGGACGCGGAGGGCTGGGCCCGTTTCAACAACCCGACCGGCTGACGTCCACACCCCGACCGGCCGGCGTCGACACCCCGACCGGCCGGCGTCGACGCCCCGACCGGCCGGCGCGCCGGTCAGAGCCGCTGGAGTCGTGCCACCGCCTCGCGCAGGACCTCGTCCTTCTTGCAGAAGGTGAAGCGGATCAGGCTGCGTCCGGCGTCGGCGTCGTCGTAGAAGACGGCGTTGGGGATGGCGACGACGCCGCAGCGCTCGGGCAGGGCGCGGCAGAACTCGACGCCGTCCTTCTCGCCGAGCGGGGTGATGTCGGTGGTGACGAAGTACGTGCCCTCGGGGGTGAAGGCCCGGAAGCCGGCCGCGGTGAGGCCGTCGACCAGCAGGTCGCGCTTGCGCCGCAGGTCGGCGCGGAGGGTGTCGAAGTACGTGTCGGGCAGCCGCAGCGCCTCGGCGACGGCGTACTGGAACGGGCCGGCGCTCACATAGGTGAGGTACTGCTTGGCGGTGCGCACGGCGGAGACCAGGGTCGGGCTCGCGGTCACCCAGCCGACCTTCCAGCCGGTGAAGGAGAAGGTCTTGCCGGCGGAGGAGATGGTGACGGTGCGGTCGCGCATGCTGGGCAGGGCGGCCATCGGGTGGTGGGTGGCGCCGAAGACCAGGTGCTCGTAGACCTCGTCGGTGACCACCAGCAGGTCGTGCTCGACGGCCAGTTCGGCGATGGCCGTCAGCTCGTCGGCGGTCAGGACGGTGCCGGTGGGGTTGTGCGGGGTGTTGATCAGCAGCAGCCGGGTGCGCGGGGTGATCAGGGCGCGCAGCTCGTCGAGGTCGGGGCGGAAGTCCGGGGCCCGCAGGGTGAGCGGGCGGCGGGTGGCGCCGGCCATCGCGATGCAGGCGGCGTAGGAGTCGTAGAAGGGTTCGAGGGCGATCACCTCGTCGCCGGGCTCCAGCAGGGCCAGCAGGGTGGCGGCGATGGCCTCGGTGGCACCGGCGGTGACCAGTACCTCGGTGTCGGGGTCGTACCCGAGGCCGTGGAAGCGCTGCTGGTGCTCGGCGATCGCGGTGCGCAGCTCGGGGATGCCGGGGCCGGGCGGGTACTGGTTTCCGCGGCCCTCGCGCAGGGCCCGGACGGCTGCCTCGCGGACCTCCTCGGGCCCGTCCGTGTCCGGGAAGCCCTGGCCGAGGTTGATCGAGCCGGTGGCCGTGGCCAGGGCGGACATCTCCGCGAAGATCGTCGTTCCCATGCCCGCCAGTCGGCGGTTCAACAGCGGCCTCGCACTCATGCCCGGCTCCTCGTGGCTCGTCGGTGGGGTCCATCCTCCGGGGCGGGCGGACGCGCGAACAAGACCGTCGGCCCGTGTCGTTCGACCCGGTCGAGCGCTACGTCACGGCGCCGACGAACCGCGGACGGCCAGGGCCTGGTTCCGGTAGCGGTCCTGTCCGGTGATCTCCTCCCCGAACCAGGCCGGGGGCTCGAACGCCTCCGCCTCGGCGGGCGAGTCGAACTCCACCTCGACGGTGCGCAGGCCCTGCAGCGGGCCGGCGTACACGTCCAGGTAGGCGGTGGTCGGACCGAGCGGCACGGGCGTCCTGGTCTTCTCCAGCCGGGCGCCGTCCGTGGCGGGCCACAGTTCGCTGAACTGCTCCGCGGAGAGCTCGACCTCCAGCTCCGTGCGGACGAGGCCCGAGCCCTCCTTCACGGTGAGGAAGCAGCGCTCGCCGTGGCGCCGCAACCGGACCTCCTTCGGGCCGAGCGCCACGTACCCCTGGAGGATGCGCTCGCCGGCGGGCGCCGCGGGCTCCAGCTCCGGCCGGTCCGCCAGGTACTTCCGCTCGATCTCCACGCCCATGACCGTGACCCTCCTCGTCCACGTGCCGTCGTCCGCGTGCCGTCGTCCGCGTACCTGCGCCGGAAGGCCCGGACCGGGCCCCGGGGCCCCTGGCAGCCCGAACGGTGCCGGGACGGTGCCGGGACGGTGCCGGGGTCGGGGGCCGGGAACGGGCACGGCCCGCCACCGGCGCGAGCGCCGGGCGGGCCGTACCGGACGGTGCCGGGGAGGGATCAGGCCTCGTCGGTGCCCTCGGGGGCCTCGCCGTCCTCGCCCTCGATCTCGTTCTGCAGGCCCAGGCGCTCGACGATCCACTGCTCGAAGCCGACCGCGGCCTGGGTCCAGTTGGCGGTGGTGGTCACGAAGTAGTCCAGGTTGACGCCGTGGCCGACGATCATCTGGGCCTCGCCGATCAGGCGGACGACGCCGTCCTCGTGGGTGTGGGTGTAGACCTTGGGCCAGAGGGTCTCGCGGTTCCACTCGTCGATCAGGTCGAGGACCTCGCCCTTCTTCTCCAGCGGGTACGCGCGGTCGTAGAAGGCACGGACCGCGAAGAGCTCCTTCTGGTCGCCGCGGAACATGTAGTAGACGCGGAAGCCCTCCCAGGGGGCGGTGAGGTCGCCCTCCTCGTCCACGACGTGCTTGAGCTGCATCTGGTCGAGCAGCTGGGCGACCAGGCTCTGGTCCGGCACGATGATCGGCGGGGGGCCGGCCGGCTGCCCGCCCTGGCCGCCGGGCTGTCCGCCCTGGGGCGCGCCGAAGGACGGGATGGACGACGGGTCGATGCTCATGGGGGTCCTCTTCCTCAGTGCACGTGGTGGCCGGCAATGAGAGGCCGCCCTTTCCACCTCCCATCCTGCCTCATTCGGGGCTCCGCTCACAGGGGCACCCGGGGGCGCGTCGATCTTCGCCGCGGCGCTGTTCGGGGGTCTGCCGCGGGGCTCGGGGAGGGCTCCCGGCGGGTCTGCTGACACGGCTCGCGACGGGGCTCGCGGAGGGGTCACGGCGGGCGGCGGTCACGGAGGGTGTCCGGTCGGTGCGACGGGCCGCGCGACGGCGCTTGAGTGAGCCACGTCACGCGCCCGGCGCACGGGTTCGCCTGCCGGGCGGGCCGGATGCGGTTAGCGTGCGATGGAACTCGCTTCACACAAAGCCCGTTCTGCAAGGGCAAGTTGAGCTGTTCCGAGTCGAGGGGGGGAACACATGGACGGAACGGTGACGGGGGAGGGGGCATCGCTCGGGGCACTGCTGCGGACCATCCGGCTGGACCGGGGGATGACGCAGGAGCAACTGGGTGACGCCACGGGGTTGAGCGTGCGGTCGATCCGGGACCTGGAGCGGGGCGTGTCCTGCCCGCGGGTCTCGACCCTGCGGCTGCTGACCCAGACCTGGAACCTGCCGGAGGCGCAGGGGGCCGAGCTGCACCGGCTGGCGCGCGGCTGGCGGGACCGGTCGAGGCGGCGGCAGAGGCGGGGCGCGGCCGACTGACGGCGGGCGCCGCGGCCGGCGCACGTACGGGGCCCGGCCGGCCGGACACGGCTGCGCGGGCCGCCCCCGTCCGGGTGGACGGGAGCGGCCCGCGCGCGGCACTACTTCTCCAGCGGCCCCCGGCCACGGACGGTGAGGCGGTCGCCCTCCTCGTCGAGCTCGACCAGGACGGTGTCCCCGTCGTGCACCGCGCCGGACAGGATCGCCCGGGCCAGCTGATCGCCGATCGCGGACTGCACCAGCCGGCGCAGCGGGCGGGCGCCGTACGCCGGGTCGTAGCCGGTCAGCGCCAGCCAGTCGCGGGCGGCCTCGGAGACCTCCAGGGTGAGCCGCCGCTCGTTCAGCCGCTCGCCGAGGCGGGCCACCTGCAGGTCGACGATCCGGCTCAGCTCGCCGGTGCCCAGCGGGTCGAAGACCACGATGTCGTCCAGCCGGTTGAGGAACTCCGGCTTGAACGCGGCCCGGACGGCGCCCAGCACCAGCTCCCGCTTCTCCGCCTCCGGGGTGCTCGGGTCGACCAGGTACTGGCTGCCCAGGTTGGAGGTGAGGATCAGGATGGCGTTGCGGAAGTCCACCGTGCGGCCCTGGCCGTCGGTGAGCCGCCCGTCGTCCAGCACCTGGAGCAGGACGTCGAAGACCTCCGGGTGCGCCTTCTCCACCTCGTCCAGCAGGACGACGCTGTACGGGCGGCGGCGGACCGCCTCGGTGAGCTGGCCGCCCTCCTCGTAGCCGACGTACCCGGGCGGGGCGCCGACCAGGCGGGAGACCGAGTGCTTCTCGCCGTACTCGCTCATGTCGATCCGGACCATCGCCCGCTCGTCATCGAACAGGAAGTCGGCGAGGGCCTTGGCGAGTTCGGTCTTGCCGACACCCGTCGGGCCGAGGAAGAGGAAGGAACCGGTCGGACGGTCCGGGTCGGCGATGCCGGAGCGGGTGCGCCGCACCGCGTCCGAGACGGCCTGCACGGCCTCCGCCTGGCCGATCAGGCGCCTTCCCAACTCCTCCTCCATGCGCAGGAGTTTGGCGCTCTCGCCCTCCAGCAGGCGGCCGGCCGGGATGCCCGTCCAGGAGGCGACCACGTCGGCCACGTCGTCCGGGCCGACCTCCTCCTTGACCATGGAGGCGGACGCGTCCTGGTCGGCGGCGCGCTCCTGGGCGTCGGTGAGCTCCGTCTCGGCGGCCGGGATCTCGGCGTACATCAGCTTGGAAGCCCGCTCGAAGTCCCCGTCGCGCTGGGCGCGTTCGAGCGCGCCGTGCAGGTCGTCCAGCCGCTCCTTGAGCTCGCCGACCCGGTTGAGGCTCTTCTTCTCCTGCTCCCAGCGCGCCGTGAGCACGCTCAACTGCTCGTTCTTGTCGGCGAGATCGCGCCGCAGCCGGGCGAGCCGGTCGACCGAGGCCGGGTCCGACTCCTTCTCCAGGGCCAGCTCCTCCATCCGCAACCGGTCGACGGCACGCTGGAGTTCGTCGATCTCGACCGGGGAGGAGTCGATCTCCATCCGCAGCCGGGAGGCCGCCTCGTCGACCAGGTCGATCGCCTTGTCGGGCAGGAAGCGGGAGGTGATGTAGCGGTTGGACAGGGTGGCCGCGGCGACCAGGGCGGCGTCCGAGATCTGCACCTTGTGGTGCGCCTCGTACCGGCCCTTGAGGCCGCGCAGGATGGCGATCGAGTCCTCCACGCTGGGCTCGCCGACCAGCACCTGCTGGAAGCGGCGCTCCAGGGCGGGGTCCTTCTCGATCCGCTCGCGGTACTCGTCCAGCGTGGTGGCGCCGACCATCCGCAGCTCGCCGCGGGCCAGCATCGGCTTGAGCATGTTGCCCGCGTCCATCGCGGAGTCGCCGCCCGCGCCCGCGCCGACCATGGTGTGCAGTTCGTCGATGAAGGTGACGACCCGGCCGTCGGAGGCCTTGATGTCGTTCAGGACGGCCTTCAGCCGCTCCTCGAACTCGCCGCGGTACTTGGCGCCCGCGACCATCGCGCCGAGGTCCAGCGCGACCAGCCGCTTGCCGCGCAGCGACTCGGGCACGTCGCCGGCCACGATGCGCTGCGCCAGGCCCTCGACCACGGCGGTCTTGCCGACGCCCGGCTCGCCGATCAGCACCGGGTTGTTCTTGGTCCGGCGGGAGAGCACCTGGACCACCCGGCGGATCTCGTGGTCGCGGCCGATGACCGGGTCGAGCTTGCCGTCCCGGGCGGCCTGGGTGAGGTCGGTGCCGTACTTCTCCAGGGCCTTGTAGGTGCCCTCGGGGTCCGGCGAGGTGACCTTGCCGCTGCCGCGGACGTCCTTGAACGCGGCGAGCAGGGCCTTCGGCGTCGCGCCCTGCTGCACCAGCAGCTCGGCGACCGGACCGCCCTCGGCGGCCAGGCCGACCATCAGGTGCTCGGTGGAGACGTACTGGTCGTCCAGGTCGTCCGCGCGCTTGCCGGCCTCGGTGAGCACCGCGAGGGTGTCCCGGGCGAGCTGGGGGGCGGCGACCGTCGAGCCCATCGCGCTGGGCAGCGCGGCCGACTGGCGGCGGGCCTCGGAGCCGACCCGGGCGACGTCCGCCCCGACCGCCTCCAGCAGGGGCCGGGCGATGCCCTCGGGCTGCTCCAGCAGGGCGATCAGGATGTGCACCGGCTTGACGTCCGGGTTGCCGGCCGCGCCCGCCTGCCGGATCGCGGCGGACAGGGCGTCCTGCGTCTTGGTGGTGAACTTGCTGGCGTCCACTGCTGGGGGGTCCTCCCTCGTCGTCCTGCACTTCTGATGCCTACAGCATGCACTAAGTTGAGTCTATTCCGCTCAACCTTCCGTGAAACCGTCCCTGGGGCGACTTCCGGCCGAACGCTCGGGGATGCTCCGGCGGGTCAGCACCAGCAGCTCCCGGGCCGGGCCGCCCGGCCGCTGCCCGGCCGGCCACACCGCGCGCAGCGGCCGCCGCAGGTCCAGCCCCGCCTCCAGCGGCACCTCGACCAGCCGACGGGTCGCCAGCTCCTCCACCACCGCCAGCTCGCTCAGGCAGACCGGCCCCGCCCCGGTCATCGCCGCCGACTTCAGCGCGGTGGACGAGGCCAGTTCGAGCCGGGGCTGCGCGGCGCCCCCGAACGGCCGCAGGGCCGTCTCCAGCACCTCCCGGGTGCCCGAGCCGGGCTCGCGCAGCACCAGCGGGGTGGCCGCCAGCTCGGGCCCGGTCAGCGGGGTGCGGCGGCGCGCCCACGGGTGGCCGGGCGCCACCACGACCACCAGCCGGTCGGCCGCCACCACCGCGCCGGCCAGTCCGGGCGGGGTGGCCGGGCCCTCGACGAAGCCGAGGTCGGCGTCCCCGGCCAGGACGTGCCCGGCGACCTCGGCCGAGTTCGCCGTCCGCAGCGTCACCGCGGTGCCCGGACTGGCCTCGGCGAGCCCCATCAGCCAGCCCGGCATCAGGTACTCGGCGACGGTCAGGCTGGCCACCACCCGCAGCTTGGCGTCCCGCCGCTCGCGCAGCGCGTCGATCCCGGCGTCCAGCGCCTGCGCCGCCTCCACCACCTGCCGGGCCCACTCGACCACCAGCCGGCCCGCCTCGGTCGGCTTGCTCCCCCGGGGCGAGCGGTCCAGCAGCGGGACGCCGATCTGCCGTTCCATGCCCTTGATCCGGGCGCTGGCGGTGGGCTGGCTGACGCCCAGCTCGGCCGCCGCCCGTCCGACGCTGCCCAGCCGGGCCACCGCGAGCAGCAGTTCCAGGGCGCCGAGTTCGGGGACGCGCGGGGAGAGTGCCATAGGTCCAGGCTATGCCCCCATAGGATCCTCGGCGCTACCGCCGGCCGGCCTTCGGACCGATGGTGGGGAGCATGTCCACCTTGGCCGAACCCCGCCTCCTCACCCGCCCCGCCGCCCGCCGTTCCCGGTACGACCTGGCCCAGCTCGGCCCCAACTGGTACGCCGCCGTGATGGGCACCGCGATCCTCGGCAACGGCGCCGCCGTCCTGCCGGTGCGACTGCCCGGGCTGATCGGCTTCGGCGAGGTGATGTGGGCGCTCGGCCTGGCCGCCCTGCTGGTGCTGGCCTCGGCCCGGCTGGTCCACCTCACCCGGCACCGCGGGGCCGCCCGCACCCAGCTGCTGGACACCCCGGCCACCGCCGTCTTCTACGGCTGTCCGCCGATGGCCGTGCTCGCGGTCGGCCTCGGGACGGTGCTGCTCGGCTCCCGGGTCATCGGCACCGGCCCGGCGGTCGCCGTCGACGCCGTGCTGTGGGGCGTCGGCACCCTGTACGCGCTGGCCGTCGCCGGCGGCATCCCGTACCTGATGATCACCCGGCACCGGCTCTCCGCCCTGGAGGCCAACCCGACCTGGCTGCTGCCGGTGGTCGCCCCGCTGGTCGCCTCCGCCTGCGGACCGGTGCTGGTCCCGCACCTGCCCTCCGGAGCGCCGCAGCAGGCCATGCTGTACGCCTGCTGCGCGCTGTTCGGGATCGGGCTGCTGGCCACCCTGGTGCTGCTGCCGGTGGTGTTCACCGGCCTGCTCCACAGCAAGCTGCCGACCCTGGTGCTCACCCCCTCCCTCTTCCTGGTGCTCGGCCCGCTCGGCCAGTCCGTCACCGCCGTCCACCAGCTCGCCGACGCCGCCCGCCCGGTGCTGCCCGCACTGGCACCCGTCATGCTCGACCTCGCCGAGCTGTACGGCGTCGCGGTGATCGGGGTCGCCGTGCTCTGGCTGGCCGTCGCGCTCGCCGCCAACCTGCGGGCCCGCCGGGCCGGGATGCCCTTCGCCATGACCTGGTGGGCGTACACCTTCCCGATCGGCACCTGCGTCACCGGCGCCTCCGCGCTCGCCCGGCACACCGGGTTCGGGGGCTTCACCGCGCTGGCCGCCGGGCTGTACCTGCTGCTGGCGCTCGCCTGGGCGCTCGCGGCGGGCGGTACCGCGGCCGGGCTGGCGCGCGGGCGGCTGCTGGCGCGCTGAGGCCACCGGGCGGGCCGGGCGGACGGGACGGTCGTGGGCGGCCGAACGGCGCGGCCGGGCGGGGTCTGATGGTCACCGCGCGTAGACATGCAGCTCAGGACCATGAGGCCGCTGCAGGAATGCGCACCCGCACTCTGACCGTGCACAGCCAACCGGCGGTACCGCCGGGCGCCGCCCGTACCCCCCGCTGGCCTCGGCCTTTACCGGAACCCGCCCCGCCGCCCGCCTCCCCGCGCCCGCCCCGCGGTGCAGATAGCTGCAATTGCGCGAACATGCACTCGGGCGGCACTTGTTCACCGGCCGTCACGCTGTGATGGTGGAGACACGCCAAGTCGTCCGGGCAACCGCAGCCCGATGGTGGCGACTTGCTCTTCGGAACTGACCGCAGGCGCACCAATCCCGCGCCAGTGGAACGGGGGGGAAGAGCGCCGGCCGGGGACCATGTGTGGTGATGGCCCCCGGAACCGGAGCCGTCGAGGCGTTGCTGCTCCGCCTCGACGGAAGCGCCGTGGCATTGGCGTGCGGACGGCGGCCCCCGGACAACCCGGTGTGCGACGGCACCCGGACCCGGGGGCCCGCCGTCACGACGGATACCGTGACCGCCGGACCGCATGATCACGCCGTACCGGCACCCGGTACCGTGAGCGCCCGGCAACCGGCAACCGGCCGACGACCGGTACCCGCGGCTCGGGCGGCTCGCGCGGCGAGCCGGCGGGGTGGCGCGGGCAACACCAGGCACACGCGTCCGGCAGGGAGAGTGCGACGTGACGGCTGAACCGGCGGTCGCGCCGCACCAGGCGGCGCCCGTGATCGAGGAACCCGACGAAGCCGCCCGCCAGCTGTACCTGGCGATCATCGCCGAAGGCGGCCGCATCCCCTGCGCAGGTGTCACGGACACCGACCGGGCCGCCCTCCAACAGCTCATCGACATCGGCCTGCTGATGGTCAACCCGATGGACCGCTGCTACACCGCCGTCAGCCCCCGCTCGGTCAGCGACCGGCTCGGCGCCGAACTCCGCAGCGAGGCCACCCGGCTCCTGGTCCGCGCCGAGAGCCTCCCCGGCGCCCTGGACGGCCTCACCCGCGCCTACGACGCCATGCCCCGCCCCTCCGGCCGGTCCGGCGGAGCCGTCCACGTCGAAGGGCACGTCCACATCCGCCAGCGGATCTCCCAACTGGTCTCCGACTGCCGCTTCGAGGTCCTCACCGCCCAGCCGGGCCACCGCCCCGCCGACACCCTGCAGGTCGCCGTCCGCCAGGACGTCCAGCTCCTCCAGCGCGGCTGCTCACTGCGCACCATCTACCAGCCGGTCGCCCTCGCCGAGCCGCCCGCCCTCGCCTACGCCGAGGAGGTCACCCGGCACGGCTCCCTCATCCGCGTCCTCGACGAACCCTTCCAGCGGCTCATCGTCTTCGACCGGACCGTCGCCGTGATCTCCGCCAGCGACGACAACAGCACCGCCGCCTTCATCAGCGACCCGGCCACCATCACCTTCCTGGTCGGCACCTTCGAACGCGACTGGGCGCGCGCCGACACCACCGAAGCCGCCGCCGCCCTCGGCCAGGGCCCCGCCCGCACCATCCCCGACCGGGTCGGCCGCCTGCTCGCCCGCGGCCTCACCCAGCGCGCCGTCGCCACCCGCCTCGGCCTCAGCGAACGCACCGTCGCCGCCCACATCTCCCGCCTCCGCGACCGCTACGGCGCCCAGACCCTCTTCCAGCTCGGCTGGCTGATGAGAGGCGCCCGCGATGACCGATGAGCCCGGCCCGGCCGAGCGGGCCCTCTACCTCACCGCCGTCCGGGCCGGCGGCCGGCTGCGCCCCGAACACCTCGCCTCCGCCGACCGCCCTGCCTTCGCCGCCCTCGTCGCCCGCGGCCTCCTCACCGCCTCCGCCACCGGCTGGACCGCCGCCAACCCGCGAGCCCTCGGCGACCGCATCGGCACCGAACTGCGCACCCGCGCGACCCGGCTGCTCCAGTACGCCGAACAGCTCCCGGGCGCCCTCGCCCCGCTCACCCTCGCCTACGACGCCGTCCGCCGACCGGACGGACCGCGTGGCGACGCCGTCCGCATCGACGGCAACGTCGACATCCGCCAGCGCATCTCCGAACTCATCTCGGAATGCCGGGAAGAAGTCCTGGCCGCCCAACCCGGCCCCCGCCCGGTCGACGGCCTGCGGATGGCCCTCGCCCAGGACCTCTCCCTGCTGCGCCGCGGCTGCTCACTGCGCACCGTCTACCAGCCGGCCGCCCTCGCCGACCACAACGTCCGCCGCCAGGTCGCCCTCCGCACCCGCCAGGGCGCCCGGGTCCGGCTCCTCGCCGAACCGTACGACCGGCTGCTCGTCTTCGACCGCAGGACGGCCGTCGTCCCCGCCTCCGACGACCGCAGCCGCGCCACCTTCCTCACCGACCCCGCCGTCGTGGCCCACCTGGTCGCCCACTTCGAACGCGACTGGGCCCGCGCCGCCCCCGCCGACCGCCACCTCGACCCCCCGCACCCCACCACCGTCCGCATCGGCCGCCTGCTCGCCCGCGGCCTCACCCAGCGCGCCGTCGCCACCCGCCTCGGCCTCAGCGAACGCACCGTCGCCGCCCACATCTCCCGCCTGCGCGACCGCTACGGCGCCGACACCCTCTTCCACCTCGGCTGGCGCCTGCGCGGGGAGCACCATGACTGACGCCCCCTCCACCCACCTCGCCGCCGCCCTCCCGGACCCGGCCGCCCGCGAGCTCTACCTCGCGATCCTGCGCGAGGGCGGCCGCGTCCCGATCGCCGACATCGGGGCGGAGGACGAGTCCGCCCTCCGGCGGTTGGTGGAACTCGGCCTGTTGGTACCGCAGTTGCAGGACGCCGCCTACAGCGCGGTCGACCCGCGGGTCGCCACCGAGCGGATCGGCACCGGGATCCGCCTGGAGAGCGCCCGCCTGCTCACGGAGGCCGAACAACTCCCCGAGCTGATGGGCGAACTCACCCGCGCCTACGACGCGACCCCCAAGCGGCGGAGCGCGAGCACCGGCGTGCGCTACCTCGCCGCCAAGGAGGACATCCGCCACGAACTGGAGCAGCTGGCGCAGGAGTTCCCCGACGAGATTCTGACCGCCCAGCCCGGCGGCCCCCGCCCGGCGGAGCTGCTGCCCGACTCCCTCGACCGCGCCCGGCGCATCCACGAACGCGGCGGCACCGTCAGGACGTTGTACGAGCCCTCGGCCAAACTCGACCCGCTGACCGTCCGGTTCGCAGCCGAAGTCACCGGGCTCGGCTGCACCACCCGGGTCGTCTCCGTCCCCTTCAAACGCTTCCTGGTCTTCGACCGGACGGTGGCCGTCATCCCCGCCGCCGACGACTACAACAGCGCCGCCGTGGTCGACGACCCGGCGACGGTCGGCTTCGTCGTCGACACCTTCGAACAGCTCTGGCAACAGGCCGAAGGCGTCAACTGGGCGGCCCTCGCGAACGGTTCCGCCACGCCGACGGTCCACGAGCAGGTGGCCCGCCTGCTCGCCCAAGGCCACACCCAACGGGCCATCGCCACCCGCCTCGGCCTGAGCGAGCGGACGGTCGCCGCCCACATCGCCCGGCTGCGCGAGCTGCACGACGCCGAGACCCTGTTCCAGCTGGGCTGGCAGATGAGGGGAGCTCGCAATGTCTGACGCCGTACCCGATCTACCCGCCGCCGCCAGGGAGCTCTACCGGGAGATCCTCAAGGAGGGCGGGCGCCTCCGTGTCAGCGAGGTCCGCCCCGAGGACGAACCGACGGTCAAGCAGCTCGCGGACCTCGGCTTGCTCTTCCTGCACATCGCCGACGGGGCCTACACCGCAGTGAACCCCCGAGCCGTTGGTGAACGTATCGGCGCGGAGCTCATGGCAGAGGGAGCCCGGCTGATCACTCAGGCAGCGCTTGTCCCCAAACAGCTGGACGACCTGACCCAGGCCTATGACACGGCGCCTCGTCGTCACCGCGACCGTTCGTCCGGTGTGCAGTACGTCACGGGGAGGGAACAGATCCGGCACCGCGTGGCCCAGATTCTTGCCGATCATCCCAATGAGACCCTCTCCATGCAGCCGGGAGCTGCTCGCCCGGCCGAGCACTTGGCGGAGGCTCTCGACTCCGACCGCCGTCACCTGGAGAAGGGCGGCACCATGCGGGTGATCTACGAGGCGGCCGTTCTGTCGGACACGCCGACCGTTGCTTTCGCGGCAGCGGTGACCGAACTCGGCGTCGCCATTCGAGTGTTGCCCGTGCCTTTCACCCGGCTGTTCATCTTCGGCCGAGCAGTTGCCGTGATTCCCGCAGCTCCTGACAACAGCAGTGCGGCGGTCATCGAAGACCCGGCCGTGGTCGACTTCCTGGTGCGGGACTTCGAACTGCACTGGCAACTGGCCGAAGGAGTGAACTGGGCTGCTCTCGTCACGGGAACAGCCGAGCCGGCTGTGCACGAGCGGGTGGGCCGCATGCTCGCCCGTGGGCTCACGCAGCGGGCGATCGCGAGCCGTCTGGGCCTGAGCGAGCGGACGGTCGCCGCCCACATCGCCCGCCTGCGCGAGCTGCACGACGCCGAGACCCTGTTCCAGCTGGGCTGGCAGATGAGGGGCGCCCGTGATGCCTGAGCTCGATCCGCCCCGGGCCCACCGCGCGGCGTCCCGCCGGAGGGGAGTCGACCGGCGGGACGCTTTCGGGGGCGGGGGCCGACCGGATCCGGCCTGTGATCGCCCGGTTCGTCAGGGACTGTCCGCACAAGGCCCTGACTTCCCGGCCGAGCAGGATCCACCGGTCGGCGCCCTCCTGTTGCCGCGTCGGGCCCGGGTTTTCGGTCGCACCGTCGCGCTGATCCCGGCGACCCCTGGCAACGGGGTCGCCGCCGTGGTGGCGGATCCTGCGATGGTGCCGACGGTGCCGATGGGCCTGAGCGAGCGGAGGGTCGAGGGTCACGCCGCCCGGCTGCGTGAGCGCTGCTCAGCCGGTGGCGGCGCCGGTCGGCCAGTAGCCGGGGACCGGGGGCTGCTGCCGGGGGACGTTGAACTGCTCGCCGGGGGCGGTCCAGAAGCCCTCGCGCAGGGAGAGCGCCATGCCGGCCCAGTCGAGGGCGGTCTCGACCGTGTGGTTGAGGGCCTCCTGCGACCAGGTGTCGTCGAAGACCAGCGGCAGGACGGGGGCGACCTGCTCGATGGTGGCGATCAGCGGGTTGTGGGTGATGGCCTCGTCGACGAGGAGGACGATCGGCTTCCGCAGCGCCGACGCCCAGCCCAGCTCCAGGCTCACGCCGGCCGAGAGCGGCGCTCCCACGTAGGCGAACACCAGGTCCGCGGACTGCAGGGCGCGGAAGTCGGACGGAACGCGGGGCTCCGGGGCGCGGCCGGAGATGGTCCAGGCATCGCTGTGGTGCGCGCTGTACACGGCGGCACCGCTGCGGAGCAGCGTGGTGCGGAGCGTCGTCAGCCGCGTCCGGCTGGCGAGCGTCACCACGCTGTCCGCCGGGCCGGTGAGCCGCATCAGCGGCGCGGCCAGGAACACACGTGCACGCCGGCCCTCGGGGGCCTGGCTGTCGTGGTGACGCAGGTAGGGCTCGGTCATGTCGACTCCGGGGAAAGGCCGATCGGGAGAGTGCGCGTCGGCGATGCGTTGGATGTGGGCTGCTCTGTGCGGTGATGATGGTGGTGAACGACTGGATAATTTGACGGTACATTGGCAAGGTGTGGCGGCTTGCCGGACCATTGGGAGCGAACTGATCGTCCATCGCGGGGCAGCGCCGCGTCCAGGGTTGCCCAGTGTCATCTGGATGCCTGGCAGGGAGATGACGCACAGTCCGCAAGCTGCAGACAGTGGCCTGCCTCTCGCGTGGAACTAGGTCAGCCGTTATCCTGTTCGACGCTTCTAGTGGCGGTTCTCGACAGAGAGAGTGGGGGCGTGACTGACATGCGCCGGTTTGTCCGCAAGGTTGTGCTTTCGTTGGCTTTTGCCGCTGCTGTGGTTGGCGCCGGCTCTCTCACGGATGCTGTCGACTCGCATGGTGCGAGCGCTGCCCGGGCTGCCGTGACCGTCGCGGACGACATTTCCTGGCAGTGAGCTCGGCATGTGAGCACTCGGTCGCCTGCCGGAGCTCTTGAATAGCCTTACCAATCCTGGCCTGAAATTGGCATGGCGGTCATTCGGCAGGTTCCTGGGACTTTCGGCCGATGACGTAACCGAGTTGGAACAGCGAGTCGACCTTGTAGTCGTCGCGCATCTCGGCAATATGCCTCGCGAGTGTCCGCTCGCTGATCCCCAGGCGTCTTGCGATGACCCGGTGGTTCGTACCCTCAAGCATCTGGTCAATGATCGTCTGGCGCAGGCGTGACACCACCTGTTGCGGCACCGTGCGGGCGCCCTCGAATTCCAGCGCCCGGCTCCAGCATCGCTCGAACACCTCCTCGGCGAGGTAGTTGACGACTGCCGGGTCGTATATGAAGGCGGCCAGGCTCATGTCATCGACGATCGGAATGACGGCGACCCGTCGATTCATCACGATGAGCCGGTTATAGGGCTCGTCGAGGGTGCGGTACTGGCCGCCGGCTCGGGCAAGCGTGGCCACGTAATCCCTGGTCGGCTGGTGGTACCGCGTGCTGGCATGGTAGATCGTCCGCATCTCCGTGCCACTGCGAAGCGTTTCCAGGTCGTGTTCGATCATTCCGGCGAGCAGTTCCGGAAGCCGCGGCCCCCCGGGCTGGAGCGCCAAAGCCTCCTCCAGTCCGGATTCTCTGAACTGTTCCAGTCTCTGACGAATCAGGGCCTTTCCCTGCACATACTCGATCGACCCTCCGCGCTGCTTCGGGGTGTGGAATTCCCGGGCCAGCTCCTGAAGTTCGGAGGGGAGAGATACGGCGCGAGACAGGAGCTCCAGCGCCTGGCGCTGCCAGGAATGACTGAGACTTGTCGAGAGCTGTGTCGGGTCGGCGGCCACGAATATGGACGGGTCATCGCTGTCGGGCACGAGAAGGCCAATCCTGACCAGTTCGTCCCGGGCAGCACCGTCCTGATCGACATTGGAGCCCAACGGCAGCCTGCCGTCACCTCGGATGACGGCGAGATACAGCTCGCGGGCTTCTGCCGAAAGGACGGTCAAGCCGGCGGCAAGGGGCTGCTCTCGTTCACTCATCCGCGACTCCTTGCCGTCACCTGATACCTGTGTCCCATCAGCACCGACGCTGAATCGACAGCATGCCAGACCTGGTGTGTCCTCTGGAGAGGCTTTGTGACCGCACTCTCTCACCAACGCGTTGCCGCCGGCACCCCCCGAACAGGAGGGGGCCGGCGGCGGTGTCCGGGCGGGGCCGTCGGTCAGCGCTTGGGGCGCCAGACGACGAGGGCGCTGGACTGGGGGGTGGGCGGCTGGTACGGGACGAGGTCGCGGCGGTAGGAGGCGTGGACGGCGGCCTCGCGCTGCTGGAGGGCGGTTGCGGCGCCTTCCAGGGAGTCGACCAGTTCCGCGACGCGGGACTGCAGGGCGGTGACCTGGTTCTCCAGCTCGATGATCCGCTTGATGCCCGCCAGGTTGATGCCTTCGTCCTGGGAGAGCCGCTGGACCTCGCGCAGCTGCTGGATGTCGCGGGCCGAGTAGCGGCGGCCGCGGCCGGCGGTGCGGTCGGGGCAGACCAGGCCGAGGCGGTCGTACTGGCGCAGGGTCTGCGGGTGCAGGCCGGACAGTTCGGCGGCCACGGAGATGACGTACACCGGGGTGTCCTCGGTGAGGACGTACGGCGGTGCGGCCGAGGGGGCCCGGCGGGTGCGGCGGGTGCCGTCCCCGGGCAGGCCTTCGCCGACGCCGGGGCCGATCGAGCCACCGGGGTTGACCGGGTTGATCGGATTCATCGGGGACATCTGGTCGTCACGCTCCCTTCGCCGCCCGGAAGAGGGCTGCTCGCGGATCGTCGGAGGCGGTGGCCTCGCGGTACTGCTCCAGGGCGTCCAGCGCGTCGCCGCTGACGTGCTGGGGGACCACGACCTCGACGGTGACGAGGAGGTCGCCGCGGGTGCCGTCCTTGCGGGTGGCGCCCTTCCCGCGGGCGCGCATGGTGAGGCCGTTGGCGCTGCCCGGGGGCAGCTTGAGCTTCACGGAGGGCCCGCCGAGGGTGGGTACTTCGATGGTGGCGCCGAGGGCCGCCTCGGGGAAGGTGACCGGGACGGTCACGGTGAGGTTGTCGCCCTTGCGCCCGAAGACCGGGTGCGGGTCGACGTGCACGGTGACGTAGAGGTCGCCGGGCTGGCCGCCGCGTTCGCCCTGGGCGCCCTTGCCCTTGAGCCGGATCCGCTGGTCGGCGTGGACGCCGGCCGGGATGCGGACCTGCATGGTGCGGGCCGAGCTGGCCCGGCCGCTGCCGTGGCAGTCGGTGCACGGGTCGTCGACGATCATGCCCCGGCCGCGGCAGTCCTTGCACGGCTCGGAGAGCGCGAAGGCGCCCTGGCCGCGGCTGACGGTGCCCGCGCCGACGCAGGTGGGACAGACCCGCGGGGTGGTGCCGGACTTGGCGCCGGTGCCGTTGCAGGTGCGGCAGGGGGCCTGGCTGGTCATCCGCAGCGGGACGGTCGCGCCGTCGACCGCCTCCTCGAAGGAGAGGGTCACCTCGGTCTCGACGTCGGCGCCGCGCCGCGGCTGGGCCTGCCGGGTGCCGCCGCCGCGGTTGAACAGGCCGCCGAAGACGTCGCCGAGCCCGCCGCCGGCGGCGCCGCCGCCCTGGCTGCCGCTGAAGAGGTCGCCGAAGTCGAAGCTGTAGCTGCCGGTGCCGCCGGGGCCGCCGCCGGCCCGGAAGCCGCCGTTGGCGAAGAGGCTGCGGGCCTCGTCGTACTCCTTGCGGCGCTTCTCGTCGGAGAGGACGTCGTACGCCTCGGAGATGTCCTTGAACCGCTCCTCGGCCTTGCTGTCACCCTTGTTGGCGTCGGGGTGGAACTCGCGCGCGAGCTTGCGGTAGGTCTTCTTGATCTCGGTGGCGGTGGCGTCCTTGGGCACGCCGAGGACCTTGTAGTAGTCCTTCTCCACGTAGTCCTTACCGCTCACGGCTTGAGCCACCTCCCGAGTCCATCGTCACTGTGCTGTCAACAGCAGCAGAACGCAACGCCGTTGACAGCGCGCTGCGGAGCCGGCCGCCGTACTGGCCGGCGCACGACTCCGCAGCGCACTGGTTGTCAGCTGTCACAGGTTGTCAGCTGTCCGAGCCACCGTCGGACTTGTCCGCGTCGCCCGACTTGGCGTCGGTGTCGGCGGCCGTCTGGCTGCCCGGCTGGGGCTCCGCGACGGCGACCATCGCCGGGCGGATGATCCGCTCGCCGATGCGGTAACCGGGCTGGAGGATCTGGACGCAGGTGTCCTCGGTGACGTCCGAGGAGTAGCTGTGCATCAGCGCCTCGTGCATGGTCGGGTCGAAGGGCTCGCCCTCCTTGCCGAACTGCTGCAGGCCCAGCTTGGCGACGACCGTCTCCAGCGAGTCGGAGACGGACTTGAAGCCGCCGGTGACCTCGCCGTGCTCGCGGGCGCGGCCGATGTCGTCCAGGACCGGGATCAGGGACTCCAGGATGTTGGAGACCGCGATCTCGCGGACGGTCAGCCGGTCGCGCTCGACCCGCTTGCGGTAGTTCTGGTACTCGGCCTGCAGACGCTGCAGGTCACCGGTGCGCTCGGCCAGTTCGCGCTTGGCGGTGGCGAGCTCCTCCGAGGCGCCCTCGGCGGCACCGGCCGCCGCGGCTTCCTCGGCGGCCTTGATCACGGCCTCCTCGGCGGCGGAGTCGTCGCCGGGCTTGCCGCCCTGCGGCTTGTCCGTCATGCCGACGCACCGCCCTTGGGCTTCTCGTCGTCCACGATCTCGGCGTCGACGACGTCGTCCTCGGCCTTGGCCTGGGCGGAGTCACCGGCACCGGCGGCACCGGCGGTGGCGTCGGCGTTGGCGTAGAGCGCCTGGCCGAGCTTCTGCGCGGTGGTGGAGACCTTCTCCGAGGCCTCGCGGATCTTCGCGATGTCCTCGCCCTTCAGGGCCTCCTTGAGCTCGCCGATGGCGGTCTCGACCTCGGTCTTGACGTCGGCCGGGAGCTTGTCGGAGTTGTCCGCGATGAACTTCTCGGTCGAGTAGACGAGCTGCTCGGCGGAGTTGCGGGTCTCGACGGCCTCGCGGCGCTTGTGGTCGTCCTCCGCGTACTGCTCGGCCTCGCGGCGCATGCGGTCGACCTCGTCCTTCGGCAGCGAGGAGCCGCCGGTGACGGTCATCTTCTGCTCCTTGCCGGTGCCGAGGTCCTTCGCGCCGACGTGCATGATGCCGTTGGCGTCGATGTCGAAGGTGACCTCGATCTGCGGCAGGCCGCGCGGCGCCGGCGGGAGGCCGGTCAGCTCGAACATGCCGAGCTTCTTGTTGTACGCGGCGATCTCGCGCTCGCCCTGGTAGACCTGGATCTGCACGGACGGCTGGTTGTCCTCGGCCGTGGTGAAGATCTCGGAGCGCTTGGTCGGGATCGTGGTGTTGCGCTCGATCAGCTTGGTCATGATGCCGCCCTTGGTCTCGATGCCGAGGGACAGCGGGGTGACGTCCAGCAGGAGGACGTCCTTGACCTCGCCCTTGAGGACACCGGCCTGGAGCGCGGCGCCGATGGCGACGACCTCGTCCGGGTTGACGCCCTTGTTGGCGTCCTGGCCGCCGGTCAGCTCCTTGACGAGCTCGGCGACGGCCGGCATGCGGGTCGAGCCGCCGACGAGGACGACGTGGTCGATCTCGGAGAGCGAGATGCCGGCGTCCTTGATGACGTTGTGGAACGGGACCTTGCAGCGCTCCAGCAGGTCCGTGGTCAGCTGCTGGAACTGGGCCCGGGTGAGCTTCTCGTCCAGGTGCAGCGGGCCCTCGGCGGAGGCCGTGATGTACGGCAGGTTGATCGAGGTCTCGGAGGACGAGGACAGCTCGATCTTGGCCTTCTCGGCGGCCTCGCGCAGACGCTGCAGGGCCATCTTGTCCTTGGACAGGTCGACGCCGTGGCCGGACTGGAAGACCTTGACCAGGTGGTCGACGACGCGCTGGTCCCAGTCGTCACCACCGAGGTGGTTGTCACCGTTGGTGGCCTTCACCTCGACGACCCCGTCGCCGATCTCCAGGAGGGAGACGTCGAAGGTGCCGCCGCCGAGGTCGAAGACCAGGATCGTCTGGTCGTCCTTGTCGAGGCCGTACGCGAGGGCGGCCGCGGTCGGCTCGTTGACGATGCGCAGGACGTTGAGGCCCGCGATCTCACCGGCCTCCTTGGTGGCCTGGCGCTCGGAGTCGTTGAAGTACGCCGGGACGGTGATGACGGCGTCGGTGACGGTCTCGCCCAGGTACGCCTCGGCGTCGCGCTTCAGCTTCTGCAGCACGAAGGCCGAGATCTGCTGCGGGTTGAAGTCCTTGCCGTCGATGTTGATCTTCCACCCGGTGCCCATGTGGCGCTTGACCGAGCGGATGGTGCGGTCGACGTTGGTGACCGCCTGGCGCTTGGCCACCTCGCCGACCAGGACCTCGCCGTTCTTGGCGAAGGCGACGACGGACGGCGTGGTCCGAGCGCCCTCGGCGTTCGTGATGACGGTGGGCTCGCCACCCTCCAGAACGCTGACGACCGAGTTCGTCGTGCCGAGGTCGATGCCGACCGCGCGTGCCATCGTAGATACCTCCACGGAAGAGTTGAGCTTTACAGGCTCAAGGATGCATGACCCGGCGGGCAGCGTCAACAGCTATGAGCGGGCGTCGCTCAACTTTGCTGAGCGTCACCGCGCGGCGGGGCCGTTGAGGGGCCGGTCCGGGCCGGTGGAGTGCCGGTCCGCCCGGACGGCGGGCGGGGCCCCGTCGTGGCGCGGCTGCGACCGCGTGACTGCCGCCATAGCTTGGGAATCTTCTGGAGAAGTGTTAGCGACCGGTAATGTCCGGGCCGTCGGCCCGGCAAGTTACCCACCAGTACAATCGAAGCCGACAACCGTGGAACACAGAGACTGCTCAACCGCAAAGCCGCAGGAGACGGAGAGCCGATGCAGCTAGCAGCGATCGTCATCTCGCTGGTCACGTTCGTGATCGGCACCGCGCTCGCCGCCCGTGCGGCGCTGTACATCTACAAGGTGGTGCGCACAGGTGCGCAGGACTCCACCCGCTTCGGGCAGCCCGCCCAGCGGGTGAAGACCGTCGCGACCGAATTCGTCGGTCACACCAGGATGAACCGCTGGGGGATCGTGGGCATCGCCCACTGGTTCGTCGCCGTCGGCTTCTTCAGCCTGGTGCTGACCATCGTCAACGCCTTCGGCCAGCTGTTCGACGCCGACTTCGCGCTGCCGATCATCGGCCACTGGATGATCTGGCAGCTCTTCGTCGAGCTCGTCGGCACCCTGACCACGCTGGGCATCCTGGTCCTGATCGTGATCCGGCTGATGAGCCTGCCGTCGCGCTCCGGCCGCAAGTCCCGCTTCGCCGGCTCGATCGCCTGGCAGGCCTTCTACGTCGAGTACACGATCCTCGGCATCGGCCTCTGCATCCTGATGCTGCGCGCGCTGGAGGGCGCCCTCAACGGCGTCGACTCGTACGGTCCGGAGCACCTGGTCTCGTACCCGCTCGTCACCGCCCTCAGCGGGCTGTCGCACGGCACGCTGGAGAACCTGATCTACCTGTTCGCGATGCTGAAGATCTGCATCTCGTTCGCGTGGGCGACCACCATCGGCCTCAACCCCTCGATGGGTGTCGCCTGGCACCGGTTCCTCGGCTTCTTCAACATCTACTTCAAGCGCGAGGAGGACGGCGGCACCGCGCTCGGCGAGCTCCGTCCGATGACCAGCAACGGTCAGCCGATCGACTTCGAGGACCCGGCCGACGACGCCGTCTTCGGCGTCTCCCAGGTCGAGCACTTCTCCTGGAAGGGCATCCTCGACTTCTCCACCTGCACCGAGTGCGGCCGCTGCCAGTCGCAGTGCCCCGCCTGGAACACCGGCAAGCCGCTCTCGCCGAAGCTGCTGATCATGAGCCTGCGCGAGCACGCCTACGGCAAGGCCCCGTACCTGCTGGCCGGCGGCGGCAAGGACATGGAGGGCAACGAGCAGGCCACCTCCGAGCAGCTGAAGGACGTCCCGGCGGCCGCCCTGGCCGAGGCCGAGCGCCCGCTGATCGGCACCGCCGAGGAGAACGGCGTCATCGACCCGGACGTCCTGTGGTCCTGCACCACCTGCGGCGCCTGCGTCGAGCAGTGCCCGGTGGACATCGAGCACGTCGACCACATCGTCGACATGCGCCGCTACCAGGTGATGATCGAGAGCAACTTCCCGACCGAGGCCGGGACGATGCTCAAGAACCTGGAGAACAAGGGCAACCCGTGGGGCCTGGCCACCAAGGCGCGCCTGGACTGGGTCAAGGAGCTCAAGAAGGAGACCGGCATCGAGGTGCCGGTGATCGGCGAGGACATCGACCCCGCCGAGGTCGAGTACCTCTACTGGGTCGGCTGCGCCGGCGCCCTGGAGGACCGCGCCAAGAAGACCACCAAGGCCTTCGCCGAGCTGCTGCACACCGCGGGCGTGAAGTTCGCCATCCTCGGCAAGGAGGAGACCTGCACCGGTGACTCCCCGCGCCGCCTGGGCAACGAGTTCCTCTTCCAGATGCTCGGCGCGCAGAACGTCGAGACGCTGAACGCCGCGCTGGAGGACGCCCCGACCAAGCGGATCGTGGCCACCTGCCCGCACTGCTTCAACACCATCGCCAACGAGTACCCGCAGCTCGGCGGGCACTTCGAGGTGATCCACCACACCCAGCTGCTGCAGCACCTGATCGACGAGGGCAAGCTCGTCCCGGTCAACCCGGTCGAGGGCCTGATCACCTACCACGACCCCTGCTACCTGGGCCGCCACAACAAGGTCTACAGCCCGCCGCGCGAGATCATGGACAAGGTCCCGGGTCTGCGCCAGCAGGAGATGCACCGCCACAAGGAGCGCGGCTTCTGCTGCGGCGCCGGCGGTGCCCGGATGTGGATGGAGGAGCGCATCGGCAAGCGGATCAACACCGAGCGCGTGGACGAGGCGCTGTCGCTCAACCCCGACATCGTCTCCACCGCCTGCCCGTTCTGCCTGGTGATGCTCTCCGACTCGGTGAACGGCAAGAAGAACGAGGGCGCGGCCAAGGAGAACCTGAAGGTGGTCGACGTGGCCCAGCTGCTGCTCGACTCGGTGAAGGCCACCCCGCCGGCCGAGGCCGAGGAGCGGCCCGCGACGGTGGACGCCTAGCCGTTCACCGGCCGAAAGCCCGCTGTTCGACAGTTCTGCTACAACTGCCCGGCCCGGTGGACGCCGCCAACGCGCCCACCGGGCCGGGCTTTTGGGTCGTTGCGGAGGCGCGCGGCGACACCGGCCGGCGGCGGCGAGTGATCTCCGTCGCACGGGCGCCGGACGGGCATTCGGTTGGAAGGAAATACAGTAGGCGCCGGACCGGCTCCGTGCCGGTCGACCCGCGCCGGACACAAGGCCGGACGGGTGCCGACCCGCGCCGGCCGGACGGGTCCGGAAGACCGACTGCAGAACACCGATTCCAGAACACCGACTCCAGAACACCGACGGAGGCACCGGCCGCCGGGCCGGGCCGCAGAGACCACAAGGGGAACAGCGCAGACCATGACCGAGGCGATCATGCTGGTCGGTGGTAAGGGCACGCGACTGCGTCCGCTGACCACCCACACCCCCAAGCCCATGCTGCCGGTGGCAGGCGTCCCGTTCATCGCGCACCAGCTGGCCCGTGCGGCGGCCGCCGGCGTCACCCGCGTCGTGCTGGCCACCTCGTACCTGGCCGAGGTGTTCGAGGACCACTTCCAGGACGGCACGCCGTACGGCATCGAGCTGGTCTACCTGACCGAGCGCGAACCGCTGGGCACCGGCGGGGCCATCCGCAACGCCGCCTCCGGCCTGACCTGCGGCCCCGACGAGCCGGTCCTGGTCTTCAACGGCGACATCCTCTCCGGCCTGGACATCGCCGCCCTGCGCGACGGCCACGTGGCCGCCGGGGCCGACGTCACCCTGCACCTCACCCGGGTCGAGGACCCGCGCGCCTTCGGCCTCGTCCCGACCGACGAGAACGGCCGGGTGCTGGAGTTCCTGGAGAAGCCGGAGACCCCGGAGCAGATCGTCACCGACCAGATCAACGCCGGCTGCTACGTCTTCACCCGGTCCGTGATCGACCGCATCCCGGTCGGCCGCGAGGTGTCCGTCGAGCGCGAGACCTTCCCCGAGCTGCTGGCCACCGGCGCCCTGCTGCGCGGCGTCGTCGACACCTCGTACTGGCTGGACCTCGGCACCCCGGCCGCGTTCGTCCGCGGCTCGGCCGACCTGGTGCTCGGCAAGGTCGACTCCCCGGCCGTCCCCGGTCCGACCGGCGACGCCCTGCTGCTGCCCGGCGCCACCGTCCACCCGGGCGCGGTGCTCAGCGGCGGCAGCGTGGTCGCCGAGGACGCGGTGGTCGAGGCCGGCGCGATCGTCGAGGGCAGCGTCATCCTGCCCGGCGCGGTGATCGGCCCGGACACCCTGGTCAAGGACTCGATCGTGGGCGCCTTCGCGACCATCGGCGACCGCTCGGCGCTGGACGGCGCGGTGATCGGCGACGGCGCGATCGTGGAATCGGACAACGAGCTGCCGAACGGCATCCGGATCGCCTGCGGCACCCTGCTGCCGGTCGGCGCCGTCCGCACCTCGGCCGGCCCGGGCGGCTGCCCGGCCGGCACCAGCGCGGCGGCGGCGGTGCACGGGCCGTCGGTCACCGCGCAGCGGTAGCACCGGCTCCGCGGGAGCCCCGCCCCTCGACCGCTCGGCTGTCCGGCCACCGGTGGGGCGGGGGCGGCTTTCGGCCCCGTTCGTCTCAGCCTCGCTGCAAACCGGCCCCGGCTCCGTCCGGGGCCGACGCGCGTTGGGCCGGACGGGTACCTTCAGAGCGTGGCTGGTAATCGATACGACAGCGGTCAGGGCGCCGACCGTCCGCACGGCGGGTGGTCGGCCCCACCGCCGCCGGCGGGGGCGCCCGGGGGGCACGGGCGGACGGACGGGCCGGAGTACTTCACGGCTCCGCACCCGGGAACCGCAGGTGGACCGGGGGGCACGGCCGACGACGGGTACGACCCGTACGCGGCCGACCGGCCCGGGAGCACCCGCGCCTTCCCGACGGGCGCCCCGTACGCGGGCGGCGGCCCGTACGGGCAGGAACCGCCGCACCAGGGCTACTACGACCAGGGGCACCGCCCGGACCAGGGGCAGTACGGGCAGTATCCGCCCGACGGCTACGCCCCCGACGGCTACGCCCCCGACGGCTACGGCCCCGACGGCTACGGGCAGCAGCCGCCGTACGAGCACCAGGCGTACGAGCAGCAGCAGCCGCCGTACGGCCAGGACAACGTCGCCGTCTACCGGGCCGGCGGCCAGTCCGCCCCGCAGGCGACCGGCCCCCGGCCGCAGTGGCGCGAGCTGTTCGTCGGCCTCTTCCGCAGCCCGACCGCGATGTTCGACCGCACCCGCGACCACCAGGTCTGGCTGCCCGCCCTCACCGTCTCCCTGCTGTACGGGGCGCTCGCGGTGCTCGGCATCGGGCTGACCCACGACGACATCGTCAACTCCACCTTCACCGTGGCGCTGACCGGCATCCTCGCCGCCGCCATCGGCTTCACCGTGGCCGGCGCGGTCTTCGGCGGGGTCACCTACGCCCTGGCCCGCCAGCTCGGCGGCGACGGCCCGTGGAAGGCGACGGTCGGCCTGGCCGCGCTGATCGGCTGGCTGACCGACGCGCCCCGGCTGCTGCTCGCCCTGGTGCTGCCCTCCGGCAGCGCCGTCGTCCAGGTCGTCGGCTGGGCGACCTGGGCGCTCTGCGCGTTCCTGCTGACCGCTATGGTCCGTCGGCTGCACGACCTGCCCTGGGGCAAGGCGGCCGGCGCCGCGGCGCTGCAGCTGCTCGCCCTGCTGGTGCTGATCAAGCTGCCGACCCTGGGCTGACCGGCGAAGGGCAGAATGGTGGACGGGCCGCGGCCGAGCGCCGGGGCCCGTCCACCCTCTTCGCCCCACGTCCACCGGAGCCAGGCATGACCCTCCCCACCACCCACGTCAGCTTCCCGGCCGGGGCGGTGACCGGCGAGTCCCCGGTGCTCGCGGTGCACCCGCTGGCCGACGGCCGGTACGCCGTCGTGACCGGCGCGACCCCGTTCCACCCGCTCGACCACACCTGGCCCGACCAGCCGGCCGACCTCGGCACCCTGACCGTGGACGGCACCGAGCTGGCCGTGGTCGACTGCCTGACCGGCGCCGTCGGCCCGGACGACGACGCGCTGCTGGTCGGCGCCGACATCCCGGTCCGGCGCGGCGACGAGGAGTGGTCCTGGCTGGTCCTGCACGTCCTCGACACCGACCCCGGTGACATCGTCGGCCGCACCGCGGCGCTCGCCGTCGACGCCGACCGCCGGGGCGCCCTCAGCGCCTCGCACAGCGGCTGCCACCTGCTCGCCCTCGCCCTCAACGCCGCGCTCGCCCCGCGCTGGCGCAAGGACCCGGGCCGCTCGGACGCCTTCGGCAACCCGGACTTCGACAGCCTCGCCATGGCGAGCTCGGTCATGGACACCCAGGCCAGCACCGACACCTACCGGCTCGGCAAGTCGCTGAAGAAGAAGGGCTTCACGGCGGACGCCACCGAGGAGTTCCCCGCCCTGGCCGACGCCCTGCCCGCCCTCACCGAGGACGTCAACGCCCGGCTCGCCGCCTGGGTCGCCGCCGACGCCCCGGTCCGCATCGAGGTGCCCGGCCCCGAGCTCACCGCCCGCCGCCAGTGGCACTGCGAGCTGCCCGAGGGCGGCGCGCAGATCTTCTGCGGCGGCACCCACCTGCACCACCTCGGCGAGCTGGCCGAGCTGCGCACCGAGCTGCGGCTGTCCGAGGACGGCACCGAGCTGGTCGCCGTCACCAGCCCCAAGCGGGCCTGAGAACGCCGCGGGCGGCCACCCCTCGCCCGAGGGGTGGCCGCCCGGCCTGCGTGCGCTCTGCTGGGTCCGGCAGGTCCGGCAGGTCCGCCGGGACCGTCGGGACTGCTGGGACCGCCAGGACCGCTGGGTCCTCGCCGTGTGCTCAGACCGCGCTGCGGTGGAAGTTCAGGTACGAGCGGGACGGCGTCGGGCCGCGCTGACCCTGGTAGCGCGAGCCGTAGCGCTCCGAGCCGTACGGGTGCTCCGACGGCGAGGAGAGGCGGAACAGGCAGAGCTGCCCGATCTTCATGCCCGGGTACAGCTTGATCGGCAGCGTCGCGACGTTCGACAGCTCCAGCGTCACGTGGCCGCTGAAGCCGGGGTCGATGAAGCCGGCCGTGGAGTGGGTGAGCAGGCCCAGCCGGCCCAGGCTCGACTTGCCCTCCAGGCGGGAGGCCACGTCCTCGGGCAGCGAGATGACCTCGTACGTCGAGGCCAGCACGAACTCGCCCGGGTGCAGGATGAACGCCTCGTCGCCCTCCGGCTCGACCAGCCGGGTCAGGTCCGGCTGCTCCTCCGAGGGGTCGATGTGCGGGTACTTGTGGTTCTCGAACACGCGGAAGAAGCGGTCGAGGCGCACGTCGATACTCGACGGCTGGATCATCGACGGGTCGAACGGGTCGATGACGACCCGGCCCAGGTCGATTTCGGTCCGGATGTCCTTGTCAGAGAGCAGCACGCTTCGAGGTTACGTGCAAGAAAGGGCCCCGGACGAATCCGCCCGGGGCCCCACTGCGTCCTCCTGGTCCTACCGCCGACCGTCAGGCCAGGAACTCCGCGGCCTCCAGCCGCATCGCCTGCGCCAGTTGCGGCTCCGACAGCTCCCGCACGTCGGCCAGCACCGAACTCCGCAGCCGTCCGCACTGCGGACAGCGGATCAACCGCCCGGGACCGAGCCGGCCCGGACCGAGGTTCTGCATCGGGAACGTGGTGGTGCTGAACAGGTGCCCCTCGGCACAACGAACGACGGCGCGCTGCTCCATCGATCCCCTTCCCATCCCTAACCCAGTACTCACCCGTACTCACGCGCCCCGGCGGCCGAGCCCCGGGACAGCGTCACATTAGGGGATGTTCCGGACATTCCTCGCCGTGGCTCGCCGCCCCCGACCCCACCCACCGGAGCGCTCGTACGCGGCCCACACAGTACGCCTCCGGACCCGCCCCCACCCCGCTCCGCCGCGCCCCCGGATCCCTCGTGCAATCGCAGTCACGGATGGGGTACAGTGGCACTGGATCGAGCGGTCTCTGACGGCTCATCAGGCGGGCGTAGTTTAATGGTAGAACATGAGCTTCCCAAGCTTAGAGCGCGAGTTCGATTCTCGTCGCCCGCTCCAGCAGTAAAGGCCCAGGTCAGCGACCTGGGCCTTTTGCGTTGTCCGGAGCGATCCGAGCCTGCCGTGCCGGGCCCGTGCCGGATCGGGGCCGGATCCGGGCCGGAACGCGCCTGGGACGGCGGCCGCTCCCGGGCAGGGCCGCGGCGAGGGGCGACCACGGCGGCGTTGCTGCCGTCGGAGATCCCGGCCCGCTGCCGAGGCTCCCGGCGCTGCCGTCGCCGGCCGGGGTCGACGGGTACAGGAGCTGAACCATATGCACCTTTGTGGCGTCTTCTGCCCCAACACCCATCCTGATCAAGGAGCTCCCCGCCGTGGACGTCCACCCCGTCACCGCCCTGTTCCCGATGCTCGGCCCCGACGAACTCCTCGACCTCGCCGAGGACATCGAGTCCAACGGTCTGACCGAGCCCGTCGTCCTGGACGAGGACGGTGTCCTCCTGGACGGCCGCAACCGCGTCGCCGCCTGCGAACTGGCCGACGTCGAAGTCCGTTTCACCATCTATCAGGGCGACGACCCGGTCGGCCTGGTCGTGTCCGCCAACCGTCACCGCCGGAACACCAACCCCGGCCAGCGCGCCATGATCACCGCGATGGCGCGCTCACTCTCACAGCACTCCCTCCCCTCCGCCATCGCCCGCCACGGCATCAACCTCACTCGCCTGTCCATCGCCACCACCGTGCTCGAACACGCCCCCGACCTCGCCGAACAGGTCCGCGTCGGCACCCTTTCCCTGAACGCCGCCTACACCACCGCCCGTAGACGCAAGGCCGATGCCAAGGCCCTCCTCGCCCAGCACGCACGGCTGCGTCGGCAGGCCCCCGACCTCGCCGAGCAGGTCATCACCGGTCACCTCGGCCTCACCGAGGCCACCGCGGCCCTCGACGCCCGGCACGAGGAGGAACACCTCCGCAGGCGTGTCGAGGAGATCGACGCCATCCGCCTCGCCGACGGCGACACCGAGCCCTCCTTCGCCCGGGCCGCCGAACGCGGCGACACCGACTGGCGCCACGCCCACGAGCGCGCGGAGCAGTACCTCGCCCAGCGTCACGACGCCATCCGCCAGATCCAGCAGGGCCTGGCCGGCATCGCCGAAGCCTGGAGCGCCGTCCAGGAGCTCGCTCACCACCCCCGGAGCCCGTACGCCCGGGAAGTCCTCAAGGGCCTCACCGGTCCGGCCCGTGCCCTCGCCAACCGTCTCATCGCCCTCGAAGCCGCTTGCGCCATGGGCGGTGCGTGACGCCGTACTTCGCCGTCCGCACGGCCACGGTGGGGATCGGACGTCCCACGGGCGGAACCCGCGCACCCGCGCGGTGCTGACCGCGCTTCAGTCCGCCGACGCGGGAGCGATCCTGCGTCGGCCGGCTGAAGTGCGGCCGGGGCGCCCGTCAGCCGAGGAGCACCGCATCCGGGTACGTCTGCACCGGTTCGAACAGCCCGAACAGGTGGCCTTCTGCGTCGTCCGCGTGGGGGGCCGGTTCCGGGGAAAGCCCGGTCGGGGGTGGGGTGTGCGTCCTAGGATCGGCGGATGACCGATGCGACCGCGCAGCAGCTGCGCGTTCTTCCCGAGGCCCTGTGCGTCGAGCGGCCGGCCGATGAGGCGTCGGCCCTGGCGTCGGCGTGGATCTCGCTGGTCCGGGCGCCCGAGGGGCTGACCGTGGTGCGGGTGGTGGACGAGCGGGTGGACGGCGCGTCCGTCGAGCGGTGGAGGGCGCTGTACAGCGGCGACGAGGCCCACGGGCTCGACCTGCCGGGTGTGCTGTCGCGGCTGCTCGCGCCATTGGCGGCGGCCGGAGTGCCGGTGTTCGTGGCGTCGACGTTCAACGCCGACCTGGTGCTGCTGCCCGCGGAGCGGCTCGCCGGGGCGGTGGAGGTGCTCCGGTCGGCCGGTCACCGCGTCGAGGGCTGAGCGGGACGGGCCGGGGCGACAGCCCGGCCGCCCCCTCGGAGGCCGGGCTGTCGGGTTCGGTCGGGCCCCGGCTCAGCGGTTGGCGAGCGCTTCGAGGGTGGGGACGAGGGCGGTCGGGGTGGGGAGGGCGGCGTTCTCGGCGCGGAGCCGGTGGGCGGTGTCGCGGAGGCCCTGGTCGGTGATGAGGCGGTCGAGGATGGCGGTGTCCACGGCGTCGGAGGCCGAGCTCAGGGCGGCGCCGGTCGCGGTGAGGGCCTCGGTGTTGATGAAGTGGTCCGCGCCCTGGGGGAGGAGCAGCTGGGGCAGGCCGGCCTGGAGGGCGGTCAGCATGGTGCCCGAGCCGCCGTGGTGGATCAGTGCGTCGGCGCGGTTGAGCAGTTCGTTCAGCGGGACCCAGGGCAGGCCGCGGACGTTGTCGGGCAGGGTGCCGAGCGGGGCGAGGTCGGCTCCGCCGACGGCGAGCGAGAAGTCGGCGTCGACCTCGGCCGCGGCCTCGACCAGGCGGACGACCGCCCGGACGCCGTCGAGCTCGGCGAGGACGGTGCCCAGGGTGACGACGATCCGCGGACGGTCGGCGGGGCGGAGGAACTCGGTCGGGACGACGCCGCCGCCGTTGTAGGGGATGTAGCGCATCGGCAGGCCGTCCGGGTCGCCGCCGAGCGGGCCGACGTTGAGCGCGGTGGAGGCGGCCGGGCCGGCCAGGCCGTGCCGCTCGTAGACGTCGGTGAAGTGGGAGGCGAGCAGGTCGCTCATCGGGAGGCCCGCGCTGACCCCGAAGTTGTTGATCACCGACGGGATCTTGAGCAGGGTCGCGACCAGCGGTGCGGCGGCCTGGAAGGAGTCGTGGACGAGCAGGTCGGCGCCCCAGTCGGTGGCGGCCTCCAGCAGCCCGTCGACGCCGGGGCGGGAGGCGTGCGCGAAGATCGCGGCCGCCATGTCGAAGATCTCTTCCTGCGGCTTGTCCGGGGAGACGTACTGGATCTTGCCTTCGAGGCGCTCCTCGAACAGTTCCCGCAGGCTCCTGCCGTCGCCGATCTCGACGATCGGGAAGCCCGCGCTGCGGAGCTGGTCGAGCGGCTGCCCGCAGGCGAACAGGACCTCGTGCCCGGCGGCGCGCAACGCCTGGGCGGTCGGGACCATCGGGAAGAGGTGACCGGCCGCCGCGGGACCGGTGAAGAGTATGCGCATGGTGGACTCCTTGCCAATGAAGCTTACGAAGCAGTCTCACCTTGGAAGTTGACGTCCAGTCAATTTGATTCCAATCACCATGCGCGCTAATCAGCCGTTTTGATCAGGGGCTTGTCTCCCGGGCGGCGGTGTGCTCCCGTTCCTGCCTCCGCCGCCCGCCGCCCGTGGTCCGTCGCCCGGCGCCCGTCGCCCGCTGCGCGCCGCTCATGCGGCGTCGAGGAACTCCCGGACGGTCTTGACGAACGCCTCGCCCTCCTCGGCGAACACGATGTGGCCGGTGTCGAACTCGGCGTAGACGCTGCCCGGGAGGGCGGCGTGCAGGCGCCGCGGGTTCTGCACCGGGACGGTGGCGTCCTGGGTGCAGCCGACCACCAGGGCGGGGGCCTGGACGTGGGGCAGCAGCGGGGTGAGGTCGAGGTCGAGGTCGAGGGCGACGTGCCGCAGGGTGCCGGGAGTCGGCTGCATGTAGGCGGCGTTGGCCTCGACCGCCTCGCGGCCGATCCGGTCGAGGAAGCCGCGGCTGAAGGCGGTGAGGGTGGCGTAGCCGCCGAACGCGGCCGGGTTGTCGGCGAGGGACAGCCAGGTGGCCATGGACAGGCGCATGTACTCGTCCTGTTCGGCGCTGATCCAGCCGGCGGCGGCGACCAGGCGGCGGACCTGGTCGGGGCGCTGGGCGGCGGCCGCGGTGGCGACGACGGCGCCGAGCGAGAAGCCGAAGACGTCGGCGGGGCCGCGCCCGGCGTCGTCGATCACGGCGTTGACCTGGGTGGCGAGGGTCTCCAGGGTCAGCGGGGAGCCGTCGTCCTCGGCGGCCTCGCTGCCGGAGAGGTCGGGCAGCAGCACGGTGTAGCGGTCCGTGAAGGAGTCCAGCAGGCCGTCCCACATGCCGGAGCCGGGGCCGGTGCCGTGGACCAGGACGAGGGTGTCGGGGCCGTCGCCGACGACGCGGTAGGGGATGCGGGCGGTGTCGACGGTGATGGTGGGCATGTCGGGGTCCTCTCGGAGTCGGTGGTGCCGGTGGGCGGCGGGCTGTTCCCGTCGGCGGCACGAGAAGTAAACTACACAGTGCAGAGCATTGATGCAACTGCACCGTGCAGTGCAGTTTGGGGTGCGGAAACGGTGGGGGATGGAACTGTCCGTACCCGTCCGCCGTCCAAGCAGTGACGGAATCCCAGCCCGGGTTGAACGCCGGGAGGAGTACGGAGGGCCCTGTGCAGTCAGGTGGTGCCGAACTCAACGTCGGATGCCCGGGTGGGTGCCCCGGCGGCGCGCCGGCCGTGCCCGCCTGGTGGTGGTCGGGGCCGGAGCCCGGGGTGACGGTCGATCAACTCGATGCCGCAGAACGCTGCGAGACGCTGCTCCAGGACACCGTGGACGCCATCGACCCGTCTCCCGCCTGGCAGGAGGCGCCGCCCCGGTCGGGCGCGCGGCTGCCGAAGCCGGGGCGCGAGTCGGCGGTGCTCTGGTACGTCACCCGGGGCCGGGACATCCTCACGGTCGTCTCGCTGCCCCGGCGGTCGGTGCTGGTCGGCGTGGTGGAGCGGCACTGGCGGCGGCGCGGCTGGACGATCACCTCGCTGAACACCGACCCGTACTGCCCGGGGGTGGCCGCGACCACCCGGGACGGCTATCGACTGGCGCTCTGCTTCGGGGAGTTGGGCGAGGCCGGACTGACCGCGAGCTCGCCCGGGGTGGCCCGCTCGGAGCGGCTCCCGGCGCCGGCGGGGGACGGTGGCCGCGGCTCGGCGCCGGTGCCGTCCGTGTGTTGCCCGTACTGGAGCGCGCTGGCGTAGTCCGCCGCCGCAAGGGGATCGGGGGAGGCGTGGAGCGAGTCCCCCCGGACTCGCTCCACGCCGCCTCGTCGCGCGGCTTCGGCGTGGCCGCTCCCCCCGACACCCCGGCAAGCCCCGCCGGCCCCCCTGGCCCCACTCTCCGGCGAGAGCGGTCCGCACAGGCCCCGGCAGGTCCCCACCCCCGGGGACGTCGTTGGTCTCACGCTAACAAACCGCGTGGTTGGTTTGTCAATAGTGGAATCCACGAAACATCCACATTGTGGCGATCGTCCCGGACCGGCCCGAAAGGCTCCGGAGCAGGCGGTTGTGGGCCCGTCAGGCGCATCGGCCGGCGGTCGCGCGCGCCGGGCCGGGCTGCATGCCGTACACACGTCGGGACGGAATCCGACATTCCGAGCATCATGGCAGCACGCAGCGGCACCGCGCGAGCGCTCAGCGCAGCAACCGGCGCTCCTTGGCCACCGCCACCGCACCCGCCCGGGTGTCCACGCCCAACTTGTCGTAGATCCGCCCGAGATGCGTCTTCACCGTGGCCTCGCTGATGAACAGCGCCCGCGCGATCTCCCGGTTGCCCAGCCCCTGCGCCAGCTGTTCGAGGATGTCCAGCTCACGGTCGGTCAGCTGCGGCACGGGTGCCCGCATCTGGGCCATCACCCGGGAGGCGACCGGCGGCGAGAGCACCGTCCGGCCCTGCGCGGCCGCGTGCACGGCGGCGAACAGCTCCTCCGGTCGCTCGGCCTTCAGCAGGTAGCCGGTGGCGCCGGCGGCGATCGCCCGGGTGATGTCGGCGTCGGTGTCGTACGTGGTGAGCACCAGGACGTGCGGACCGCCCGGGGTGGCGGTGATCCGCCGGGTGGCCTCCACGCCGTCGATGCCGTCGCCGAGTTGGAGGTCCATCAGCACCACCTGCGGCGTCAGCCGGGCGGCCAGCGCGACGGCCTCCTCCCCGGTGCTGGCCTCGCCGACCACCTCGATGTCGCCCGCGCTGGCGAGCAGGGCGAGCAGGCCGGCCCGGACCACCGCGTGGTCGTCGCAGACCAGCAGCCGGACGGGAGCGGTACGGGCCGGCGCTCCGCTGCTCATGCGCTCACCGTGCCGCGGAGGTCGCCGAGTTCGTCGAGTTCGTCGAGTTCGTCGACGTCGTTGACGTCGCCGAGGTGGTCGAGGACTTCGGTTCGCGCGTTCATCGGTGCTCCAGGGGGATCACGGCGGAGACGACGGTGCCCTCGCCGGGGGTGCTCTCCACGGTCAGCGTGCCACCCAACTGGCGCAGCCGGGCGCGCATCGCGGGCAGTCCGTACCCGCGGCCGCCCCCGGTGCCCGCGGCCTCCGGGTCGAAGCCCAGCCCGTCGTCCGCGATGTCCAGGACGGCCTGGTCGCCGAGGAAGGACAGCGTGATCGCCGCGGTCGAGGCCCCGGCGTGCTCGCGGACGTTGGCCAGCGCCCCCTGGGCGATCCGCAGCAGCGCGGACTGCGCGGCGGTGGGCAGCGGTACCGGCGTGCCGTCCAGGTGGAAGCGGACCGGCAGGCCGCTCTCGGCGGACTCCCGCCCGGCCAGCGCCCGCAGCGCCCCGTCGAGGGTGCGGCCCTCGGCGAGCTCGGCTGGCGCGAGGTCGTGGACGAAGCGGCGGGCCTCGGCGAGGTTCCGGGCGGTCACCTCGGCGGCGGTCCGGACGTGGGTGCGGGCGGTCGCCGGATCGGTGTCCCAGGTGCGGTCGGCGGCCTGCAGCAGCATCTGCTGGCTGGACAGGCCCTGCGCCAGGGTGTCGTGGATCTCCACGGCCAGCCGCTCGCGCTCGGCCAGGGTGCCCTCGCGCCGTTCGGTGGCGGCGAGTTCGCGCCGGGTGCGGACCAGGTCGGTGATCAGCGCGCGCTGCCGGTCGGCCTGCCGGGCCATGAAGAGGAAGACGCCGGTGCCGAGCGCGGCGACCGTGGGCGGCAGCAGGACGAGGGTGGCGTCCACCCCGCCGGGGAGCCGGATCTCGGCGATCACCACCAGCAGGGTCAGTGCGCCGACCAGCGGGATCGCCGCCCTTGCGGGCAGCGCCCGCAGGGCGGTGTAGATCAGCGGGACGGCGCACCAGGCGAAGCTCGGGGCGAGCAGCACCAGCACCACCCAGAGCGTGACCACCAGCCCCAGCGGCCACCTGCGGCGCCGGCCCGGCGCGGTCGGACGGTGGTGGTCGAGCCAGGAGCCGGCCGGCTGGGCGACGGCCAGGGCGACGCTCAGCCCGATCACCCAGGGCGCCTGGGGGCTGCCGGAGTGGTGGCTGAGGTAGCGGTTGAGCGAGGCGGCGAGCAGGACCACGAAGGCGGAGTCCAGCAGCACCGCCAGTCGGCCCGCGTCCGGATCGCCGGCGTCGCGGCCGCCGACGTCGCGGCCGGCGGTACCGGGCAGGCCGACACTGCCGGGCCGGCCGACGGTGCCGGGCCGTCCGGCGGCGGGGCGGGGCTGTGGCACGGGTGGCTCCTGGTCGGACGGGTGGCGCGCGGTCCGGGCGGCGCGGGGGCCGCCCACCGGCACCGGCCGCGCACCGGGTGCGTGCGGGCGGCAGACCGTACTGACCTGCGCCGATCCCTCGATGGTGACCCGTCCGGCCCGGTCCCGCATCAGCCGATCGGTTGACGCCGCCGTCCCCCATCATGCCCGGACGCACGCGCCGGACCGTCGATGTGGCGGCCCCGGTCCCGGACGGAGGATCGAAGCAACCGCCGGGCGGTCCGCCTCGGCCCGGCGCCCCTGATCCCCGCATCACCCCGCAGAACCGTCGAGGAGCTGGACCATGAAGAAGACCTCCGTGCGCACCCGGGTGCTGACCGGCGCCGTCGCCGCCGCCGCGATCGCCGCCGCCACCGTGGGCGCCGTCTCGGCCAGCGCCGAGACCACCGAGACCCCGGCGGCTCCGGCCGCGGTGAAGGCCGACACGCAGAACAAGAACCTCGCCCAGAGCACCGGCCTGACCATCGACGCCGCCACCCGCGCCGCCCAGGCCGCCCTGGACGCGGCGACCAAGGCCGGCCAGCACGTGTCGGTCGCGGTCGTCGACCGGGACGGTGTCACCCGCGTGCTGCTGAAGGGCGACGGCGCCGGCCCGCAGGCCCCGGAGTCGGCCGAGCGCAAGGCCTTCACGGCGGTCTCCTGGAACGCGCCGACCTCGGAGCTGGCCAAGCGCCTGGCGCAGGCCCCGAACCTCAAGGACATCCCGGGCACGCTGTTCCTGGCCGGCGGCGCCCCGGTGCAGTCGAAGGGCGCTCCGGTCGCGGCCGTCGGTGTCGCGGGCGCGCCCAGCGGCGACCTGGACGAGCAGTTCGCGCAGGCCGGTGTCGCCGAGCTGGCGAAGTGACGCTTCCCCGCCCCGTAGCCCCGTCGGTCGGGTGACCTCCCCCCCGCACCCCGTCGGCGGGGTGACGCCCGGCCGGTCGGCCGTCCCGTGACGCGGGATGGCCGACCGGCCGGTTTCATTGACTCATTCGGGTGAACGCCGGGAGGGTCGCCGCAGAACACGGGGTGACCCTTCGAAAAGCCGCTGCCGCTGTCAGTGCCGCGTGGCAGGCTTCCCGGTATGACGGCGTGGACCCTCAACGACATCGAACGTGCGATCCGCTCCTCCTGGGGTGTCGACACCTGTGCGCCCGAGGATCTGGCCCACTGGCGTCCCGACAATCCCGCCCGCGGCCAGTGCGGGGTGACGGCGATGGTGGTGCACGACCTGCTCGGCGGCGAGCTGATGATGGGCGAAGTGCACGTCGACGGGGTCCGGACGGACCTCCACTGGTGGAACCGCTTCGCCACCGGCTTCGAGATCGATCTCACCCGTGAGCAGTTCGGGCCGGACGAGCTGGTCGGCCCCGGCCGCCCGGTCGCCCGCCCGGCCCGTCCCGGCCGGCTGCAGGCCCAGTACGAGCTGCTGCGCGGCCGGGTGATCGCCGAGCTGGAGCGCGGGGCCGCCGCGCACCGCACCCGGATGCCGGCGCGCGCCTGCGCCTGACCGGCCCGGGCGCCGTGACCGGCCCGAGCGCTCCGAGCGGCCCGGCGCCGTGACCGGCCAGGGCGCCGTGACCGGCCGGGGTCCGTTCGCATCCTGACGTACAGTCGGCCGCAGTGATCGACAGCGGCGACGGGAGTGCGCGGATGACCGGGACGACGGTCGGCTTCGTGGGGCTGGGTTCGATGGGGCGGGGCATGGCCGGCAGCCTGCTGCGGGCCGGTCACACCGTACGGGTCTGGAACCGCTCGCCCGAGCCGGTGGCCGCCCTGGTGGCCGAGGGCGCTCAGGCGGCCGACTCACTGGCGGAGGTGTTCGACGCCGACACGGTGGTCTCCATGCTCGCCAACGACGACGCGGTCGAGCGCCTGCTGCTCGACCCCGCCCTGCTGACCGGCGCCGCGGCGACCCTGCACGTCAACATGGCCACCGTCTCTCTCGCGCTCGCCGAGCGGGCCGAGGCACTGCACGCCGAGCACGGCATCGGCTACGTCGCCGCGCCCGTCCTCGGCCGGCCGCCGGTCGCGGCCGAGGGCCGGCTGAACATCCTCGCCGCGGGCGCCGCCGACCTGCTGGCCAGGGCCGAGCCGCTGTTCGCCGCGATGGGGCAGCGCACCTGGCACTTCGGCGAGAGCCCCCGGCAGGCCAACACCGCCAAGATCAGCACCAACTTCCTGCTGGCCTGCGCGATCGAGTCGCTGGCCGAGGCGTGCAGCCTGGCCGACGCCCACGGGGTCCGGCCGACCGACCTGGTCGAGATGCTCACCAGCACGCTCTTCCCCGGGCCGATCTACTCCGGCTACGGCGCGATGGTGGCCGAGCGGCGGTACGAGCCGGCCGGCTTCCGGCTGCCGCTCGGGCTCAAGGACGTCGGCCTCGCGCTGGAGGCGGGGGCCGCCCGCCACGTGCCGCTGCCCTTCGGCAGCATCCTGCGGGACGCCTTCCTGGACGCGCTGGCGCACGGCGACGGCGACAAGGACTGGGCGGCGGTCGCCGCCGTCGCCCGCCGCCGGGCCGGACTGCCGGAGTGACCGGCGGGCCGCCCGCGTAGCCGACGGCCGGGGCGCGCGCAGCGGCGCGGGCGCGGAATAACCGGAGTGGGCCGGGTGCTCGCACCCTCGTCCGCGCCGTGCGACCCGGGGGAAAGCCGATGTCCGACCAGCAGCCGTCCGATCAGCCGTCCGACCACCAGTCCTTCGACGAGCCGTCCGGCGCCGGGGAGCCGCGCCGCTTCCTGTTCCTCGACGCCAGCGCGCGCACCGACGGCAACTCCGCCCGACTCGCGCGGCTGGCCGCCGAGTCGAGCCTGCCGGCCGGGGCCGAGCAACGCTGGCTGCGGCTCGACGAGCACCCGCTGCCCGTCTTCCGGGATCTGCGGCACGACGGCGACGGCAGCTACCCCGAGCCGGTCGGCCACGAGCGGACCCTGCTGGACGCCACCCTGGCGGCCACCGACCTGGTCCTCGTCGCGCCGCTGTACTGGTACACGCTGCCGACCAGCGCCAAGCTCTACCTCGACCACTGGTCGGGCTGGCTCCGCGTGCCCGGACTGGACTTCCGCACCCGGATGGGCGGCGCCACCCTGTGGGGAGTCACCGCCCTCAGCGGTTCCGACGACAAGGCCGAGCCGCTGATCGGCACGCTTCGGCTGACCGCCGAGTACATGCGGATGCGCTGGGGCGGCGTGCTGCTCGGCAACGGCACCCGCCCGGGCGACGTGCTGCGGGACGAGCGGGCGCTGATCGCGGCCAAGTCCTTCTTCGCGGGCTGACGCGCGCTGACGCGCGCCCGCTCCCCCGCCCCGCCCCCGGCATCGCGCTGACGATCCGACCCCCGGCACCCGTACCGCTCCCGTCCCGGGTGCGGTACGGTCCTCCGGACGTGTACCCGTCACTCCCGGTCATCTTTTGGCAAAGCGCAAAAGCCTTGTACCTGGACGGAGTTGGACGAACCGGGCGCGTTACTTCCACCGCTCGGGCACAGTGCGGCACCCGCCTTCCGGCTCGGCCGGATCGTTCGGTACTCTCCGTCGCACTTTCAGCTTCGCGGGGGGACGGGGCGTCTGCGGCCGCCCCCTCGCGCCCGGGCCTCGCCCGGAAACGTCCGTGAGGTCTCCCTTGTCCATACGTCGCAGTCTTGCCCTCGCCGGCGCCGCCGCGCTCGCGTCCTCGCTCGTGCTGGCCGGCGCCCAGGGCGCCATGGCCGTCGGAGTCACCGGCTCCGCCTCCGCGTCCGCCCCGGCCGAGAAGGCGGGCCACAAGGCCCTGGACCTCTCGGTGCGCGGTGTTCCGGACACCTTCATCGCCGGCGGCGACGCCCGCGTGTTCACCTACCGGATCGACAACTCGACCAAGAGCGACTTCGTCGCCTACCCGCTGCTGAAGTTCAAGAACAAGGCGGGCTCGCTCAAGGCGAAGGACCTCAAGGTCGAGTACAAGCTGTCGGCCGGCCTGCCCGGTGGCGGCACCTGGAAGACCGGTGCCGTCGCGCCCGGCGGCGGCGACGGCGACGACAGCGCCGTGCTGATGCTGCTCGGCGACGTCACCGACGGCAACGCCGCCGACGACGCGCTGCTCTACATCGGCCAGGGCAAGCACATCGACATCGACGTCCGCGCCTCCTTCGCCCAGGACACCCCGCTGGGCAAGGCCGGCGTCGTCCCGGTGGTGTTCTCCGCCGACACCGGCAACCCGGACGACCACGGCAGCTTCAGCTGTGACGGGATCAAGGGCGCCGGCTTCACCATCAAGGCCGGCGGCGGCAAGCCCACCCCGACCGCCACCCCGACCAAGACCGGCAAGCCGACCCCGACGACGAGCCACTCGCCGACGGCCACGGCCACCGCGACCGCGACCGCCACCGCGACGGCCACCGCCACCGCCACCGCGACGGCGACCGCGACCCCGACGACCCCGGCGCCGACCACCCCGGCCCCCGGCACCGGCTCGCCGTCCGCCTCCGCGACCACCGCCGCTCCGGCGCCGTCCGGCAGCAGCACGGACGTCCAGCAGCCGATCGACTTCCCGGTGCAGACCCCGACCGTCACCCCGCCGAAGATCACCCAGGGCGGCGTCGAGAAGGCCAAGACCGCCTCCGACAACGCGGACAAGGCGCTGGCCCAGACCGGTGGCGGCGACGACACCACCGCGATCGCGGCCGTCGGCGGCGCCGTCCTGGTGGCCGGTGTCGGCACCCTCGTGGTGCTGCGCCGCCGCAAGACCGGCCAGCACAGCTGACCAGGGACAACCGTTCCACGGGTACGCCCGTGTCGCCCGCGCCGTCCACCGGACGGTCATGCGGGCGGCACGGGCGGTACTCCTCCGTCACATAGGATGTCCGGCCGGAGGGGGGCGGAACCGGCGGGGAGAGGACAGGTGCGGGAAGCACGCACGGCACGGGCCACCACGGATTACGAGGCGGCGACCGGACGGATCGCGGGACTGCCGCTCCGCAGGCACCACGTCCTGCTGGTCGCCTGGACGGTTCTCTGGTTCTTCCTGGTCGAGCCGAGCGGCGGCTTCTCCTGGCACTACCTGCGCCAGGGCGAGCAGCTGCTCTTCAGCGGCCAGTCGGACGGCGGCCTGTCGCTCTACGCCCACCACCCGGAGCTGCAGATCGGCCCGGTCAGCCTGGCCGCGGCCCGGCTCACCGCTCCGTTCTCGCCGCACATCGGCCAACTGGTCGCCGAGGCGGCGAGCGCCGCGCTCGGCCTGGTGATGCTGGTCGTGATCGGCCGCACCGCGGCCCTCTACTACCTGGGCACCGGCACCAACCACCGCCGGCTCCAGCAGCGGCTGCTGATCGCCGGACTGGCGTTCATCCCGATGTGGGTCGAGGTGTCGGTCCGCTTCGCGCACCTGGACGACGTCCTCGCGCTGTTCTTCACCACGCTCGCCGCCCACGCCCTGGCCCGCGGCAAGCCCACCCAGGTCGCGATCTTCCTGGCGCTGGCGGTGGACTCCAAGCCGTGGGCGATCGCCTTCGCCCCGCTGATCCTGGCGCTGCCCCGGCCCGCCTGGCTGCGCACCGCGCTCTGGTTCGCCCTCCTGGTGGCGATCGCCTGGCTGCCGTTCTACCTGGGCAACCTGGACACCATGGCGGCGGCCAAGTTCACCATCCCCAACCAGCCCGCCTCCGCGCTGCGCTGGTTCGGGGTGACCGACCCGACCACCCCCTGGTGGGACCGCCCGACCCAGTTCGCGCTCGGCATCGGCCTCGGCGCCATCGCGGTGTGGCGCGGCCGCTGGCCGGCCGTGGTGCTGCTCGGCGCGGACGCCCGGATCCTCCTCGACCCGAGCGTCTACACGTACTACACGGCCTCGATCCTGCTCGGCACCCTGCTCTGGGACGCGGTCGGGCAGAAGCGGCTCGTCCCGTGGTGGAGCTGGATCGCGCTGGCCGCGCTGTACGGCGGCACGCTGTTCCTGCCGTCCGACTCGGCCCGCGGCCTCGTCCGGCTCGCCTTCGTGGTGGTCTCCGCCGCGTACGTGCTGCTCTGGCCCACCCAGCAGTCCCGCCGGACCCGGTCCGGCGGCCAGGGCGACGGCGGACGCCGGGCGGCCCGGCGGCGTGAACGGGCGCTGGTCGGCGCCGACGCCTGAGCAGCGCCCGCCCGAGCAGTCGCCCGCCCGCCCGAGCGGCCGCCCGCCCGCCCGAGCGGCCGACGCCCGGACAGACGGCTTGACCCTCACGCGACGTGAGAGCCGAGGGTAGTGGTCAGCACCAGGGAGGAACTCCGATGACCAGTGAGGGCTACTCGGTCGGCGCCGTGGCGAAGATCGCCAAGGTGACCGTCCGCACCCTGCACCACTACGACGAGATCGGCCTGCTGTCCCCGGCCGGCCGTACCCGCTCCGGCTACCGCCGGTACGTGGACGCCGATCTCGACCGGCTGCAGCAGATCCTCTTCTACCGCGAACTCGGGTTCCCCCTGGAGGAGATCGCGGCGATCCTGGACGACCACTCGGTCAGTCCGAGCGAGCACCTCCGGCGGCAGCACCAACTGCTGACCGACCGGATCCGGCACCTCCAGGACATCGCCGCAGCCGTCGAACACGCCATGGAGGCACGGAGAATGGGCATTCAGCTGACCCCGGAGGAGAAGTTCGAGATCTTCGGCGAGGGATACCAGGAGGAGTGGGAGCAGGAGGCCGAGCAGCGCTGGGGCGACACCGCCGCCTGGGCCGAGTCCCAGCGCCGCACCGGCGGCTACTCCAAGGCCGACTGGCAGCGGGTCCAGGCCGAGATGACCGAGCTCAACACCGCGCTGGCCGCGGCGATCACCGCCGGCGAGCCCGCCGACGGCACGGTGGCCACGGACCTCGCCGAGGCGCACCGGCAGCACATCTGCCGGAACTTCTACGACTGCACGTTCACCATCCACCGCGGGCTGGCCGGCCTGTACGTCTCCGACCCGCGCTGGACGAAGGTGTACGAGGAGCTCGCCCCGGGCCTGGCGCAGTGGCTGCACGACGCCATCGTCGCCAACGCCGACCGGCGGGAGAACGCGTAACGGCTCGACACGGTCGTCACACTGTCACGCCGTCACTCCCTCAGGCCGCCACGGCCTGAGGGAGTGACGGCGTGACGCGATCAGGCGACCCCGCGTCCGAACGAACGCCGGTACGCGGTCGGCGAGGTGCGCATCACCCGGCCGAAGTGGTGGCGGAAGGTCGCGGAGCTCTCGAAGCCGACGGCCGCGGCGATCTCCTCCACCGTCCCGTCCGGCGACTCCAGCAGCGGCAGGCTGGCCGCGATGCGCTGGGTGACGACCCAGCGCATCGGGCTGGTCCCGTTGCGGGCGGTGAAGTGCCGCAGGTACGAGCGGTCCGACATCCGGGCGGCGCGGGCCAGCACCGGGACGGTCAGCGGGGACGACAGGTGGTCCAGCGCCCACTGCATGCTGCGGGCGATCCCGTCGTCCTCCTCCTCGACCGTGCCGACCGCCGCCTCGATGAACTGGGCCTGGCCGCCGTCCCGGTGCGGCGCCACCACGAACCGGCGGGCCACGGTGTTGGCCACCTTGGCGCCGTGGTCCCGGCGGACCAGGTGCAGGCAGAGGTCGATCCCGGCCGCACTGCCCGCGCTGGTGAGCACGTCCCCGTTGTCCACGTACAGCACGTCCGGGTTGACCCGCACCGCCGGGTGGCGCTGCTGCAGCAGTTCGGCGTACCGCCAGTGGGTGGTCGCCTCCCGGCCGTCCAGCAGTCCGGCGGCGGCCAGCGCGAAGGCGCCCGAGCAGATCGACACGATCCGGGCGCCGCGCTCGTGCGCCGTGCGCAGTGCCGCCACCAGCCCGGGGGAGACCTCGCCGCCGAAGGCGTTCGGCACCCCGGGGACCACCACCGTGTCGGCGGCCGCCAGTTCGTCCAGCCCGTGCCGGGTGGTCAGCGTGAAGCCGCCCACCGCGTCCAGCGCCGTCCCGGGCCGGTCGGCGCACACCTTCAGGCCGTACCAGGGGGTGGCCAGCAGCCCGGTCAGCTCGGGCCGGGCCAGCCCGAACACCTCGACCACGACGCCGAGTTCGAACGGGGCCATGCCCTCGAAGGCGTACACCGCGACGTCGTGCACGGGCTCCGGCCGCCGGCCGATGGCGACGGCCACCGGTCGCGGCCGCTGCTCGGTGGCGACGGCGGTGGCGACGGCGGTGCCGGCGGCGATTCCGGCGGCGATTCCGGTGCCAGTGTCGGTGTCGGTGCCGACCGCGCCCTCGACGTCCTGCTCGGCCATGCGAACCCCCTGCTCACGGGTGGCGGAACGCCGGTGAGTCTAGTCGTCCGGGCTCCTCGGACATTTCTTCGAACCCACCTGCAACCTCCACCCCTGCTACACGTCCACTAGGTGTGGGGGCGGAGGGAACCGAGGCGAGGGCAGCTGGGAGGATCCCCCCGATCACGATCTTGATCAGGTGGACCTGACGGTCCGGCGAACGCCGTCACCGTCCCGGGGGAAAGCGGAAACACGCATGTCCATGGCCATCGGGCCGACCGTCGTGCCGGGAAAGGCGCGCGGCTTCACCGTCCGCGGTGTGGTCGCCGCGCTGTTCGGCGCGCAGGAGGTCGGCGAGCCCCTCGCCGGCCCCGTCACCGAGCAGGAGGTGAAGCAGCGCCGCTCCGGCTTCCGGCTGCTGCGCGGCGGTCGCAAGCCCGAGGAGGAACGGCCCACCCTGACCGACCTCTACCACGCCCACCGGCTCGGCCTGGTGCGGATGGCCGTGCTCCTGGTCGACCACCAGGACCTGGCCGAGGACGTCGTCCAGGAGGCCTTCACCCAGCTCTACCAGCGCCACGGCGAGGAGCTGGACGACCTGGACAACGCGCTCGGGTACCTGCGGACGTCCGTGGTCAACGGCGCCCGCTCGATGCTGCGCCGTCGCAAGACCGCCCGCGAGTACGTGCCGCCGCACGAGCCCGACGCCGCTTCGGCGGAGGACCACGCGGTCCTCAACGACGAGCACCGTCGGGTCCTGGTGGCGATGCAGGAATTGACTCCCCGCCAGCGAGAGGTGCTGGTGCTGCGCTACTGGTCCGACATGTCGGAGGCGCAGATAGCCGAGACCCTGGGGCTCTCCCGGGGTGCCGTGAAGTCCACGGCCAGTCGTGCCCTGGACGCCTTGGAAAAGCACCTGGAGAAGGTTAGATGACCGACAAGTTCCCCCGCCGTATCGGCGGCGACGGCGACGGGCCGGCCGAAACCCCGACCGAACGGCTGCTCCGCGAGGCGATGGGCGCGCGCGCCGCCCTGGTCACGGCGAACAGCCTGCGCCCGGCCGCACCCCCGAAGAGCCGGATCCGCCGACTGCGCCCGGTGTACGCCGTCACCGTCCCGCTCGGCCTGGCCGCGGCGATGGCGCTCGGCGTGCTCACCTTCCACGGTGAGCCGGTCGCCCACGACCAGACCCCGCCGCCGCCGGCCGCCTCACTGACGACCTCCCCGAGCCCGACCGCCGAGCCGACCGTCACTCCCACCCCGTCGGCGACCCCCACGGCCACCGACACCCCGACGGGTGAGCCCGAGACCGACCTCCCGCTCGCCGACGGCGTCCCGTCCTCCAGCGCGTCGGCCACCAACACCGCACCCCCGGTGGGCCCGGCGACGTCGTACTCGTTCCGCGGCGTCAAGTTCAAGGTGCCGGCGGGCTGGAAGACGGTGCCGCTCGACGCCTCCACGGTCTGCGTCCTGAGCCCGGGCGCGCCGACGGACTCCTCGTCGAACTGGTCCCAGGACGAGTGCGAGCCGTACGGCGTCTACGTCACGGTCTACAACACCCCGGACGAGAGCGCGCACGCCATCTGGCCCACGATGGGCGACATGGCCTCAAGCTCGGGCTGGAGCCACCAGCCGTCCTGCCCGATCTGGGGTCATCCCTACATCCCCACCGGGCCCTACTCGTCGGTCTCCCCGGCCGTGCGGACCCGGCCCACCATCGCGGGGAAGACGGGCGACAAGACCCAGTGGAAGGCCACCTGCAAGCCCGGTGACTCGTTCACGTCCCAGATGTGGGCCCTGAGTTCGGACCAGGTGTACGTGGCGGCGAGCGGCCTCAAGGACGACTACCAGGCCGGCCTGCAGGCGATCGTCAACAGCCTGGACGTCAGCGGCCACAAGGCGCCGGGGGTGGCGTCGGAGGCTCCGGACCCCCCGGCGGTGAACCGCGACACCGTCGCCGTGACGTACAGCGGGATACTTCCGGGGGGAATGGTGTCCGTCAAGGACCCGCTGCCGGTGAGCATCGTGGTGACGTACCGGAACACCGGCACGGTCAACCTGCCGGCGGTCCAGCCGCTGGTCTTCACCGACCCCTACCCGGGGACGCCGAACAGCCCGATCCCGATGAACGTCGGCACGCTGGAGCGCCAGGACGGTGGCACCTGGACCAAGGTGAGCATGTCGCCCGGAAGCGGCATGGACTACGCGACGGCCGGCAAGGCGGCCGCCTTCCCCCTGGCGCCGGGCGCGAGCCACACGGTGATGTACCGCATGAGCGTCGACCCTGCCGACGGACCGGGGATCATGCCGATTCGGATGCAGGCGACGCTGCCGTACGACGGCAGCGGCTCGCTGACCGTGATCGGCGAGAAGATCGCCTTCGAGAACATCGTGAGGTAGTCGACCGGCGGCCGCCGAGAGGCGCCGTGACCAGGAAAACCCCTGGTCACGGCGTCTTTCGGCGTTCCGGGGCGAGGTTGCGGAAAAACCTTCGGATCCACCTGCAACCCCCCGCCGGGACGGACGTCTATCAGGGTGAGAGGCGGGGAGAGCGAGCCGGCGGGGCCGGGGCTCGGGCCGGTTCCTCGGGACGCAGGCAAGGCGTCCGCACATCCGACATCACCAGCACTGTGTCCTCTGGGGGGACTGTCACATGAACGCGTCCGTTATCGCCCGTATTGCGAAGATCGTCCCGCTCGTTGTGGTGGCTGCCATCGGCGCCTCCGCCTGCGACGCCTCGGAGGCCGCCCTCCAGGCCGCCCCCGCCCCCACCGCCGTCCGATCCGCCACGAGCGCACCGGCTGCGGCCTCCGTGGCGCCCACCGAGGCCGCGCCGAGCGCCGCCACCGCCGCCCCCTCCGCCGCCCCGACCGCCACCGCCCCGACCGCCACCGCGCCGGCCGCCGTCGTGACGCCCGCCGTGGTGGCCACCACGGCCACGGACTCCACCAGGACCACCACCAAGGACACGGCCAAGAACACCGCCAAGGACGCTCCCAAGCCCGTGACCAAGCCCGTCACCGGGAGCGGCGGCATCGCGATCACCTTCAACGGCCTGGGCGAGGGCCGGCAGGTCCAGGTGGGCGACCAGGTGCCCTTCTCGGTGACCTGGAAGAACAACGACGCCTCCGGCAGCCGCGCGGTGGCGCCGGTGGTGGCCACCCAGGAGTACGAGGGCGCGCAGTGCACGCAGATGCTCTCGATGGCGCGGGGCACGCTGGAGCGCAAGGACGCCTCGGGCTGGAAGGCCCTGCCGTCGCTGAGCCAGGGCGGCGGGATGGACTACGCGGGGACCGGTGACGACGCGGCGTTCACCCTGGCCGCGGGCGAGAGCCGGACCGTCGAGTACCGGATGGTCCTCGACGCGGGCAACCAGCCGGGCCGGCTGGCCGTCGAGGCGGACGCCGTGCTGCCGCACTCCCTCTCGGTCATGACGAAGAGCGTGGTCGGCGCCTCGGTCGTGGACCGCCACCGCCCCGTCGTGACCTCGGTGTCCGCCCCGACCGCGCTGGTCGTCGGCAAGGCCCCGACCGAGTTCTCCTTCAAGGTCTCGTCGCCGGACGGGTCGGCCCTGCTGCGCCCGGTGGTGCGGCTGTCCCTGCCCACGGGCGCCGGCCTGACCGGGTCGGACGTCACGATGGAGGCCAAGGTCGGCAACGAGTGGAAGTCCTTCGAGGTGACCGCGGACTGCAACGGCAGCCTCGGGGTGGCGCCGGCCGAGCTGGTCGGCGTCCTGCACGGCAACCCGGTGGAGTACACCTTCCGGGTGGGCCTGAAGCGGACCGGCAGCGCCGGCCCGGTGGAGATCCAGGTCGGCGGGGACTCGGACGGCCACCGCGGCGCGACCGCCGCGGTCCGGCCCACCGTCCAGCGCTGACCCCCCGGACGCACCGGGGCCCGGCCTCCCGAGCGGTTCGGGAGGCCGGGCCCTTCGGCGTACGGCGGCTCGGAGCGCGGTCAGGCCGGCTCAGGCCGGGTTCGGGCCGGGCTCAGGCCAGCGAGGCCATCCAGGCCTCGACGTCCTCGGAGCGGCGGGGCAGGCCGGCCGAGAGGTTCTCGTTGCCGTCGGCGGTGACCAGGATGTCGTCCTCGATCCGGACGCCGATGCCGCGGTACTCCTCCGGCACGGTCAGGTCGTCCAGCTGGAAGTACAGGCCGGGCTCGACGGTGAGCACCATGCCGGGCACCAGCAGGGCGTCGACGTGCTCCTCGCGGCGGGAGTGGGCGCAGTCGTGGACGTCCAGGCCGAGCATGTGCCCGGTGCCGTGCAGGGTCCAGCGGCGCTGCAGGCCCAGCTCCAGGACCTTCTCGACGTCGTACGCCGAGGCGTCCAGCAGGCCCCAGGCGAGCAGGCGCTCGGCGAGCACCCGCTGCGAGGCCTCGTGGAAGTCGCGGAAGCGGGCGCCGGGCTTCACCGCGGCGATGCCGGCCTCCTGGGCGTCGTACACCGCGTCGTAGATCTTGCGCTGCAGCTCGGTGAAGCGGCCGTCGATCGGCAGGCTGCGGGTGACGTCGGCGGTGTACAGGGTGTGGGTCTCCACGCCCGCGTCCAGCAGCAGCAGCTCGCCGGGGCGCACGTCGCCGTCGTTGCGGACCCAGTGCAGGGTGGTGGCGTGCGGGCCGGCGGCGGCGATGGTGCCGTAGCCGACGTCGTTGCCCTCGACCCGGGCGCGGCGCCAGAAGGTGCCCTCGATCCAGCGCTCGGAGGTGGCGACGGCCTGGCCGAGCTCGCGGACCACGTCGGTGAAGCCCTTGACGGTGGCGTCGCAGGCGGCGCGCAGCTCGCCGATCTCCCACTCGTCCTTGACCAGCCGCAGGCCGCTCAGGAACTCCTTGAACTCGGCGTCCTTGTCGGCGTCCAGGGCGTCGGCCAGCGCGGCCTCCAGGCCGGCGTCGTAGCCGCGGACGATCCGGGTGGGGACGGTGGAGTCCCCGGCCGCCGCGGCCAGCTCCTCGGCGGCCTTGCGGACGTCGCGGGCGGGCAGGCCGAGCAGCTGCTCCTGCTCGCTCAGGCTGTACCGGCGGCCGACCCACAGCTCGCCGTGGCCGTCCAGCCAGAACTCGCCGTTCTCGCGGTCCGAGCGGGGCAGCAGGTAGAGCGCGAACGCGTGGCCGGTCCCGCCGGTCGGCTCGGCGACGAGCACCGCGTCCTCGGTCTGGTCGCCGGTGAGGTGCACGTACTCGCTGGAGGCGCGGAAGGCGTAGTCGGTGTCGTTGGAGCGCACCCGCAGGTTGCCGGCCGGGACGACGAGGCGCTCGCCCGGGTAGGCGGCGGACAGCTTGGCACGGCGCTCGGCCGCGTACGGGGCCTGCGCGACCGGGGAGAGGCCGTGCAGCTCGGTGTCGGCCCAGCCGGACTTCATCGAGGCGGCCAGCTCGTCGGAGATCTCGCCGTAGAGCCCGTTCTTGCGGCCCTTGAACTCCTGCGGCTCGTCGCCGCCCTCGGCCTCGGGGTTCTCGGCCACCGCGGGGGTGCGGTCCTCGGTCACGTGCAACGCCTCCTTGGGGGTGGTACCGCCGCCCCTCGGGGGAGTGTCGGATCGCGACACGCGCGGGCGGCCGTGCGTCCATGGTACGGACGCCCGGTCGCTCGTCGGTTCGGGCCCGGTACATCCGTCCGGGCCCGGTCCGGGTGCGTCCGTCCGGGCCCCGCGGACCTCGGGGAGACGTGTGCACGCGCGGGAACGCGCGGGAACGCGCGGCTACTCGAAGCGCGCCGCCAGCAGCATCAGGTCGTCGGTGGCCGTCGTCGCGGCCTCCGGGGCCGGGCAGACGGCGAGCAGGTGGGCGCAGAGCCGGTCCGGGTCGATCCGCACGTCGCGCGGGGCGTCGGCGGCGGCCCGGCGCAGGTTGGCCTGCCCGGCGTGCAGGGTCGGGCCGCAGCGGCGGGCCAGGCCCTCGGTGTAGAGCAGCAGGGTGTCGCCGCGCTCGGCGGTGAACTCCACCCCGGGCGCCTCCCAGCAGGCCAGCATGCCGAGCGGGGCGGACAGCGAGGTCTCCACGAACTCGGCGCCGCGCCGGCCGACCAGGACGGGCGGGCAGTGCCCGGCGCCGGCCAGGGTGACCCGGCGCTCCTCGGGTTCCACCCAGGCGTAGACGGCGGTGGCGGTGCGGGTCGGCTCGGTGGTCTTGAGCAGCAGCTCCAGGTCGCCCAGGACGGAGACCGGGTCCTCGCCCTCCAGCACCGCGTAGGCCCGCAGCGCGGCCCGCACCCGGCCCATCGCGGCGGCCGCGCCGGGGGCCGAGCCGGGGCCGGCGCCCGGGCCGTCGCCGGAGACGGAGCCGACGGTGAGGCCGACGGTGCCGTCCGGCAGCGGGATCGCGTCGTACCAGTCGCTGCCGCAGGAGCGGTCCAGCCCGGCCGGGACGAGCCGGGCGGCCAGTCGCAGCCCGGCGGTCTGGGGGAGGTGGTCGGGCAGCAGGCCGCGGCGCAGCGCCTCGGTGGTGCGCCGGATCCGTTCCGCCTCCAGCTGCTTGGCGAGCAGTGGAGCGGCGATCGCGCAGTAGTGGCGGGCCAGTTCGCGCCGGCACTCGGTCGGCTCGGCGGGCTCGTCCCAGAACCAGAGGGCGGCGGCGAGCGGGCCGTCCTCGGGGGTGGCGAGCGGCAGGCCGAAGGCGCCGCCGAGGCCGAGGTGGACGGCGAGTTCGCGCAGCCGGGCGCCGATGGCCGGGTCCTCGGCGAGGTCGGGGGAGTGCAGCTGCTCGGGCCGGTCCCGTTCGCGCAGCAGCCGTCCGAGCAGGCTCTGCTCGGGCGGGACGGTCTCCAGGGCGCCGAGGCTGGCGCGGTCGAGGCCGAGGCCGACCGGCTGGCCGGGGCCGCCGCCGGGCATCCGGGTGACCAGGACGCCGCGGCGGGCGCCGAGCAGGGCGGCGCCGGAGGCGAGGAGGGTGTCCAGGGTGGTGGCGAGGCCGCGGGCCCGGGCGAGCCGCTCGGTGTGCTCGTGCAGGGCGGTGATATCGGACAGGCGTCCGGCCAAACGGTCCTGCACGGCGGTGGACGGTGCCGTGCGGTCGTCGGCCGGGCCGTCCGGTGCGCCCGGCGCGTCCGCGGGGCCGTCCTGGGCGTCGGCGGGGCCGGGGAGTCCCGGCGGGTCGAGGACGGTGAGCCCGCCTGCGCAGCCGGTTTCGCCCGGTTCGGCGGTCGTCGTCGACGGGAGGGCCGTCGGCGGGTGGGACTCGGTCATGCCGCCACTCCTGACGCGGTGCTACGTGCCATGCGAAACCCCCAGGTACGGCCAATGTGGAGCGAGCACGGCCAAAGGGCGTGTTTCGCCTCGATTCGCTACTACTCGTCATTGATCGACAGCAATGCCACCACTTCTACACAGGCCATTCGGGGCATGTCCAGATCCAGGACGACGCGGTGGCCGGTTCCACGGCCATTGCGACCCGGTCGGAGGGCGTGCGGGGTTCGTGTGCGCGCCGGTCGGACCGGGAGGCATGGAGCGAGCCGCGAACGGGCAGAACCGAGGGGACGGACCGGGCGGCCGTCCGGATCGTATGCCCGTGCCGCCCGGGAGCCGGGTCGGCCGGAAGTCTCTCACTCGTACGGTGGAACCAAACGCGCCCGGGCGGCGTCCATCCGGTCGCATACGGGATTCTCGTTCCAAGGGCTGTTTCCAGTGCACGGCCCTTCTCATGTCGTGCTCCACACCGTGCTCCTCGTCGTAGCCGCCCCGTCCGCATTGCCGCCCGCTCCGCACCGCCCGGGGCCGTGCCGCGGCGGGCCCGCGCGGAGGATCCCGACGGATGCCGACGGAGCGGAGCGAGCCGAGCGGTCAGGGAAAGGAACGAGCGCCATGCGTGAGAACCCGAAGGACCGGTCGGAGGAGCGTGCCGCCCGACTGGCCGCGGCCCTGGCGGCCGCCGTCGACCACCGCTGGCCCGTGGTGCCGGGCACCGTGCTGAGCGGTGGGCGCTGCTCCTGCGGCGACCGGGACTGCACCGTCCCCGGCGTGCACCCGCACGACCCCTCGCTGCTGGCCGCCACCACGGACGCCCGGATGGTGCGCTGGTGGTGGGAGCGGCAGAGCCCGGACGCGACGGTGCTGGCCGCCACCGGCTCCACGGTCTCCGCGGTCAGCCTGCCCGCGGAGGCCGGGGCGCGGGCGCTGGCCTACCTGGGCGCGTTGCGGATGCCGCTCGGCCCGGTGCTGGCGATGCCGGGCCGCTACGCGCTGCTGGTGGCCCCGTACTCGCTGGATGCGCTCGGCGAGATGCTCGCCCAACTCCCTTGGGTGCCGGGATCGTTGCGCTATCACGGGCCGGGCGGCTTCCTGCCGCTGCCGCCCGGCGGCTCGGCCGGCCGGGTGCGCTGGGTGCTGGCGCCGCGACCGGGGGCGGGCGGCGGGGTCTGGCTGCCGCAGGTCGGGCCGCTGCTGGGCGAGTTGGTCGATGCGACGGTCCGGTTGGACAGCGGCCGCTCGGCGTACTGATCCGCGGTGATCCACGCGGCCCGCCGGAAAAACAAAAGATCCGGCCGCTGGCGACGGGGGATGCACCAGCGGCCGGACTCTTTAGACAGTAACAAGGATCCGCGCCCGCGCCAATTTCCAAGACGCCCTCCACGCCCGGAAATTGCGCGTTCACCGCGACAATGTGACGCGTATCACGCGGATCCTGCGCGCTTTAGTTCAGGGTGACCTGACGGTTCACCAGGTTCGCGCGGGCGCGACGCTCCTCGGCGGTCAGCGGGGTCGCGTCGGCGAGGACGGCGGCGAGCCGCTCGCCGAACTCGGCGGCCGGCTTCTCGCAGTCGGCGGCGGTCATCGCGAGCGGCAGGTCCCACACCGGGACGGTCAGGCCGTGCGCGCGGAACGAGCCGACCAGGCGGGTGTCCGGGCCGAGCGAGGCCTCACCGGCGGCGTTCAGCCGGGCCAGCGCGTCCAGCAGCTGCTCCTCCGGGACGGTCATCACCCAGCGCAGGTGGTTCTTGTCCGGGGTGCCGCACCAGTAGGCGGCGTCGACACCGGCCAGCTTCTCGGTCGGGATGGCCGAGGCGTTGGCGCGCTCCAGGGAGGCGGCGACCTCGCCGGTGGCGGTCTCGGCGTCCTCCAGCCAGAACTCGAAGCCGGTGTGTACGGCGGGCGCGAACGCGGCGGTGGCGTCCAGCATGTCCTGCAGACGGCGCCCGCCCGGCACGGTCCGGCGGGCCGGTACCGGGGTGCCCGGCTCGGTGGCCAGGGCCAGCTCCAGGGCGTCGCCGAGGTCGCGGCTGAGGTCGCCGGAGGAGGACTGGGTCTGCAGGCCGAGCAGGATCGAGCCGTCCTGGCGGCGCAGGGCCGGCCAGGCCAGCGGCAGCACGGTGGCCAGGGTCACCGACGGGACCTCGCCGTTGGCGCCCTCGGCCACCCCGGCGGCCAGCGTCAGCGGCACCGTGGCGGCGGGCACCAGCTCGCGCAGCGCCACCCAGTCGGCCTCGCCCGACAGGCCCTCGAACGGGCGGTGCACCAGCTCCTGCACCGCGTGCGAAGCCTCCCGGCCGTGGCAGGCCTTGTAGCGGCGGCCCGAGCCGCAGGGGCAGTCCTCTCGGGCCCCGACCACGGGGATCTCGCCCGTGACGGCGGTGGTGGACTGACGCTGCGGCGCCTTCTTGGCGGCCTTCTTGCCCATGGTGCGGCTCTCCCGGGAACGGTGGTCCTGTGTCCCGGGAAGCCTACTGACGTTCCTGCGGCACCCGCGCTACCCCCGGCGCGCGCGAACGCGCCGGGGCGCGCCGGCACCGGGGACGCGAGGACGGGCCCTACGCGCTGCGGGCGTCGCCCCCGGTGCGCCGGGCGTGCCGGCTGCGGGCGGGCAGCGCCGCCCAGACCGTCACCTCGCCGGGCGCGTCGCGCACGCCCCAGTCGCTGGCCAGTCGGTCGACGATGCCCAGGCCGCGGCCGCCGCGCGAGGTCAGCGAGGGACTGGCGGGCAGCGGCCGGGTGGCCGCCCCGCCGTCGGTGACCTCCAGGGTGAGCACGCCGTCGGCGTGCATCTGCCAGCGGACCAGTACACCGCCGTCCGGCTCGTCCGTGCCCTCGCCGTGCTCCCGGCCGCCGTCCGCGGCGTGCGCCCCGGACGGCACGGAGGGGCCGGACGGAACGGACGGGACGGACGGCACGCCGACCAGCACCTGCCCGAGCACCTCGGCCCGGGCACTGCGGCCGAGCGCCGGCAGCGGGCCGAGCGGACGGGCGTACCGGCACGCATTGCTCAACAGTTCGGAAAGGATCAGTACGGCATCATCGATGACCGGTTCGGGTATCTGCCGGTCGCCCAGATCTCGACGCAGTCGGCGCCGTGCGACCCCGACACTCGCTGGGCCGTGCGGCACTGCCATGGTCGATGAAGTCGGCACTTCACGCGCCACCATCAACGCCACCCCCGGACCTCCTTCAGCGTATGCCGAGGGAGAGATGCCCCTTGGTAATGCGTCGGAAACGAGCACCGGACGATCCCGCGAGCCCATTTCGAGCACGGCGACGGACGGTCGACCGGAGGTCATTCCGTGCTCACCCTCTGTCGCCCGAGGCAAGGAATTCCGGCAATATCGCGCGCGGAAGGTTTGACTGCCGACCAGACCGATCAGTCCGCACCGGCACGGCCGTCGGTGCGTCGGCGGATCACCTGCCGAGCTGCGCCAGCACCTCGGCGGGCCGGTTGGTGATGATCGCGGACACACCGAGTTCCAGGCAGAGCTCGACGTCGGCCGGTTCGTCCACCGTCCACACGTGCACCTCGTGCCCCAGCTCGCGCAGCCGGGTCACCAGCTGCGGGCGGGCCCGCACCAGCTCGATGCCCGGCCCGGCGATCCGCGCCCCGCCCGGCAGCGCCGCGCCCTCGCGCAGTCGGCCGACCAGCGGCAGCGCCCGCTCGAACAGGAACACCCGCCGGAACTCCGGCGCGGCGGCGGCCACCCGGTTCAGCGCGACCGAGGAGAAGCTCATGATCCGGGCGGACGGGCGGTCGTTCTCCCGGGCCGCGCCGATCTTGAACCGCTCCAGCATCCGCAGCAGCTCGGCCTCCACCAGGCCGCGGAAGCGCACCGGGTGCTTGGTCTCGATCGCGAGGTCCACCGGGCGGCCGCAGTCCACCACCAGCTCCAGCAGGCGCTCCAGCCGGAGCACGCCGCGCAGCTCGGGGTCGGTGCTGGGGCGGCCGGTCTTCCAGGCGCCGAAGTCGTACGCCTCCAGCTCGGCGAGCGTCATCGCCGAGACGGTGCCCCGGCCGTTGGACACCCGGCCGATCCGCCGGTCGTGCACGCAGACCAGGTGGCCGTCGGCCGTCACCCGGACGTCGCACTCCACCGCGTCGGCGCCCTCGTCGAGCGCGCGCCGGAAGGCGGCGAGGGTGTGTTCGGGCAGGGCGTGGGAGGAACCGCGGTGGGCGATCACCTGGACGGGCAGCGCGGTGCGCGCCGCCGCCGAGGACAGGTCTGGGCTGGTCACAGGGCCAACGATAGGCGGCGGAGGTGACGGGGAGGCGAAGACGGTCCCAACCTGTGGGGCCGTCTGCCGGCTGCCGGGGGTCGCCGGGCGTCCACGCGGGGGACGCCCGGCGCCCGGGCGAGGGGTGCCCGGCGCGTCGGATGACGGCGCGCCGGGCCCCGGGGCGCGGGGTGTCAGCGCGCCGTGCGGCGGGAGAGCGGGGTGAGCGCCCAGGTGGCCAGGGCGGGCACCAGGAAGGCGAACAGCGAGGCGGAGGTCCACTCCTGCGGGGTGAAGTGCAGGGCGTCCTGGGCCGAGGTCCAGAAGTCCGTCCACCAGTCCGCCACCTTGGTCGGCGCGATGAACTGGTAGACCGCGAAGCCCAGCACCCACGGCAGCAGCATCGTCCAGCGGGCCGGCGCGTCCTCGGCGAGGTTCCAGCCGCGGCGCCCGGCGCCGAGGAAGAAGTCCACTGCCAGCACCGCCAGCAGCGGCACGAACACCGAGCCGATCAGGCCCAGGAAGTTGTAGTAGCTGTCGGTGAACTTGTCGATCTGCAGTGCCAGCACGGTGGTCAGCACGCCGATCCCGCCGCTCAGCACCCGGCGGTCCACCTTCGGCAGCAGGTTCTGCACCGACATCGCGGTCGAGTACACGTTGGCGAAGGACTGGTCGGTCTCGCGCAGCACCAGCACCAGCAGGAACAGCCAGCCGGCCCAGACGCCGAGGAAGGAGTCGAAGATCTTGTCCGGGTCGCCGCCGGACTGCAGCAGCGCCATCAGGCCGAGCACGTAGCACCAGACCTGGGCGATCGTGTACCCGGAGAAGCTGCCCCAGAACGCCGAGCGCGCGGTGCGCGAGTGCCGGGTGTAGTCGGCGGCCAGCGGGACGAAGGAGACCGACACCGCGATCATCGCGTCGGTCGCGCCGAGGAAGCCGTGCCAGTTGCCGGCGCCCGGGTCCGGCACGCCCTGACGCCCCAGCTGGACGGTGAAGTACACCATCGCCACGGCCACCGCGCCGGCCACGAAGCGGCGCAGCACCGCGATCGAGCCCAGCGGCCAGATCGTCAGCGCGGTGGTCACAGCCCCCGCGAGCAGCACGAACAGCCAGCGGTAGCCGGTGGTGTGGGCGACGGTCTGGGCGCCCGCCGAGATGGTGAGCAGCTCGAAGACGCCCCAGCCGATGCACTGGACGATGTTCAGCACCGTCGGCAGGTACGACAGCCGGGTGCCGAACAGCCCGCGCAGGTTCGCCATCGCGGGGGCGCCGGTCCGGGCGCCGATCAGCGCGGCCACGCCGAGCATCGCGGTGCCGACGGCCGTGCCGACCACGATCGCGGTCACCGCGGCGGCCAGCGACAGCTCGCTGCCGGGGGCGCCGAGCACGGTGGCGGCGGTGGAGAAGCCGATCAGGCTGACGCCCAGGTTCATCCAGAGCGCGAAGTGGTCGCGGAACCGCAGCGTGCGCGGCGGTTCGGTGTCCAGGACCAGCGGCGCCTCGACGCGTTCGAGGCGCTCGGGGCGGTCCAGGACGGCGGTCGCGGCACCCGTGCCGGCCGCGGGGCCGGAGGAATCCGCGGGGGCGGGGAAATCCTCGGAGCCGGAGGCACCCGAAGAAGAGGATGGCGAAGCAGACGGCATGGCCGATACTCCCTACGCCGGCATTACCCGGACAGGTTCCGGCGGTCTGCGCCCCCTCGACCGTGCGCCTCGCTCGCGTGGCGTACGGTCGACATGCGCACTCTCAGCCTGGTCGGTCCAAGCTCCCGCGTGTCAGTTTGGAGCGACAGGCTAACCGGCAGGGGGGCGAACGCCCAAGGCCACGGCGTGCGCGGTCCGCATCGCGGGACGCCAGGCGGGGAGGGGAGCCCCCGGCCGTCGGCACCGGCTAAGGATTCTTATGAGTTCTTCAGAGGGGTCCTTACGGCAATCGAATCGACAATGCGAAAAACTATGGTCCTTGGTTCTGCCAGCTATGGAGGTCGTCCGTGAGCACCGAGCGCGAGGTTGGGCCCACCGGGCCGCAGGGGGAGCAGCCCGCCGGCCAGGGGGCGGCTGAGTCGGCTCCCGACGGCCCCGCTCAGGGCGGGCACAAGCCGACCATGGCCTTCCGCCGGGTCACCGAGCCGGAGGCGGCGGCCGACGCCGTCGACGCCGCTCCGGCGGACGCGGCCCACGCCGGTGCCGCTCCGGCGGAGGGCGGCCACAAGCCGACCATGGCGTTCAGCCGGGTGTCCGAGTCCGCGGCCGAGCCGACGGCGTCGGAGCCGGCCCCCGAGGCCGCCGCGCCGGAGGGCGGGCACAAGCCCACCGTGGCCTTCACCAAGGTCCCCGCGCCGCAGGCCCCGGCCGAGGCACCCGTCGCAGCTGCTGCACCCGTCGCGCCGGTCGCCGAGGAGCCCGCCGTCGACCCGGCCACCGGGTACATCGACGCGCCGCCGCCGGTCCTGCCGCCCGCGCCGGCCGCTCCCTCGGCCCCGGTGCTGCCGCCGGCCGCCAACCCGTACGCCACGCCGACCCACGGCGTCCCCGCCGCCGGCGCGCACGACCCGTACGCCGCCGCGTCCGCCCCCGGCACCCCGGCAGCGCCCGGTGCGCCCGCCGCACACGGCCACCACCCGTTCGGCGCCGGCCAGCCGCTCGGCGGCTGGGGCCCGACCCACGACGCCACCTCCGGCGGCGCGGGCTACCCCGGCGGCCCGTCCGGCCCGCTGGGTTACCCGGCCGACTACCCCGGTGGCCCGACCGGCGGCGGCCCGCGCAAGAAGCGCGGCGGTCTGGTCGCCGTGATCGCGGCCGTCGCGCTGGTCGCCGGCGTGGCCGGCGGCGCCGTCGGCGTCACCGTGGCCGACCGCAACGGCAGCAGCAGCTCCGCGGACGACCACCGCAGCACCACCGTCCAGGCCAGCGACACCCAGAAGAACGAGCCCGCCCCCGGCTCGATCGCCGCCATCGCGCAGAAGGCGCTGCCGAGCGTCGTCACCATCAAGGCGCAGGGCAACGGCGAGTCCGGCACCGGCACCGGCTTCGTCTTCGACACCGAGGGCCACATCCTCACCAACAACCACGTGGTCGCGCCGACCCTCAACGGCGGCAAACTGACCGTCAAGTTCGCCGACGGCACCTCGTACAACGCCTCGGTGCTGGGCCACGCCGAGGGCTACGACGTCGCCGTCGTCAAGATCGACAACCCGCCGAAGAGCAAGCTGGCCCCGCTGCCGCTGGCCGACTCCGACAAGGTCAACGTCGGCGACGCCACCGTCGCGATCGGCGCGCCCTACGGCCTGGAGTCCACCGTCACCAGCGGCATCATCAGCGCCAAGGACCGCCCGGTCGCCTCCGGCGACGAAACCGGCTCGCAGGCCTCGTACATGAACGCCCTGCAGACCGACGCCTCGATCAACCCCGGCAACTCCGGCGGCCCGCTGCTCGACTCCGGCGGCGCGGTGGTCGGCATCAACTCGGCGATCCAGTCCAACGCCTCGGCCAACGGCCGGGCCGGCAGCATCGGCCTGGGCTTCGCCATCCCGATCAACCAGGCCAAGTGGGTCGCGGACACCCTGATCAAGACCGGCAAGCCCGTCTACGCCAAGCTCGACGTGCTGCGCAACGACGACTACAAGGGCGACGGCGCGCAGATCCAGACCAAGGACATCCAGGGCCAGCCGGCCGTCACCCCCGGCGGCGCGGCCGACAAGGCCGGCCTCAAGCCGGGCGACGTCATCACCAAGCTCGGCGGCGTGCCGATCGAGAACGGCCCCGCCCTGGTCAGCCGGATCTGGACGCACAAGCCCGGCGAGACCGTCGACGTCGAGTACACCCGCAACGGCCAGACGCTCACCACCAAGGTGACCCTCGGCCAGCGCGACGGCGACCAGTGACCCCCGCCCGCCGACCCGCACGCTCCCGAATCATGTGCGCCGAACCCGGCCGGACCCGTTAGGCTGACCTCCGCCTGGAGAGCTGCCCGAGCGGCCTAAGGGAACAGTCTTGAAAACTGTCGTGGCGTGACCCGTCACCGTGGGTTCGAATCCCACGCTCTCCGCTGGTGGAGAAAGCCCAGATCAGGGCGGGTATCGGCGAACTGCCGATACCCGCCCTTTTCGATCCCGTCCCGGGGTGTCCCACCCGGATGCCCCTCCGGACCACCCTGTGTGGAACACCTGTGGAACGCATCCGGGCCCTACGAGGCGGGCTCCTCGCCGTCGAGGAACCGCTCGATCAGGCCATTCGCGCGCTCCTGCCGCCCGTTGATCACCTTCGCGTAGAACCGGAGCAGGACGGCCACGCTGTGCCCCGCCCGCCGGGCCACCTCGGTCTGGTCGACGCCGGCCGCCAGCCACCCGGAGACGGCCGTGTGACGGCAGGAGTACGGCACCTCGGCGAGCTTGGTCTTCAGCTCATTAGGGGTGAGGGCGATCTCCCGGGCCTGCTTCCAGACGGCCGCGGTCTCCTTGGTCAGCAGCCGACCGCCCCGCGCCGCGCGGAACAGCCGGCCGTCCGGTGCCACCCCGTACGCGGCGACGTGCTCACGGAGCAACTGGACCAGCACGGGCGGGATCGGCACCTCCCGGGTGGCGTTCCGGGCCCGCCGCTTCAGGGCGCGCTCCTCGTGCGACTGCCCGTCGTTCGTCCAGCGCGACCCGACCCGGGGCGAGCTGCTGCCGAGCACCAGCTCGCCCCACCCGCTCTCGGGGAGGGTGCAGTCGGTCAGCCGCAGGTTCGTCGCCTCGGCCGGCCGCGTGGCGGCGTACAGGATGCACCCGTAGAACGCCCGCAGGTGCTGCCCCCGGGCCGAGACCTGCCCGGCGGCCGCCAGCAGCGCGCGGCCCTGCGCCGGGCTGGGCACCCACCGGAAGTCGATCTCGTCGCTCGTGGCCGGCGGTGTCCAGTCGACGAACTGGAGCGGGTTGGTGGGCAGTCGCCGACGTTCCACCGCGTACCGCAGGGCGTTGTTGAACACCATCCGCTTCCGGGCGAGCGTGGTGTCCGCGGCGATGTTTCCGTCCAGCAGCCGGGCGATGGCCTCCAGGCCGAGGCGGACGTTCTCGGAGTCGTCCAGCTGGTCCAGGGGGATGGACTTCTTGGTCACCCAGGCCAAGGCCGAGCTGATCTCCTCGGGCGGCTCGGCCAGGTGCTCGGAGAAGTTGAACGCCCAGCAGGAGAGCGCGCGACGGAGCACCTTCCGGTCGGGCCTGCCACGACGGTCCGTCACCAGCGCCTCGGTGAGCGTGGCCAGGGCATCCGCCCGGGTGGCGCGGTTCTTCGCGGACGAGCGCGGCCATTTCGCCTCGGCGTACTCCTTGGCGTGGGCGAACCACGTCACCTGGTTCAGCTTCCGGAACTCGGACGCGGGCAGGCCGGTCTCGGTCTCGAACTGCTCGCCCTTGCGCATGGCGATCAGCAGTTCCGCCCGTCGGCCGTCGGCGAGCGGGAAGGTGGCGAAGGTCGCGGAGTGGGGGTTCTTCCCTACCCGCCAACGGAGTTGGTGCGGACGGCGGCCGCGTCCGAGATCGCGGATGGCGTGGATCTGGACGTCGTAGGTGAGCAATGGGGTTCCAGAACGAGAGCAGCCCCCGGCCGATCGGCCGGGGGCTGCGAGGGAAGGGCGGGGCGAGGGTCAAGCGGCGGCGTTCTGCTCCTGCGCGGCCCACCAGGCGTCGAGGTCGCTCCGGCGGACGCGGATCTGGTGGTTGGGGAGCTTGATGAGCTTCGGTGCCTTCCCACGGGCGACCATGCGGTAGAAGGCGGAGCGGGACATCTCCAGCTCTTCGAGGACGGCGGCGAGCTTGAGCTTCGGGTCCTGCGTGGGCATGGCGGCGACTCCATCAACGGGTGCGAATGGTGATTGCGGAGTGTTACCGGCCCTCTCGCGGACGGAGGCGGAGGGCGGAAAGTGTCAGGGATGTCAGGGAAAATCGCTGACCTGCGGCTTTGGCTCCTGGTAGGGCGTCAGGGATTGTCAGGGATGTCAGGGAAAATCGCCTTTTCCCTGACATCCCTGACGTTCCCTGACAGGCCGTCCGGCGACGTTTTCGCTGGTCAGGGATTTTCCCTGACATCCCTGACGGTTACGGGGCTTCGGCCCCGTCCATGGGGGTGCTCACGGCCGGGTGGACACGGTAGGTAACTGCCGCTTGGCGGCCGCGTTGGCCGCCGGCGGGCGGCTGGTCGGTGCGGAGCCAGCCGTGCTGTTCGAGGAGGGCGAGGGCGGGTTCGACGTCGGCGACCTTCTTGAAGCGGCGGCTGCTGGCGACGGCGTCGTGGGCCTTGATGTGGGTGCGGTGGGTGCCGTCCTTCTTCGGGCGTCGGAGCCATTGGAGGAGGGCGTGGGCGTCCTCGGTGGCGGGGTCGGCGGCGATGAGGTCGAAGACGGCGAGGGTGTGGGCGGTGTAGTACTCGGCGATCTCGGCGGCCCGGTCGACGGTGGCGGCCTGGAGGGGTGCGCGCCAGTCGCCGGCGATGTGGTCGGCGAGGTGGAGGAGGACGGCGATGCGGGCGATGTGGCCGACGAGCTTGCCGGCCCAGTCCTTGATGTGGGCGAGGGGCTCGTCCGGGCGGAGCTGGACCTCGAACTTCTCCTGGAGCTTCTCGACGGCGAGGTCGGCGGCTTCGGTCATCCTGACGGTGACCGGCTCGTCGAGGGCGGTGAGCGTGTGCAGGAGGGTGGTGAGGCGCAGGTCGTAGGCGGCGGTGACCTGTTCGGGGACGGGGGTGGTGCGGATCTTGCGCCAGCCGAGGTTGGAGGGCGGCAGGGAGTACAGGAAGCGGGCGAGTAGGCCGCGGTCGCGGGCGCCGGGGGCGGCGCCGAGTTCCTGGAGGACGGCGGGCTGGGGGGTGACGCCGATGGTGAGGGCGGGTTTGTCGACGGTGGGCTGTTCGCGGGTGATCCGGTCGGCCTGCAGGCGCTCGCCCTTGTGCGCCTGGAGGAAGACTCCCAGGTTCGGCTTGCTGCTGTAGCGGCCGACGATGCTGTCGAACAGGTCGCCCTCGGGGGAGAGGGCGGCCAGGCAGCGGTGGATGCCGAGCTGGTGGGTGACGGTCTCGGGGGTGATGTCCCCGGACAGGGTCAGCCGCGGGCTCGGCGGGACCTGGATCTCGTCGGCGATCATCCGGGCGCCGGAGATCTCGGCGACCAGGTGCGCGCGGTCGAGGTCGGGGTTCTTGCGGGCCCGGGCCATGAGGGCGTCGACCTCGGCGAGCGCGGTCTCCTTGGCGGTCTCGGCCTCGATAATGCGGGCCCGAGCCTCGGCGCGAAGCTCGTCCTCGACCCGGTAGACCGGTGCGGTCATGGTCGCGAAGACGTCGGACTTGCGGCTGGCCGGGGGCATCGCGCACACCAGGTAGAGGTTCGACTGCTCGCGCCAGCCGGGCCGGATCTCCACCCCGACCCGCCCTCCGGCGGCCGTCGACAGCGCGGCCAGGCCCATGGTGGCGGCCATGTCGGGCGGGGTCTGGGTGAACTCCGCCACCGCCTCCACGTAGGAGCCGACCCACCCGGGGAGGGCGTGGACCGGGAAGGTCGGCAGCGTGCCGTGGGAGCCGAGCGGAACGGGGTCGAGCCAGCTCTCGCCGGTGGCGAGGTCGGCGAGCGCGGCCAAGGCGGCGGCGCGCACGTCGTCCAGGTCCGCCTGGCCGTCGCCGGCCATGTGGGCCAGGCGGCTGGTCGCGGTGTTGATCCGGCGCCGCTCGGCGGCGACGCGCACGATCTCCGCGTAGTAGTCGCCGTTCGCCGCGGTCGGGGTCGCCTCGACGCAGGCGTGCAGGTAGCCGGGGCCACCGACCCGGCCCAGGTCGCCCTGCGCGCGCAGGACACCGGTCAGCAGCAGCGGGTCCACCGGCCGCTCACCACCGGCCATACGGGTGATGGTGCGCCAGATCGTCTCGTGCGCGGGGTGGTAGAACGCGCCGGGGCCGCCGAGCTGGGCGGCCAGCGCGGGAATCTGAACGGGGTCGAGCAGGGCTGCGCCGATGACGGCCTGTTCGGCGGCCTTGATCTCGGCGGGTTCGGGCCGGAACGGGATCACGTTTGGGTGCGTGGGCTCGGTGCTCAACGCTGCTTCTTTCGTACGGAGCGAGCGGCCCGCGCCCGGGCGTTGCCGGGCGCGGGCCGAAGGGGAGGTTCAGGCGGCGGTGGTGCGGCCGACGATGATCGTTCGAGCCGGGTTGTCCGGGTCGGCCCTCATGACGAACCCCTCTCGGGTGGACCACTCCCGGGCGTTGTTGGTGTTGGCGTTGGCACTCTGAGCTGGGCCAACGTTGGCAACAGCGGTGGTCTCGGGAGGGCAGGGGAGCGGGGGCACGTCCTGGTGGTGGACGCCGGGCCCGTTGCCGTCCGGGGTGCGGACCCCTTCGCGGACCGGGACGCGGGCCTGGGAGAGGAGTGCGCGGACGGCCTTGGTGGAGCCCGTCCAGGAGGGGTGGGCGGCGCCCAGATCGGCCGCCAGCCGGGTCAGCAGAACGGAGCTGCCGGAGGCCGTCAGGGAGGCGGTCAGGGAATGGGCCTCGACGGGGGTCGGGGTGGTCGCCCGGGGAGCCTCTACGGGGGTCTTCTCGGCGGGCCCCTCCTCGACCGCGGGCACCGGCTGCTCCTGGTCCTCCTGACCCTCGGCCGGGGCGTCCTTCCCGCAGGCGGGAGCGTGGATCAGGGCGGCGATCCACCAGACCCCGAGGAGGACGCCGATGCCGGGCTGGATCCAGGGGCGGGCGAGGGACCAGACCAGCGGGCCGCCGACGATCAGAAGCAGAGCCGCCACGCCGGCGGTGTCGCCGAGCCTGCTCCGCTGTTCCTTGCGGGCGGCCTTGGCCTGCTCCAGCTCGACCTGCCGGGCGGTGACCTGGGCGGCCTCCCGGGCCTGGAGCATCGCGGCGCGCTTGACCGGGTCCGCCTCGGCCAGGAGCTTCTGGGTGAAGGCGGTCTCGGCGGCTTCGGCGGCCTGGGTGGTGATCTCGTCGCGCTTGGCCTTGAGGGCGGCGGCCTCGGCCCGGCGCTCGCGCTGGGGGGCCGTCAGCTTGCGGACGAGGACGGGCGTGCCCGCGACGAGGCCGGTGACCGGGTAGAGCAGGGTGGGGATCAGCCTCTCGGTGGGGAAGATCTTCTCGGTCATGGCGGTCAGCCGATGAACGAGGTGATGAGCCCGCTGAGGATGCTGGCCGGCAGGGCCCAGAGTCCGCCGGCGGCGGCGAACAGCGAGGGGGCGACGGCGCCGCACAGCGCGTCCTTCCACGGCTTGGGCTTGAGGCCGAACACGGCGATGGTCAGGACGGCGGCGGTGGCGCCGGTCTGCCACTCCCCCAGGGCGGCGTTGCCCTGGAAGGAGCTGCTCAGCTGCTGGCCGATGCCCGCCAGCTGCTGGAACGCGGTGCCCGCGTTGGCCGACAGCAGGCCGATTCCGAACGCCCAGTAGGGGACGTGCTCGTCGGCGACGTTGATCTTGTTCTTGCCGCGCACGCCGACGTACAGGTACATGGTGGTGACGGTGGCGGCGCCGCCCGTGCCGAGGGCGATGAGGCTGCTCATGGTGGGTCTCCTTCGGTCAGTGGAGGGGGAGGGCGGCGAAGAGGCGGTCGAGGCCGGCGGCCACGGCGAGGCCGGAGGCGACCGGGACGCGCAGGGCGACGAGGGTGATGAGCGGGAAGGGGCCGGTGACCTCGGAGACGCGCTGGCGGCCGCGGTCGCGGACCTGGAGGTCCAGGGCCCAGCCGAAGGCGGCGACGAGCAGGCCGACGAAGGGCCCGCCGGGGGCGATCAGTGGCACCAGGCCGGTCGCCCAGCCGCCGGTGGCGCTGATCGCGGTGAGCACGCACCAGCGGCGGAAGCGGCGGGTGCGTTCCGACGGACTGGCGGTGCGGGCGGCGCGGCGGCGCTGGCGGCGGGCCCGGGTGCGGGCTTCGCGCTGGTCGGCGAGTCGCTGCTCGCGGTGACGGCGGGTGCGCTGCTCGGGGGTCTCCCCGGCGGCGGCCCGGGCGGCGTCCTCCCGGGCGCGGGCCCGCTGCCGGTCCAGTTCCTGTTCGGCCCGGCGGCGGGTGTCCCGCTCCTCGGGCGTCTCGCCGATCCGTTCGGCCAGCAGGTCGACCATGCCGACGAGGTCGTCCCGGCGGTGGCCGGGGGCGAGCAGCTGCTCGACGCGGTGGCGCTCGGCCCGCTGCTCGGCGCTCTCGCCGGCGGCGGCGAACGCGGCGTCGCGCTCGGCGCGCTGCTGGGCGATCAGGGTCTCGTACTGGACCTGTTCGCGGGCCGTGCGCTGGGCCTCGGTCTCGCTCATCAGTTGGGTGACCTGCTGCCCGACCTGCGAGGCGATCGTGGGGACCTGCTCGGACAGGATCCTGCCGACCGGGGCCCAGAACGCCTGCGCGGCGGCCTCGAAGGACGGCCGGGCGCTCTGGTCACCGCCGAGCGGAACCGGGGTGTGCACGATGGGCCCGGACTTGCGCCACCACTCGTCGACCACCGGCCCGGTGCCGGCCGCGGCGGGCGGGGTCTGGGGCGGGACCGTCGGCGGCGCCGACGGCATCGGCGGAACGGGCGGGGCGGGGGCGGGAGGGGCGAGGGTGACGAGCCTCTGCAGGACGTCGGCCAGGTCGTCGTCCCAGTCGCCGTTGTGGGGGGTGGTCATCGGTTCGACCCCCGGCGGATCAGCTCGCGGACGGCGACGCTGGCGATCGCGGCGTCGAGGAGCACGAGGAACAAGCTCAGCAGGTAGCCCATGGAAACTCCCAGGTCGGAGAGGATGCGCGCCCCGCACCGAGGGGGTGCGGGGCGCGCGTCGGGGAGTGGGTCAGGAGGAGCGCCACCAGGCGCGGGGGGACTCGGCGTGGTGCCAGGCGGTAGTGGACCGGCTGGTGCGGTGGGAGTCGATCTGGCGCTGTCCGGCGCGGTCCGCCTCGCGGACGGCCTTCGCGCGCCGCTGCCGGCCGGATGCGGGCGGCTTCGGGTCGCGGCCGAACATCAGCGCTGCCTGATGCGGCCGACGAGGACGAACGGCTCGCCGTCGACGACGCACATCGCGGTGAACTCGCCGGGGCAGGCGCCGCCGCTCCGGGCGTCGGTGACGACCAGGCGCGAGCACCACGGCTCGCGGATCAGGCCGCTGACCACGTCCAGCGGCACGGGGTCGGCGACGCGGTACGCGATGCCGTCGCGACGGATGGTGCCGACCAGCGGCAGGGAAGTGATCGGCTGGCTCACTTCGCACCGCCGCCCTCGCCGACCCGCACGCCGTGGTCGACGTGCGGGGCGCGGACAGCGAGGGTGTAGTAGCCGGTCAGGGTCAGCGGGGTGCCGGCGTAGGTGGTGGCGGCGCTCAGCCATGCGTGGGGACCGGTGCTGCTGTGCTCGACAGCGGCGGGGTCGACCACGAGGGCCTGCCGCCACTGCTCGAAGTCGCTCAGCGCGGTGTCGCGGTGGAAGCCGAAGCACAGGCCCCAGACGAGGACCAGGTCGCCGGAGGCATCGCGTTCGGCGGACACGACCTGCTCGCTGGTGACCCTGGGGACGGGCAGCTCGGCGTGGGCGTGGAGTGCGGCCATCAGTGCCCCGGCCGCGTTGATCAGCCCGGAAGCGGTGTGGTTGGTGGTCACGATGCCTGCTCCTCAGCGGTCGTGGTGGGGACGGCGTGCAGGGCGGGCCGGACGGCGAGGTGTTCCTTGTAGCGGGCGGCGATCCAGCCGGCGGACCAGCCGGTCAGCTTCACCGCCTGGCGCTGCGGCAACCCGGCCTCGACGGCGGCCCTGACCACCTCACGGGCCCGCTCCTCCGCCAGCCGCTCGGCGGCCGGGCCGGCGGACAGCAGCTCGGCGCGGGCCCGCTCGGCGGCCTCCCGCTCACGCCGCTCACGGTCGGCCCGGGCGGCGTGCTCACGGCGCTCACGCTCGCTCGCCTCCTGCTCACGACGCTCGCGCTCGGCCCGTTCGGCGGCCTCCCGCCGGGCCTGATCCTCGCGCGCCGCAGCCTCCCGGTGGGCGCTCTCCTCGCGCTGGTCGCGGGCCATGCTCGCGTCGTGCTCACGCTGCTCACGGGCGAGCCGGGCTTCGTGTTCACGACGCTCACGCTCGCCCCGCTGGGCGGCCTCGAAGCGCTCCAAGCGGTCGGCCCGCTCCTCCCGGCGCCGGGCCTCGGCCCGTTGCTCGCGAAGCTCGCGCTCGGCCCGCTCAGCGGCCTCACGGGCGGCCAGCGCGGCGCCGATCGCCCGCCGGTAGGCGAGAGAGGTCTCGGCCGTGACGATCAGCAGCAGCGGCGCGACCGCGTGGACCGCCACCCCGACCGGATCCCGGTCCAGGGCGGACAGACCCACGTTGAGCAGCACCGTCATGAGGCCGGTCATCCACCGCAGGACCACCGGCCAGCGCCCGCCGTCGCCGTTCAGGCGGGCGAGCGTGGCGTCCATGCGCACCACGATCACCACCGCCGCGTCGACCACGAGCGGCAGGATCGGCGCGGTCCACTGCCAGCCCTTCGGGGTGTGGCTGGCCATGAGCGGGGTCACCGTGAGCACGCTGTAGAGGACCGCGCCGAACGTGATCGCCCACGTCCCGACGCTCAGCGCCCGCTCCGCCGAACGGATCTGAGCGGGACTCATCGCCGCCTTCATCGCGGCCCCCGATCCGCCCGCGGTGAGCGGCCGGTGAGCACGCTCACGGCGACCGTGAGCGCGGTGAACACGTTGCTGTTCACGCCGCCACCCGGTAGGTGCTCGCCGCGCGGCGGATGACCGCCGGGCGCCGCAACGGCACCGGCGCCGACCGCAGCAGACGCTCGGCGAACGCGGCCAGCACCGGGTCCTCACGGCGCAGGTCCGCCAGCATCGCGTGCGCCGCATCCAGCCGGGCCGCGCGCTCGATCTCGTCCTCGCCGGCGACCCCGGCGAACAGCTGCTTGTCCACGCCGAGCGCCAACTCGGCGAACTCGTCGTCGTCCGCGGCCGTCTGGCCCGCGATAATCAGCCTCATGGGCCTACCTCTTCTCTGGGGTGTGGGCCCGTGAGGGGTCGCCGCGCTCCGGCCAAGGAAGGCGCGGCGGCCCCGTTCTCACAGGCCCGGCCAACGTTGATCAACAGCACTGGCCGCCCCGGTTGCCCAGGACGGCCAGCAGGTCTGCGCCCTTGCAGGCGGGCGCGGCCTTTTTGATCTAGGTCTCCGATCTGACAAGGCGCCGGGATGCCTCGGCCCGATCTGTCCCGGGCCCCTTCGCCCTGGGCGCGGCGGAAGGCCGGCCATCTACGGGCGCATTCGTGCAGGTCAGAGCAGCCCAAAGAAGGCCCCTCTGTGTCACCCCTGTCTCACTTGGCGCGACACTCACAACATAGAGAACCTGCTTAGGCAGGTCAAGAGAGTTGGGTTTCTCGCGCCTGTTGAGCACCTCCCCTAGCATTGGTCCATGGCCCTGGACCCGGACGACTCTCGCCCCCCGTATCAGCAGGTCGGCAGCTCTCTGCGGGCCTCGATCCTCACCAAGAAGCCGGGCTTCGAGACCGGCGACAAGCTCCCCTCAGGCCCCGAGCTGGCCAAGCACTTCGGCGTGGCGCGCGGCACGGTGGATAAGGCGCTCGACCTACTCCGCACCGAGGGGCTGATCGTGACCCGGCAGGGGAGCGGGTCCTTCGTCCGGGAGCGGACATCCCGGCCGGTCGGGCTGCGGCCTCACCTCGAAGCGGCCTTCGAGCAGCAGCAGGTGACCCTCGACTTCGCGGGGTTCTCCAGCGAGACGCTGCACAACGCGCTCCAGGAGCCGCTGGACAAGGTCCGCTCCGGCCGTCTGGCGCCGGAGTCCATCACCATCCGGCTCCTGCTGCCGGACACCACGGCGCCCATGGCGGTGCCCGTGCTCGTCGACGGTCTCCAGGACGAGGCCGCCCTCCGGCAGCGCGCCCGCAACATCGCCCTGACGAACGCCGGGGGCATCGCGCACTCGGTGGAGATGCTGGCCGAGCTGGGCCTCGTCCAGAAGGCCAGTGTCGAGGTCAAGGTCCACCGCGCGTCCAGCCTGTTCAAGCTGTACATCCTGAACCGGTCGGAGGCGTTCTTCGGCTTCTACCCGCTCCGCGAGCGCACCGTGGCGATCGACGACAGCGCCCACACCTTCTACGACGTCACCGGCAAGGACACCACCCTGTTCCACCACGCCGCCGGCCCGGACGACGCCTCGCTCGGCTCGCAGTACGTCCAGCAGGCCCAGATGTGGTTCGACAGCGTGTGGAGCACGATCGCCTACGAGCGGCAGTCATGATCGCCACTCCCCAGCAACTCGCAGACGTGCTGCGGCCGGTGAAGCACGTACTGCTCGACTTCGATGGCCCGGTGTGCTCAGTCTTCGCCGGCCTGCCCGCTCCCGAGGTGGCCCGGCGACTTCGTGAAGGCATGTTCGCCGTCGGCGAGCAGGCCCCGGTTGGGGCTGAGGACGAGAGCGACCCGCTTGCTCTCCTCCGGCTGATCTCGGACGCTCGGCCCGACCTTGCAGAGAGCTCGGACGCGGCGCTGGCCGCGCTGGAGACCGAAGCTGTCCGGGTCGCTCGCCCAACCCCGGGCGGAGAATCGGTTCTCCAAGCGTGTGCCCGATCCGGCCGCCTGGTCTCCGTGGTTAGCAATAACGCGGGCGAGGCCATCGAGACCTATCTCACCGCGCACGGCCTCAGTGAATATGTGGCCGGAGTCTTCGGGCGCGTCCCGGCCGATCCCTCGTCCATGAAGCCCAGCCCGCGCCTGCTGCTCGAAGCCATGAAAGCCGTGGAAGCCAAACCGTCGGAGTGCATCTTCATCGGCGACGCTGTCCGGGACGTAGAAGCGGGCGATGCGGCAGGGGTTAGGACGATCGGCTATGCCAACAAACCTGGGAAGGGTGCCAAGCTGATCGCAGCTGGTGCGGTTGTCGTAGTGGATTCGATGCAACTCATTGCCGATGCCTTGGCAGGCAGCCGCGTCTAACGCGGTCTGCCCAGGCAGACCTCAAGTAGCCGGCACGAATCTCGAACCGAACCTACGGCTCCCAGCGCTCGACCTCAGACGAGGGGAGACCCCGCGGGCCACTGCTAACGCCTGTTCGGTCTGGATGTACTGGTGGGCAGTACGGTCAGTGATCGGCGCTCAATCTCGGCTCGGTTCCGATGTCCAGGGAGTACTCCCCGGCGCCATCGCAAACCGCGTAGGCTGTCCGCATCTACGGGCAGACTCTAGGAGCCGAAGTGTCGTCAGAGCGCGCGCAAGCCGAGGAAATGCGTCGTGAACTGGTTGAGAGGCAACGGGAAGCCCTGCTAGCGGGAGAGTTGGTTGAAAAGCGCCTGGCTCGGACTCCATTGGAAGAAAAGCCATCTGACGAGGATATCAATGCCCGGTACGACCGAGGAGAAATTCGGATTGTCACCGAGCAGGCCCGGTACCCCCTTGACTCAATCACGAGCCTTCTAGAATCTGGCAACTACAAGCTCGATCCTGATTACCAGCGGCGGCACAGGTGGTCGAAGGACCAAAAGAGCCGGCTGATCGAGTCGTTCATTATGAATGTTCCGGTTCCGCCAATTTTTCTTTATGAGCACGACTTCAATCGCTACGAAGTCATGGACGGCCTTCAGCGCCTAACTGCAGTCAAAGAGTTCTATGCCAATGCCTTCGAGCTATCTGGGCTTGAGTATTGGACCGAGCTTGAGGGGATGACCTATGGTCGACTCCCCTCTCGAATTCGCGACGGCATCAGTCGGAGGTATCTTTCGTCCATTGTCCTCCTGAAAGAGACAAGTCATGGCGAAGAAGACCCTGAGCGCCTAAAGCGATTCGTTTTCGGCCGGATCAACACAGGCGGCGTCCAGCTTTCCCATCAGGAGGTCAGGAACGCTCTCTATGACGGGCCCATGAATACGCAGTGCAAAGAGCTGGCTGCGACTCCAGCGTTGCGAAGGCTGTGGGGAATTCCCGAGAATGTCGAGGAGCTTGTTGGAGGGGCGACGGAGGCCGACTATGCCCTCGAAGAAGCTTCCGACATCCCTATCGGTGGCGCAGACCAGCCTGCGGAGATTCCGCGAGCCTGGCGAGAGATGACCGATGTCGAATTGGTGTTGCGCTTCTTCGCCAATCGTCAGCGCATGATCGTCTATCGAGACAATATTCGAGGGTACCTGGATGCGTATCTCCAGGCCGCAAACTCGTTTGACCAGACAACCATCGACCGTCTCGGCGCAACCTTTGTGGATACAGTTGATCTAGCTGAGGAGATTTTCGGGGCCTATGCATTTAGGCGTCCGCGAGGTCAGGGCTGGACTGCCGTTCCTTCCGTGTCAATTTACGATGCTCTGATGAACGTGCTCTCTCGGCTACTTGATAGGGGTGGCGATTTGGTGCGGCGGCGCGAGGAAATCCAGAGGGGTCTTCCGGATTTCTATCAGGAGCACTCCCGAGTGTTCAATCTCCGAGGTCAGACGCGAACGGATTTGATGACCAGGGAGATTGAATTTGAGAAGTACCTTCGCAGCTTCATCGATGTAGCGAGCTGATGGCGCCTTGTACCTCAACTCCGCATGGCGGCGCTGCTCGGAGCGGTTCGACGAGGTTAACCTCTTCATCGACGCTTCCTCTGGTTTGGCGAGGACGGCCGCGGCGCCGTCCTTCAGGTCAGATCTGTACGGTAGCTGGGTTCTCATGGCTTATGCCGCCTGCCAATTTTCGCTCGTTGAAATCGGGCGAGGCACTATGGCGTTTCTCGGGCAGAAATATAAGCACCCTGCATCAATGCCCGGTAATGTTCTGCGAGCTCATGAGAAAATGACGCTCGATGGAATTCGGCGCTTGGTGGAGGGCGATGCAAAGAGTCAGGCTTTAGTCCGCCAAACTCTCAAAGACATCTACTCCAGCAATTGGTCGACAACTTCCAAGCTCCTAAAAATGGATCGCAATGTGTGGCCCAATAATGTAAAGGAGTGGCTCAAGCGCCTTGGTGTAGAGGATAGCGAGATGTCCTGGATGAAGGACACAACGCCTGGAACTTCGGAGACCTACGAGTCTCGGATGGCCGAGCTAGTCGAAGAACGTAATCCAATCGCTCACGGGCAGTCCCCGTCACAGCTTCTGACAGCCCAGCTGATGAAGGACTGGCTTGGTGAGTGTCGCGAGTTCATGGAACGTTGCGCCATGACGGTGGAATGGCGACTGGCGATCGACCACAAGCCTCGCCTGAGAACGGCTGGGTCGGTAGATAAGGCTCTTGTACTTGGCAATAAGACCGTTCCTATCGTTCAGCTTTCCCTTCCTCTGCGAGTGGGGGACCATGTACTCCTGGCTAGTGCGGGGCAGCGTAAGAAGGTCGCACGTGTTGAGGCCCTCTACTCAAACATGGCGAGTTATCAGGAGCTTCCGGCCGGACACCAGGCTGTTGCTGTTGGCCTGAGTAAGACTCACCAGGCGTGTGGGATATTTCTAGTGCCCTGAGTGGCTCCAGCGCTGGGTCAGATGGCCGCACCGGTAGGCTCGTACGGTATGCACGGCTGGCAGCTCGGCTGGGTGGAACACGCCTGGAACGCTAGGCCCAGTAGCGATGTCAATATGGGACGGCCCCCAAGGTGGGCGGTTTGCGTCCGGTGTTGAGCTGCATGCTCTTGAAAACTGTCGTGGCGTGACCCGTCACCGTGGGTTCGAATCCCACGCTCTCCGCCGGTAGGAGAACCACCTGCTCAGGGCGGGTGCCGACATCGAGTCGGCACCCGCCCTCTGCGTTTGCGGGCACCGGTCCCGGTCGTCGCGGCGGCCCAACCGGCCGCTGTGGCCGCGGGTTACGGGCCGGGGGCGCCCGGGGTGGAGGTCGAGGCGGTCGCTCGGCCGGTGGACCGTGCTTGCCCTCGACCGGGTCGAGGGTCCTAGCGTCGCCCGGCATGACCGACGCCGCCGTTCCCACCGCCGCCGTTCCCACCGCCGCCGTTCCCGAGGCCGCCGATCCCGACGCCGCCGTTCCCCGGGCTGCCGTGCGGTCGCCGCTGCCCCGGCCCTACCTGCTCTGGCTGGCCGGCACCCAGGCGGGACTGCTGGGCGACGCCGCGCTGTACTTCGCCCTCGGGTGGGCCGCGTCCGCGCACGGTGGCGGGGCGACCGGGCTCGTCCTGACCGCGATCACCGTGCCCCGGACGGCGCTGGTGCTGCTGGGCGGCGCGGTCGCGGACCGGGTCGGCGCCCGCCGGGTGATGCTCGCCGCGGACACGGTGATGCTGGTCGCGACCGTCGCCCTGGCGCTGGTGGCGGGCAGCCGCGGCACGCCGCTGTGGCTGCTGGTCGCGGCGGCCGCCGTGATCGGGACCGTCGACGCCTTCCACCTCCCGGCGAGCGGCTCGATGCCCAACCGGCTGGTGCCCGCCGACCGGCTGCCCCGGGCGCTCGCCCTGCGCCAGGCCGGCGGGCAGGGCGCCGCGCTGCTCGGGGCGCCGCTGGGCGGCCTGCTGGTCGCCGTCGGCGGGTTGCCCGGTGCGGCGGTGGCGGACGCGGCGAGCTTCGGGGTCGTCCTGCTGGTCCTGCTGCGGCTCCGGCCGGGGGCGGCCGCGCCGGTCGACGCGCCGGCCGGCCTGTTGCGCGAGGCGGCGTCCGGCGTCCGGCTCGCCCTGCGCGACCCGCTGCTGCGCGCCGCGCTGCTGCTCACCGGCGCGGCCGCCGGGGCGCTGCTGCCGGTGATGTCACTCCTCGCCCCGCTGCTCGCCCGGGCGCACGGCTGGACGGCGGGCACGGCGGGGCTGGTCACCGGCGGACAGGCGGCCGGGGTGCTCGCGGTGGCAGGTCTGATCGCCTGGCGGGGCGGGCTGCCCAGGGCGGGCGTCGGGGCGGCGGCCGGGCTCTGTACGGCGTCCGTGGGGGTCACGCTGCTGGCGCTGGCCGCGGGACCGGCGGCAGCGGTGACCGGCAGCGCGGTGACGGGCGTCGGCTCCGGGCTCTTCGCCTGCCACCTCGGACCGCTGGTGGCGGCCGGCGCGCCGGACTCCCATCTGTCCCGTGTGCAGGCGCTGTTGACGCTCGTGCAGAGCGCGGCCCTGGTGCTCGCCAACGCGCTGCTGGGCGTGCTCGCCGACACGGCGGGCGCGACCCTGCCCACCCTCCTCTGCGCCCTCGCCGCCGGCACCGCCGGCCTGACCGCCCTGGCCGGCCCCACCCTGCGGCGGGCGTGACCCGTGACCGGGGCGTGGGGGTTGCGCCCGGGAACGCCCGCTGCCACGCCCGCCGGAGCCCCGGTCCGGGTGCCTTCCCGCTGCGCTGCCGCCGCCCGGCGGGCGTGCCTCCCCGTCCCTCCCCGTCCCGCGCCGCCCGGGGCCCACTTGCCCCTCTCCCGGCACGCGGGCAGAGTGCGGAGGTGGAGCTGGTCGGGCGGCGAGCGGAGGCGGCGATGGGTGATCTGACGGACCGACTGGCGCAGGGCCTCCCGGCCGGGGCCGTGGTGGTGGATCCCGACGTGACCGCCGCGTACAGCCGCGACATGGCCGGGTTCTGCGCGGCAGGCGTGCCCGCGGTGGTGGTGTTCCCGGAGACGGTCGAGCAGGTGCAGCACGTGATGCGCACGGCGACCGAGCTGCGCGTGCCGGTGGTGCCGCAGGGTGCCCGGACCGGGCTGTCGGGTGCGGCGAACGCGGTGGACGGTTGCGTCGTGCTGTCGCTGGTGAAGCTGAACCGGATCCTGGAGATCGACCCGGTGAACCGGATCGCGGTCGTCGAACCGGGTGTGGTGAACGCCGAACTCTCGCGTGCGGTCGAGGAGTTGGGCTTGGCCTACCCGCCGGACCCGTCCAGCTGGGAGTCCTGCACGATCGGCGGCAACATCGGCACCGGCGCGGGTGGGCTCTGCTGTGTGAAGTACGGCGTCACCAGTGAGTACGTGCTCGGCCTGGACGTGGTGCTGGCGGACGGGCGGCTGCTGTCGACCGGCCGCCGGACGGCCAAGGGCGTGGCGGGGTACGACCTGACCCGGCTGTTCGTCGGCTCGGAGGGGACGCTCGGCGTGGTGGTCCGGGCGGTGCTGGCTCTGCGGCCCGCGCCGGCCCCGCAGTTGGCGCTGGCGGCGGAGTTCCCGAGTGCGGACGCGGCCGGTGCGGCGGTCTGCGAGGTGATGGCGCGCGGTCTGACCCCGTCGCTGATGGAGCTGATGGACGCGGTGTCCGTGCGGGCGGTCAACGAACTGGGGCAGATGGGGCTGCCGGAGTCGACCCGGGCGCTGCTGCTGGTGGCGTTCGACGGCCCGGACCGGGTGGGCGAGCTGGCGCGGGTCGAGCAGTTGTGCCGGGAGGCCGGGGCGACCGAGGTGGTGCCGGCCGAGGACCAGGCGGAGTCCGATCTGCTGCTGGCCGCCCGGCGGCTGGCGCTGCCCGCGATGGACCGTTTGGGCACCACGATGATCGACGACGTGGCGGTGCCGCGTTCCCGGCTGGCCGAGATGCTGAACGGCGTCGCCGCGATCGCCGAGCGGCACGGGCTGACCATCGGGGTGGTCAGTCACGCGGGGGACGGCAACACCCACCCGATCGTGATCTTCGACGCCTCGGACGAGGAGCAGGCCGCCCGTGCCCAGCGCTCCTTCGACGAGATCATGGCGCTCGGACTGGAGCTGGGCGGCACGATCACCGGGGAGCACGGCGTGGGGCTGCTCAAGCGGGACTGGCTGGCCCGCGAGCTGGGTCCGGTGGCGCTGGACCTGCAGCGGCAGTTGAAGGCGGTCTTCGACCCGCTGGGAATCCTGAACCCCGGCAAGATGGTCTGACGTCCGCCGCGGTCCGCCGGGGCCCGTTCGAGGCCCGTTGTGGTCTGTCCGCGGCCCCTTGTGGCCCGCCGTGGCCCCCGTTTCGGTGTGACTTTCCGATGGTCTGCGAATGGCTGGAAAAGTCGACATGGAAGGGTGGTCGAACTTTTCCGGGGCGCATGGGCGACCGGTCTGCGCCGGGGTGGTGCGCATGGCGGTTCGCATCGCGTCGAAGCGCCGTTCCGGATCGCCCGCGAACCGGCGGCCGTACGGGCAGAATCCCAGCTCGATGGCGGTGTGTCGGCGCGCTGTCCGATTTCCTGTCCGTTATGCGCGGCCCGGGTGGATATCACGCTAACGGGCGAAATCCGTTGGTCGAGCTAGTGCTTTGTCGATTTGTTGCGGAAGTCTGTCTCCCGGCGTCGCAGCCCGCAGGTGTTCGTCTGGCCGGCGAACCCCCGCACACCATGCTCGACATTGCACGATCAACAGCTTTCTGGAGGCTTTGATGGCTCGCATCCATACCCGCCGGGTGGCCGGACTCCTGTTCGCCGCCCCGCTCGCGGTCGGTCTGCTGCTCGCGGCGGCCGCCGGTGTCGCCGTCGCCGACAACGGCGCGGGCGCCGCAGGCGGTTCCAACGCCGGTGTGGTGTCCAACGTGGGCACCGGCAACGTGTTCGGCGGCGTCGACGGCAACTACGTCTCCACGCAGCAGACGGCCACCGGTTCCGGTGCCTCGAACCAGAACAACACCCTCGCGGTGAAGGACAACGCCGGCGCCGTCCTGGCCGGCCAGGGCAACAAGAACGTCAACGTCATCTTCGCCCCGATCTTCCCCTGACCGTACGACCGTGCCGGGTCCCACCGAGCACCACCGAGGGCGGGGGCGCCCGAAGTGAGCGGCCACGGGTGAACTGAGCACCCGCGGACGGGCTCGGACCGGATCGAACGGCCGGGGAACAGCGAACAACCGGCTCGGGAACAGCGAGCCGCGACAATCGCGACAACCGCGACAACCAGAGGGAACCGCGCATCACCAAGGGAACAGCGCATGACCGGCCAGCGGAAAGGGTCACCGCGAAACCGGCTCCGTGGGCGGTGCCGCCATCGGCACCGCCCACGAGTGCGTCCGGGGCCGGCCACCGCCGACCCGGGCCCGATCCGTCCACCGAGGGCCCGCGCCCGGGGCCGTCGGCCCGCGGCGGTACGGTTGCGCTCCGACAGCGCACCGCGCCGGGGCCCGGAAAGGGACGGCCCGGCCGGGGTGGCGACCGCGGCATTCGGAAGGAAGGGCGCGCGATGGCGGCGGAGGAGGAGGGCCTGACCGGCCCGGACGGGGCCAGGCCCGTACCGGAGCCGGAGGCGGGGGCACGCCCGGAGCAGGCGGCCGATCCGGCCCGCGAGCACCGGCCCGAGCCCAGGTCCGTCCCCGAGCTGCTGCTCGGCCGCCCGCCGATGGCGCGCCCGCTGCCGTTCTTCGACCACGAGGCCGCTCCCGCCGAGCCGGGCCCGCTGTTCGTGGACTGGCTCGCCACCGCCCTGGACGCCGGGGTGCTGGACCCGCAGGCGTTCACCCTCTCGACCGTCGACGCGGACGGCATGCCGGACGCCCGGGTGCTGGTGCTGCGCGACGTCGACGCGGCCGGCACCGGCTGGAACTTCTCCGCCGCCGCCGACAGCCCCAAGGGCCGCCAGCTCGCCGACCACCCGGCCGCCGCGCTGACCGTCTACTGGCCGCAGCTGGGCCGCCAGGTGCGGGTGCGCGGCACCGTCGAGCGGGCCGCCGACCTGGTCGCCGCCGCCGAGTTCGCCACCCGCTCGCCCGCCGCCCGGGCCTCCTCGCTGGTCGGCCGGCAGAGCGAGCCGCTGGCCGCGCTGGTCGAGTACGACGACGCGGTGGCCGTCGCCCGCCGCCGGCTGGAGGCGCACCCGGACGTCGTCCCGCCCGGGCACGCCGTCTACACCCTGTGGGCGCACGAGGTGGAGTTCTGGCAGGGCGACTCCGACCGCCGGCACGTCCGGCTGCGGTACACCCGCACCGGCCCGGTCAGCTCCCCGGACTGGTCGCGCACCCTGCTCTGGCCGTGAGCCGCCGACGCCGGTAGCCGACAGGCACCCCCGACGTCGGTAGCCGACGGGCACCCCGCCACTGGTAACCGACGGGTTCACCCGGCGCCGGCCGCCGGGTGCCCCGGGCGGTCCACCGGCGTCCGCGGACGGGCCCTACCGGCGCCCGGTCAGCGTGGCGCCCACGCTGGCCGCCACCACGCAGCCGATTCCGGCAAGCTGCGGCACGCCCAGCAGCTGGCCCAGCACTACCAGGCCGACCAGCGCGCTGACCGCCGGCTCCAGGCTGACCAGCACGCTGAACACCCGCTGCGGCATCCGGCGCAGCGCGGTCATCTCCAGCGCGTACGGGATCACCGGCAGCAGCAGCGACACCCCGGCCACCGAGGCGAGCAGCACCAGCGGCGAGGCGCCCGGCGCGGTCAGCCCGTGCCAGGCCTCGCCGAGCCCGAGCGGCGCCAGCGTCAGCGCGCCGACCGTCATCGACACCGCCAGTCCCTGGAACCCCTGGAAGGTCGCGCCGACCTTGTCGGTGAACAGGATGTACGCGGCGTAGCAGGCGGCCGCGCCGAAGGCGTACAGCAGGCCGACCGGGTCGAGCGAGCCGCCGCCCTCCCCCTCGCCGAGCAGCGTCAGCAGCACCACGCCGGCGGCCGCGAGCAGTGCCCAGAGCAGGTGGCTGGCGCGCCGGGCGAAGACCAGGGCGACCGCGAGCGGGCCGAGGAACTCGATGGTCGCGGCGGTGCCCATCGGCAGCCGGTCGATCGCCCCGGCGAACAGGCAGGTCATCCCGGCCGAGGCCACGCCGAGCAGCGCGGCGGCGCCGAGGTCGCGCGGGCGCTTGTCGCGCAGCTTCGGCCGGGTGACGGCGAGCAGGATCGCGGCGGCGAAGCCGAGCCGCAGGAAGGTCGTGCCGCTGACCCCGAGCGGGCCGAAGAGCGGCTTGGACAGGGCGATGCCGGTCTGCACCAGGAACATCGCGGTCAGGCAGAGAACCGGCGCCGGGATCCTTCCCCAGCCTTCGGCCGCGGGGCCGGACGCCCCACCTCGTCGCCGGCCACCCCGCTCGCCATGCCGCTCGCCCTTGAGGGCGGGCGGCATGGCAAGAGCCTCGGCGACGGCGGCGGCCGACGACGAGGCAGTGGAGGTTTCGCTGGTATGGGAGGTGGGCATACGGGCGAGTTTGCCGTAAGGAGTGATGTGGCGGCAAGCTCGTTACAAATATCGGGACGGATACGGACGGGTGCATCCGAAAGGGTGGACCCGCGCGCGGCTGGCGGCGTGGCTGCCGCATTCGTCCGACGATCCGTCAGTATCAAGGCCGGGTGCGCTATCTCCGCCCCGCGGCCCTCCTCGCCGCCTCCCTCGTCCTCCTGCTGGCCACCGACGGGACGGGCGCGAGCGCCGAAGCCACCGCCGCCGCGCGAGCCGCCGTGCCCCGCATCCGGGCCGTCACCCTCCCCGACCGGGGCGCCCCGCCCCGCCCCGACGACGACTGGAACGGCCCCGCCTTCGACGTCTGCACCGCACCCCCGCTCGACACCCTGCGGGCCTGGCACGGCGCCTCCCCGTACGGGGCGGTCGGCATCTACACCAGCGGCTCCCAGCGCGGCTGCGCCCAGCCCCGGCTCACCGCCGAGTGGGTGCGCCGGGCGCGCGCGACCGGCTGGCGCTTCCTGCCGGTGCACGTCGGAGCCCAGGCGCCGTGCGGAGACCCGAGCCGCAGGCCCGCGCGGATCGACCCGGCGAGGGCCGTGCAGCAGGGCCGGGACGAGGCGGGCGAGGCCACCCGCGCGCTGCAGTCGCTCGGGCTCGGCCCGGGCAGCCCGGTCTACCTGGACATCGAGGCGTACCCGATGCACGACCGGGCCTGCGGACAGGCCGTGGTCGACTTCGCCCTGGGCTGGACCCAGGCCCTGCACTCGGCCGGCTACCACTCCGGCTTCTACTCCAGCCTCGACTCCGGGATCGCCGACCTGGCGGCCGCGGCCCGGGCCGGCAGCGCCCCGCTGCCCGACGCGTTCTGGTACGCCCGCTGGGACGACCACGCCGACACGGCTGGCTCCGGCGCCCTCGACCCCGGGCTGTGGAGCCTCCACCAACGCGTCCACCAGTACCGCGGCAACGTCACGGAGACCTACGGCGGCGCCACCCTCACGATCGACCGCAACCAGGTCGACGCCCCCACCGCGGGCTGAGGCCGCCGGTAGGGTGGCCCCCGATCCGGCACAGGGGGGCGGAATGACGAACAGCCACGGACACGGCGGCGAGCACGGGTACGGCACCGCGGGCGGATACGGCGCGGTGCCGCCGCAGAACCCGTACGGGCAGGCGCCGTACGAACAGAACCCGTACACCCAGCCGGTCCCGCCGCAGCCGTACCCGGGCCGGCCGGTCCCGCCGCAGCCGTACGCCGCCGCTCCGGAGCCGTACGCCGCCCAACCGCCCGCCGCAGCACCGCAGTTCGCTGCTCCACCGCACGCGCAGCCGCAGCAGCCCCAGCCGCATTCGCAGCCGCAACCCGGCGCCTTCCCCGGCTTCCCCGGCCCGTTGCCGCGTCGCAGCCGCCTCGCCGTCCTGCTCCAGTTCCTGCTGCAGTGGATCTACGCCCCGCTCTGGATCGTCGGCCTGGTGATCCTCTTCGCCGTCCTGATCCTCTCGGACTACAACGGCGGCGGCCCCAGCTCCGACGGCTGGCTGAAGGTCAACCGCACCTTCATCCCGCTGCGCCGCCTGCGGGCCGAGCTCACCGGCCGCCCGGAGGACTGGGAGCGCTACGTCACGCCGATCATCCGGCGTCGGATCGCCGCCGCCGAGGCCAAGCACGCGGCCGGCGGCGGCGAGGTGCAGGCCGACCTCGGCCGGGAGGTGTCGGTCGGGCTCGCCGATCGCCTCTACCGGGGCCTCGGCGCGGCCGGCGTGGTCCGGATCGGCGAACGGCACGGCTGGCACGGCGTGCTGCCGTCCGGTCCGAACACCGTGCACATCCGGCTCGTCCGCCGCTTCCCCGCGCCGGCCGGCCTGAACGCCCCCTCCCCGCACGACCCGCCGGCCGCCCCCGGCACCCCGTGGGGCCCGCAGCCGACCCGCTCCGCGCTGCTGCTGCCGTTCGTCTTCCTGCTCCAGATCGTCTACGTCCCGGTCTACGGCCTGGCCACCTTCTGGATCGACCGCCCCGAGCCCGACCACTGGGAGCGCTGGGGAGCCCGGTGGACGGTCGGCCCGCGCGCCTTCCGGGCCGAGTTCACCGACAGCCCCGCCGCCTGGGACCGCCACATCCGCCGCATCCTCCAGCGCGACACCAAGCGCGAACTCGGGCGCACCGCCGACAGCTACGCCAGGCTCACCACCCCCGACGGCACCTACTTCCGGCGCATCCAGGTCCACCGCGCCACCTACCGCGGCGTCGGCGCCCACCGGGCCCTGTCCATCGCCGCCGAGGGCGGCTGGACCCTCGACCCCGCCTACACCCCCGACCCGGCCAACTCCCTCCGCCTCTGCCGCCGCGAACAGCGCTGACCCGGGGCCGGCGGGGGCCCGTGATCCGTGCAACGGGGTCGGGATGCTGACAGCGGGCCGTGGGGGCGGCAAAATCGGGCAGGTCGGCGCGCATTACCGCCCGGTAGGTGCCGCAGGCGATTCCGCCAGTGCCGCCAGGTCAAGGAGGACCCGTGTTCAGCACGATGCAGGACGTACCGCTCACCGTCGCCCGAATCCTGGAGCACGGGTCCACGATCCACAGCAGGTCGACCGTCACCACCTGGGACGGCACCGGGCCGGTCGTCCGTACGTACGCCGAGGTGGGAGCCCGTGCCGCGCAGCTCGCGTGCGCGCTGCGCGACGAGCTCGGGGTGACCGGGGACGACCGGGTCGCCACGCTGATGTGGAACAACGCCGAGCACCTGGAGGCGTACCTCGCCGTTCCGGCGATGGGGTCCGTGCTGCACACGCTCAACCTGCGGCTGCCCGCCCAGCAGCTGTCGTTCATCGTCAACCACGCCGCCGACCGCGTGATCATCGTCAACGGCACCGTCCTCCCGCTGCTGGCCGCCGTCCTGTCGGACCTCGCGCCCACGCTCAAGCACATCGTGGTGAGCGGCCCCGGCGACCGCTCGCTGCTCGCGGGCTTCGCGGGCGGCGTGCACGACTACGAGGAGCTGATCGCCGGCCGCCCCACCACGTTCCCGTGGCGGAGCGACATCGACGAGCGGCAGGCCGCGGTGCTCTGCTACACCTCCGGCACCACCGGCGACCCGAAGGGCGTGCTCTACAGCCACCGCTCGGTCTACCTGCACTGCCTGCAGGTCAACACCGGCGACAACTTCGCCTTCACGCCGCGCGACACCGCGCTGCCGGTGGTCCCGATGTTCCACGTGAACGCCTGGGGCATCCCGCACGCCGCCTTCATGTCGGGCGCCAACCTGCTGATGCCGGATCGTTTCCTCCAGCCCAAGCCGATGGCCGAGATGATCGCCGCCGTCCGCCCCACCGTCAGCGCCGCCGTCCCCACCATCTGGAGCGGCCTGCTGGACGAGCTCGACGCCGGCGACTACGACACCTCCAGCCTGCGCATGGTGGTCATCGGCGGCAGCGCCTGTCCGCCGTCGCTGATGGAGGGCTTCCAGGAGCGCCACGGCATCCGGGTCATCCACGCCTGGGGCATGACCGAGACCTCCCCGCTCGGGTGCTTCGCCCAGCCGCCGGGCGGCCTCACCCCGGAGGAGGAGTGGCCGTACCGGATCACCCAGGGCATCTTCCCGGCCTCCGTCGAGGCCCGGCTGATCGGCCCGGGCGGCGAGCGGATGCCGCACGACGGCGTCTCGGCCGGGGAGCTGGAGGTGCGCGGCCCGTGGATCGCCGGGGCGTACTACGGCGGCGCCGGACAGGACCCGGTCCGCCCGGACGACAAGTTCTCCGAGGACGGCTGGCTGCGCACCGGTGACGTCGGCACCATCACCGCCGACGGCTACCTGACCCTCACCGACCGGGCCAAGGACGTCATCAAGTCCGGTGGCGAGTGGATCTCCTCGGTCGACCTGGAGAACCAGCTGATGGCGCACCCCGAGGTGGCCGAGGCCGCCGTGGTCGCCGTCCCGGACGAGAAGTGGGGCGAGCGCCCGCTGGCCACCGTGGTGCTGCGCCCGGGCGCGACCGTCGGGCTGAAGGAGCTGCGGGCTTTCCTGGCCGGGCGGATCGCCTCCTGGCAGCTGCCGGAGCGCTGGTCGATCGTGGAGTCGGTGCCCAAGACCTCGGTCGGCAAGTTCGACAAGAAGGTGATCCGGGCCGACTACGCGGCGGGCGGGCTGGACGTCACGGTGCTCGGCAAGGAGTAGCCGGGAGCCGCAGGGACGGGAAGAGGGCCGGCCGCCCCCCTTACGCAACGGGGGCGGCCGGCCCTTCCACATGTCCCGGCGGGCGTCGGCCCGTGTCCCGACCGGTGTCGGCCCGCGTCCCGGCGGGTCAGCCCGCGGCGGCCACGTCCGCCTCGCCCATCGTGCCGATCCGTCCGAGCAGGTCCACGATCCGGCCCTGGACGTCGTCGCTGGTCGAGCGCTCGGCGAGGAACAGCACCGTCTCGCCGGTGCGCAGCCGGGGCAGTTCGCGCGGGTCGAGGTCCACCGAGGTGTAGACCACCAGCGGGGTGCGGTGCAGCCGGTCGTTGGCGCGCAGCCAGTCCAGCAGGCCGACCCGGCGGCGGCGGATCTGCAGCAGGTCCATCACCACCAGGTTGGGCTGCACGCTGCTGGCCCGGGCCACGGCGTCGTTCTCGTCCACCGCGTGCTCGACGTGCATGCCGCGCCGCTCCAGGCTGCTGATCATGGCGGCGGCGATGTCCGGGTCGCCCTCGACCAGCAGCACCCGCGGGGCGTGGTGCTCGCCGTCGCGGGGCGCGAGGGCGCGCAGCAGCACGGCCGGGTCGGCCCCGTACACGGCGTCCCGGGTGGCCTGGCCGAGGCCGGCGGTGACCAGCACCGGGACGCGGCGGTTGAGCGCCGCCGTGCGCAGCGACTGCAGCGCGGTGCGGGTGATCGGGCCGGTCAGCGGGTCGACGAAGAGGGCGGCGGGGAAGCCGGCGGCCTGGGCGTCGACCTCCTCGCGGGAGCTGACGATCACCGGGAGGTACCCGCGGGCCTGGAGGGCCTGCCTGGTCGCCGGGTCGGGCTCCGGCCAGACCAGCAGCCGACGGGTGTTGGCCAGTTCGCCACCGGTGGCCGGCGGCTGATCGGCGGCGGGCCGTTCGTCGGCGGGCGGGAGTTCGGCCATCGGGCGCGGGGCGGTCCGGGCCTCGGCCGGGACGGCCGGCTGCGCCGGAACGGCGGACATCGGCGGGGGGCCGAGCGGGCGCGGCGGGGCGAGCTCGCCCAGGCCGGTGCCGACCGGGCGCGGGCCCGACGGCTCCTCGGCCGCGGGCAGCGCGGGCCGTGCGGGCTCCAGGGCGGTGCCGGGGGCACCGGCGTCCCGGCCGGACGGGCCGGCGGGCAGGGCCGGCGCAGCGGGTGCGGCCGGACCGGCGGCGCCCATCGACGCGTCCGGCCCGGGCCCCGGCGGGACGGCCAGTCGGCGGCGGCGGCCGGTCGGCGCGGCGGCCGGTTCGGGCAGCGCGGGCGCCGGGCCGGCCGGCAGGGCGTGCTCCAGCCCGGGGTACACCGGGGTGTCGGTCGCTCCGGGCAGGGCGAAGCCGCCGGAGGAGTCCTCGGCGGAGGGCAGGGCGCGGCGCCGACGCGGCTTGGGCTCGCCCGCGTTCTCGGCCGGGGCGGCCCCGTCGGTCGGGGTGCCGGCCGGCGGGGTGCCGTCGGCGGCCGGGGAGGCGGCCGGGGAAGTGGTGGGGGCCGGGCCGAGCGCGAGCGGCTCGCGACCGCCGGACCGGTTCTGCTGCGCCCGCTCGCCCTCGACGGGCACGGCGTAGGCGGGGCCGGAACGGCCGTCGTCCTTGCCCCACGGGTCGCGCTGCGCACCGTCCGGGCCGGGCAGGCCCTGGCGGCCGTACGCGGGGTCGTTGCCGGTGCCGTTCCACTGCTCCGGCACGGCCCGCTCGACCCGGGCGGGGGCGTTCGGCCACTGGTCGGCGGGACCGGCGGGACCGTCGGACGCGGCGGGCGCGGTCGGCGCCGGGGTCTCGGCGGCCGGGCGGCCACGGCGGCCGCGCCGCTCGGGGGCCGGGGGCTCCTCGGCGGGCGCCCGGTCGGCGGCTGCGGCCTCCACGGCCTTGCGGCCCGGCTGTTCGCCCGCCGGCGCGGCGGGCCCGGCGGCCTCGCCGCTGCTGGGCAGCTGCGGGATGCCCGGCAGCTCGGGCAGGACGGGCAGGACGGCGCTGTCGCTCTCCTTGGGCCGGTCGGAGCGGCCCTCGGTGGCGGCGCGCTCGGCGGCGGCCTTCGCCGCGGCCGGGTCCAGCGGCAGTTCGACGACGTACGTGGTCCCGGACTTGCCGGGCAGCTCGTGCGGCTGGAGCACGCCGCCGTGCCGCTCGACCACCGAGCGGGCTATCGGCAGGTGGACGGGGCTGCCGCCGACGCCGGGGCCGCGGATCTCGACCCGGGCGACCTCGCCGCGCTGGGCGGCGGCCAGGACGACGGTCGGCGGTTCGGGGGCGGTCGGCACCGCGGGCGCCGCGCCGCCGGCCAGACCGGGGACGGCGAGGCCGGGGGAGGGGGTGGTGGGGGCGTCCAGCGCGAGGCGGACGCCGCTGACGTCGGCGACCAGGTGGGCCAGCGCCTGGGCGAGTCGCCGCTCGTCGGCGATCACCTCCACCGCGGCGGCGTGCACCGAGAACCGCACCCGGCCGGGGCCGACCAGCTCGCCGGCCTCCTCGACGGCCCGGCGGACCACCGTGTCCAGAGCCACCGGCACCTGCACGGCGGACTTCCGACGACCCTTGACGTCCTTGCCGTCCTTGGGGTCCTTCGGGTCCTTGCCGTCCTTGGTCTCCGTCGCGCCGGTCTCGCCGGCCTCGCTGCGCTGGTGGTCGAGGACCCCGTCGATCAGCTTCCCGAAGCGGCGGCACTCGTCGGCGAGCCGGCGCAGCGTCCAGTTGGCCTCCGGCCAGAGCTGCCCGGCCGGGTCGGCGGCGAGCGCGTCCAGCCGCTGGTTCAGTGCGCTGAGCGCGCCGCCCAGCTCGTTCTCCAGGACGGCGGTGAGGTGCTCGTTGCGGGCGATCAGGGCGAGTTCGCGGCTGCGGTCGGTGAAGGTCATCACGGCGCCGACCAGCTGGTCGCCGTCCCGCACCGGGGCGGTGGTGAGGTCGACGGTGACCGGACGGCCGTCCTTGCGCCACAGCACGGTGCCGCGCACCCGGTGCTTGCGCCCGGAGGTCAGGGTGTCCAGCAGCGCGGACTCCTCCAGCGCCAGCGGGGTGCCGTCGGCCCGGGAGTGCTGGATCAGCGGGTGCAGCTCACGCCCGCCCAGCTCGCTCGCCCGGTACTCCAGGATGTGCGCGGCGGCCGGGTTGACCAGTACGCAGCGGCCTTCGAGGTCGACTCCGAGCACGCCCTCGGCGGCGGCGCGCAGGATCATCTCGGTCTGCTTGTGCTGGCGGCGCAGCTCCGCCTCGACGCCGAGCCGGCCGGAGAGGTCGCGGACCAGCAGCAGGAGCAGGTCGGAGGAGGACGACGAACGGGAGCCCTCGCGGTACGGGTCGTACGGGACGAGCGGGGAGAGCGCGTAGCCGCGGCTGCTGTCGTTGTCGTCGGCGAAGTCGTTGCCGGAGACCTCGACCGGGAACGTGGTGCCGTCGGTGCGGTGGGCGGTCATCCGGACCGGGCGGTCGAGGGCGTCGCCGTCGCGGGTGGCCGGGCGCATCGAACCGGGGATCCGGCTGGGGTCGAAGTCGGGGAGCAGGCCGAGCACGCCCATGCCGACCAGCGAGGTGCCCGGCGCCTGCAGGGCCTGGACGGCCGCGCTGTTGGCGTCCACGACGGTGCCGTTGCTGTTCACCAGCAACAACGCGTCGGGCAGGGCGTCGAGTATGGCGGCGAGGCGAGCAGCGCCTCGGATCGGCCTGCTGCTCACGTCGACAGGTCTCCTCGGCTCGGGGCAGCTCCTCCGGAGACGGCAGTATCTCATTCTTCTTTGCGGCGGGGACGACCCGCCTAGTAACGTTGGCGGTGGTTGGTGCCGAACCCCAGGGTTGTGGCATCATCACTGACACACGGAACGGGTCCGCTTCGCGCGGATGCGATCCATGTGGGGAGGCTTCGCCTAGTCCGGTCTATGGCGCCGCACTGCTAATGCGGTTTCGGGGTTATTCCTGATCGAGGGTTCAAATCCCTCAGCCTCCGCCAGTCGGGAGCCCCCGTCGACGATCTCGTCGACGGGGGCTCTTTGCGTTCCCGGGGGAGGTTCGGACCGGGGCCGGGTCGGTCCCCGCTCGATCCACCCCGGCGTGGGTCGGCCCGGGTCGGCGGAGGTCGGCGGGGGTCCGGGGCTGGTCCGGGGTGGGCCGGGGAGCCGGTCGGGGGCAGGCCCGCGGGAGGTCGCGGGGGGTCCGCAGAGGGTCCGGGAGCAATCGATTTCGCCCCACGTCGCAGGTCATGTAATGTTGTCCCCGCAACGCCCCGGGGCAACGTTCACGGGGCGAGCGCTCATAGCTCAACGGATAGAGCACTTGACTACGGATCAAGAGGTTGCAGGTTCGAATCCTGCTGAGCGCACCAAACTCCGCAAGATCGGGTTCGCCCGATCCTTGCGCTCATAGCTCAACGGATAGAGCACTTGACTACGGATCAAGAGGTTGCAGGTTCGAATCCTGCTGAGCGCACCATCGAGAAGCCCCCGGCCACCGGCCGGGGGCTTCTCCCGTTTCCGGGCTCCACGCGCTCGGCCCGGCGGAGCACGCCGGCCCGGTGAAGGCGCTCGGCCCGGGGAAGCGGCCGGACCCGGCGAAGCGGTCGGGCCGTTCGAACAGAGCCCCTCGAAGAATGGTCAGGTCCCGGACGCTGGGGTCCGTCGGATCGGCCGGGAATTCCCATTCCCGCGTCCGTTCGGGGGTGCTGATTCCCGCCTAATGGATGAAATAAGGCCGTTTCGGGTACATCCCGTCCTGCCGCCCGGACGACCGCCAAACGGGTGGGACCCGGTCAAAAGCGTAGGTGTCGCAGTTTGACCGATCCGGGATCGTGATTCCTTTTTGTCGGATCTTGTGCCCAGACTGCCCGTCGCCCCGGCAGCCGACCGCGAAGGAGAGCCGGATGAGCCGACAGTTTCCCCGCACCGCTGCCGCCCTGGCCGTCCTCACGACCGGGCTGCTGACCGGCTGGAACGTTCCGCTCTCGGTGGCCCAGCAATCCCCTGACTCCTGGTCGGGGGAACACCGGGCGGTGCTGCCCTCCGGGCTTTCCGTCCGGATCGATTTCGACGCCTCTCCGGGAGTGGGCGTCACCGCCGGACCGGGACAATTGGCGGGCCGATCCGGAGGGGGGCGATCCACCACTCCCTATGCGGACGGAATGCACTCCGGAGACCCCGCGCAGACCTTCGAACTCACCCCGGACCGTGCGCAGGCGGACGGTTCCTGGCGCACCGCGGGAACACTCCGGCTCACATTCTCCCGGCCCGTCCGCAACCCCCGGCTGCACCTCAGCGGGCTCGCCGCGGTCGCCACCGGCACGTCCGGTACGACCGGCACCGCGGCCCGGCTGACCCTCACCGGCGGCTCGCCCGTCGCGCCCACCCTGGCCGGCCGCACCGACTGGTCCGGCTGGACGGTCGACGGCAACACCCTCGCCCCCGCGGGCCGCGACGGCGCCTCCGACGGCACGCCCGGCTCCGCCGCCGAAGGCTCGCTGGAGCTCGTCGGGACCTTCAGCACCGCGGTGTTCCGGGTCGAGCAGCGCTCCACGGCCCAGGCCGGCAGCACCACCGCCCCGCCCGTCCTGCGCCAGGCCTACACCGTCACCGTCGACGAGGGCGTCGGCACCGCACCGCAGGGCTACGGCAACGCCTCGCACGTCGTCTCCGACCTCTTCCTCGGCGCCGATGCGGCCGAGCCGTCGCGGCGCACCCGGCCCGGGTCCGGCGAGGCGGTGGACGACGAACCGATGGTCCGGCTCGACCACGGCGCCTCCCTGCTCAGCCCGTTCGCCGGCCCGTTGCCGCCCAAGCTCCAGCCCGGCCGCAGCGAGTACCACGGCGCCGACCCGTCGATCGGCTTCCCCACCGAGGCCGCGATCGGCCGCTACTACCGGCTGACCGTCCCGGTCGAGGTGGGCGACCAGCCCGCCACCCTGGCCGGCTGGATCGACTTCGGGCACGCCGGCCGGTTCGAGCCCGCCGAGCGGGTGCAGGCCGAGGTCCCGCCCGGCGCCGACACCGCGACCCTGGAGTGGACCGTCCCGCCCGGCGCCGCCTCCGGCGAGACCTGGGCCCGGCTGCGGATCGGCCGCGACACCAGGCAGCTCGTCTCCTCCGGCGGCTTCGCCGACTCCGGGCAGGTCTCCGACCAGCGGATCAAGCTGGCCGTCGGGGCCGCCCGGCCGGAGATCGCCGAACCCGTCGACGGCACCGTCCTCGCCGACGCCCGCCCGGAGATCAGGGGCGAGGGCGCGGTGCCCGGTGCCACGGTCGACATCCGGGAGGGCGAGACCTCGCTCTGCCGGGCCAAGGTCGGGCGCGGCGGCGGCTGGTCCTGCCGCCCCGCCGCGCCGCTCGCCGTAGGCCCGCACGGCCTCACCCCGGTGGAGACCACCACCGGCGGCGTGGTGCTGCGCGGCGAGCCGGTCAGGGTCACCGTGAAGACCGCGCCGCCGACCGCCCCCGCGCTCGCCCTGCCCGCCTACACCAACGACCCCGGGCTGCAGCTCACCGGCACCGGCGACGCCGGCAGCACCGTCTCGGTCACCGACCGTCCCGCGGGCGGCGAGCTCTGCAGCACGGCGGTGCGGACGGACGGGCAGTGGGCCTGCCTGCCGGTCGAGAACCTGGCGGACGGGAAGCACCAGCTCACCCCGGTCGCGGTCGACGCGGCGGGGAACCGGACGGCCGGGCAGTCGGCCGTGCTCGTCGTCGACACCGTCCCGCCGGCCCGGCCGACCCTCGGCGCGCCCGCTCCGGGGGAGACCCTGCGCGTCAGCCGTCCGAGGCTCGCCGGACGGGCGGAGCCGGGCGCGAACGTCCTGGTCACGGCGGGCGCTGGGTCGGGGTCGGGCGCGGGGTCGGGCGCCGGTCCGGACCAGCGGACCGTGTTGTGCGGGGCGACGTCCGCCCTCGACGGGAGCTGGACCTGCACCGCCAACCGGGACCTGACGGACGGGGAGCAGTGGCTGACCGTCACGGCCACCGACCCGGCGGGCAACGGGGCCTCGGCGGACCCGGTGCGGGTGCGGGTCACCGCCGCGGCGGTGCCTTCGCCGGCGACACCTTCTCCGTCGGTGCCTTCTCCGGCGGCCCCGAGCGCGGCGACGGCGAGTCCGTCGGTTTCGGCTTCGGCTTCTGCCTCGGCGTCGGTGTCGGCGACGTCGGGTCCGGCCCTGCCCAGCCCGACGGCGACGGCTTCGACGACGGTGGTGGCGCCCGTCGCCTCGACCACGGCCGCGGCGGCGAGTCCGAGTCCGGCCGTGGCGGCGCCGACCGAGGTGCCGGCGCCGGTCCCGCCGGGGCTGTTGCCGATCGTCGTTCCGACGGCGCCGCCCGCCGTTCCGGCGGCTGCGGCGAGCCCGGTGTCGTCCGGCTCGTCGGTGGTTCCGTCGGCCTCCGCCGTACCGTCCGCTCCTGCCACGACCGCCGCCGCGACTCCCTCGCCCGCCACTCCCTCGCCCACCGCCACCGCTCGTCCGACCCCGAGCCCAAGCCCGACTCTGACCCCTACTCCGAGCCCGCCCCCGACTCCGAGCCCGAGCCCGACGCCGTCCGCTGCCGGCGGCTCGGCCCGGGCCGCGGTCCTCGCCGCGAGCGGCCGGCCGTCGCCGTCCGGGCAGGCCGGGGCCGTGGCTGGGTCCGGGGAGTACGGCGAGGCCGTGGCCCGGCCGCTGCCCGTGCCGCCGACGGAGGGCCCGCACGGTGTGGTGGGCCGGTCCGAGCAGGCCGGCCGGCACGGTGGGCTCGCCGGGATCCTGCTGGTACTCGCCGGGATCGGGCTGATCACCCGTCGGGTGTTCGCCCGCGGTCCCGGTGTGCGACGGCGCTGACCTGCGCCGAACTGTCCCGACCATCCGCCCATGTGCCTGCGCGTCAGGTCGGCTTTGGATGATTCGTCAGTAAATGTCGACACACCTTGGCTCAAATGTCGCATTTGATGACGTATGAACTTAGCCTGACCCTGGCACTGCCCGTCAGATCCGGGCCGCCCGTTGCGCGACACACCGACCCAGAGGACCCGTGCATGGACGTCACCCGCGATTCGTCGCAGCGACCCGAAAACCCGCCCGAGATGCTCCCGCCGGCACTGCCGGAACGTTCCGCCTCCGGCTCCAGCCGGCTGGCCAGGGTCACGGCCGTCACGACCGTCAAGCCCGCCAAGCCGGTCGGTTCCGTCGACGACGGACCGGCGACCACCCCGTTGGCCGTCGTCCCCGGGCCCTCGTCCGTCGGCCCGGCGGACCTGCGGGACCCGCTGGACACGGCGCCCCCGGAGACCGTCGGGTGGCCGGACGCCACCCCGGCCGGGGCCGCCGCCACCACCGCCGCCACCACCGCCTCGACCTCCCGGCGCCCCCCGCGCGCCGACCAGGCGCTGCGTGAGCACGGCGCCACCGCGCTGCCCGGCTGGACCGCCCTGCTGGTGGTGCTGCTCGGGCTCGCCGGGGTGCTGTTCGTGCTGCTGCGCACCGGCGTCGTCCCGCACTGGGACGCGCTGCCCGACCTGCGCGGCGCCACCGCGCGGGCGAGCGGACGGCCTGCGGTCGACGCCGCGGCGATCGCCGCGGTCAGCGCGGCCGGCCTGCTGGTGGTGGTCGCGCTCGCCGGGCTGCTGGCCAACGCGGGCGGCGAGACCCGGGTGCTGAGCCGCTGGGGCCGCTACCGCGGCACCGTCCGCAGGACCGGTCTGGTCTGGGTCAACCCGCTGCTGCGCCGTCGCCGGGTGGACGTCCGTCTGCGGCACTGGCGCAGCGAGCCGGTGCGGGTGGTCGACCGGACCGGCACGCCGATCGTGGTCCGGCTGCTGATCGTCTGGCGGGTCAAGGACACCGCTCGGGCGCTGCTGGCCATCGCGGACCACGAGGGCTACCTGCGCGAGCAGGTCCAGGCGGTGCTCACCCGCACCGCGTCCCTGCTGCCGTGCGACAGCAACGCGGCGCCCGGCCCCGCGCTGCGCGACGGGCAGTGGTTCGCCGACGAGATGACCAGGGCGCTGGCCGCCGAGGTCGCCCCGGCGGGCCTGGAGGTGTACTCGGCGCAGCCGCTGGGGCTGGACTACGCGCCCGAGGTCGCCGAGTCGATGCGCCGCCGCCGGCTGGCCGACCTGGACGCGGGCCTGCGGACGGTGCTGGTGGACGACGCGGTGGAGGCCGCGGCGCTCGCGGTAAGGCGTCTGGAGCGCGCCACCGCCCACGAACTGGACGAGGCCGCCCGCAGCGCCCTGATGGAGCAGCTGCTGGTCGCCTTCGTCGCCCCGGCCGGAGTGGCCGCCTCGGTACCGCCCCCGGCCGCCCGTGCCGGGCGGAAGGAAGGACGACCCGCATGAGGATAGCCACCGGCGCGTACGCCGAACCCGGCACAGGCCTCGACGAGGACCCCGGTCCGATCGACTTCGAGGAGCGGCTCGGCAGCATCCCCGCGATCGCCGGCTGCGGCTGCCCGAACTGCGCGCCCAGGCCGCGCACCGCCCACCGCCCCGGGCCGGCCGGCGGCAGCCGAATACACCGTGCCGTGCGGAGCACCTGCCTGGCCACCACCGTGCTGGCGGGCGCCGGCGTGGTCGGCCTGACGGCCGGAGCCGGGTCGGCGCACGCCGCGGCCGGGAAGCAGGGCTGGGACGGCTCGAAGTACTGGTTCAAGAACGCTGCCGGCGAGTGGCGTTGGACCAGCCACTACGACGTCTACGCGAGCCGCACCGGCCGGTCCGGCGGATCCGGGGGCGCAGGCGGTTCCGGGGGTGCAGGGGGATCCGGCGCCTCCGGCACCAAGGCCCCCTCCAACGGATCGGCCTCCTCGAACGGCCTGCGCCAGGGCTGGGACGGGTCGAAGTACTGGTTCAAGAACGACAGCGGCGAGTGGCGCTGGACCAGCCACTACGACGTCTACCTGAACCGCACCGGGCAGTCCGGCGGCGGTTCGGCCCCCGCACCCGCCCCGCCCGTGAGCCGTGAGCCCCAGGACACCGCGCCGGCCTCCGGGAGCAAGGAGGCGGCCGTCGACTACGCGCTCGCCCAGCTGGGCAAGCCGTACGTGTGGGGCGGCAACGGCCCGTCCGGCTACGACTGCTCGGGACTGGTGCAGCAGGCCTACCGACGCGCGGGGATAAGCCTGCCGCGCGTGGCGGACGACCAGTACGCGGCGACCACGCCGATCGGCGCGGGGCAGCTGCGCCGCGGTGACCTGGTGTTCTGGTCGGACAACGGCCGCGCCTCGGGGATCCACCACGTGGGGATATACCTGGGCGGCGGCACCTTCGTGGAGGCACCCCGGCCGGGCAGGACCGTCCGGGTCTCGACCCTCGACGCGGGCTACTACCCGACCCACTTCGGGCGTCCGTAGCGCCGCGGACGCACCCGGCCCCCGACCGCGCGCCGCCGTCGGGGGCCGGGCTCCCCGCGGTGTTCACGAGCCGGTCGCACCACCGTCGCACCGCCGCCGCACGGCGGGTGGTGCGACGGTTCCGAAGGGGGGTCCGGGCTGTGCCTGAGGTGGGCCGATTCGTTAGAGTCCGTGCCATGGCTGACAACGACTACGACCCCGCCGGCAGCACTCAGATGTTCCGGGCGTTCGTCGACGAGACCCCGGCTCGCCAGGAGCCGGCCACCGTTTCCACCTACGGCCGCAGCGGCGGCGGCAGCCGGACCGGCGTGATCGCGCTGGTCGCCGTCGTCGCCCTGGCCGTGCTGGGCGCCGTCATCTGGCTGGCGGTCAAGTGACCCTCGCGCGGGTGACCCTCGTCCGGGTCACCCGCGCGACGGGAGCGGAACACCTCAACAGGGCTTGCGCCAGGCGTTCAGGTCGAGCTTCTTCTGCATCGAGCTGAAGCCGAGCGACTTGGCCTTGGCGCAGAACTTGTCCGTGTCGAGCTTGTACTCGACGTGGAAGACCGCCTTGCCCGCCTTGACGAAGGGTGCGACGCGGTCGCACTCGTCGAACTGCGAGCACTCCTCGTTGACCGCGAAGTCGAAGTCCGGCAGCAGCGCGGGGATCTGGTCCAGGTCGTTCTTCAGGCCGATGGCCAGGCCGCGCTCGTGCGCGAGCTGGGCCAGCATCCGGTTGTACTTCAGCTGGTCGTCGGGGGTCAGCGGGAAGCCGCTGTTCTGGTTGTAGGCCTCGATGGTGTCAGGCTCGATGGCGTCGAAGCCCTTGCTCCTGCACATGTCGAAGCGGGCGGCCATCAGCGGCTTCAGCTGGTCGAGCTTGCGGATGTCGAACCACTTCTCCCCCTTCCAGCCGGTGTCCGAGCCCTGCAGCGCCTTGGCGAAGGCGGCGGAGTCGGGGCGGAAGTCCTCCCAGGAGCCGGCGTTGATGTAGCAGATCACCTTGCGGCCCTTGGCGTGCAGCGCGGCCACCACCGAGGCGTCGTTCTCGAAGCCGTCGATGTCGTAGACCGGCACGTCCACCGACTGGTCCACGGGGCCGCCGCCGAGCTGCCACTGCCAGGCCAGCCCCGGAGTGGGCTGCCAGCGGGCGCCGGTCGGCGCCGGGGCGGTGCCGCCGGGCGGGGTGGTGCCCGGGGCGGTGGTGCCGCTCGGGGTGCCCGGGGCCGTGCTCGTGGCGGGGGCGCTGGGCGAGTCCGGGGCGGGGGTGGCGTCGGGAGTGCCGTCGGGGGTGCCCGGGGCGCTGGTGCCGGGTGTGCTCGGGGCGGTGGCGGCGGGCGGGGTGCTCGGGGAGCCGTCGGCCGAGTCGTCGTCGTCCTCCGAACCGGAGCTGCTGCACGAGGTGGCCAGCAGAGCGGTGGCGGTGGCGAGGGCGAGGGCGGCCGGCAGGAGCCGGTTACGGCGGTTCACGGTAGTCGAACTCCGAGTCGGGTCAGGTCAGTTCGGCGGCGGTCAGACCGTACGGCAGGGTGCGCCAGGGGTTCTCCCCGGCGCCGGGGACGGCGCAGCCGACGCCGGCCCGGCGGGCGGCGATCAGGGCGGTGGCGTCCTGGGCGTGCTCGGGCGGGACGTCGTAGACCAGGTGGCAGAACCGGGAGGACGCGTGCCGGCCGGTCCACAGCGGTTGGGTCATCGCACGGTAGGTGTCCCAGTCCCCCTCGAAGGTGACCAGCAGGTCGGCCAGGCCGACTTCGGCGTACCCGGGATCGGGGTGCTCGCCGTGACCGAAGATCACGGTGCCGCACCCGGCCGCGCGGGCCGCCGTGGCCAGTCGCCGGTAGTGCGCCAACGCGCCCGGATGGGTGGTCACCTGGTCGAGGTAGACGCCGGTGATGCCGTGGCGCTGGCGGTACGTCAGGATGTCGGCGACGACGGCCGCGTGCGGTCGGCGGCCGTAGTCGGTGTCGGCGTACCCGACCAACGGCAGCCCGGCCGCGCGGAGTTCCTCCGCGGCCTCGGCGAAGACGCCGTCCGGGACCTCGCCCGGACCGTCGGCGAGGTTGAGCACGACGGCGGCGATCCGGGTGGGGTCGGCGGCGGCGACCGCCCGCCAGGCCGCCGGGTCCACCGCGGGGTGGACGTACAGCGGCACCAGCAGGCGGCCGTCGGGGAGGTGCCCGGTGGTCATGCGACCACCGGGGTCGGCGTGGGCTCGGGGGTGGCGAGCCACAGGTCGCGCAGGGTGTCGGCGAGGTCCGTCTCCGGGTGCCAGCCGAGCGCCCGGGCGGCGGCCGAGATGTCGGCCTGCTGCCAGGAGACCGCGGTCGAGCGCTCGGAACCCACCCCGCTCTCGTCGATCCGGCCGGTGAACCCGGCGGCGGCGACCAGTCCGTCGGCGATCGCCCGGACCTGCTTGGCCTGCCCGGAGGCGAGGTTGAGCACCCGGGGGAGCGGGCCGTCGGCCGCGACGGCCAGGCCGATCGCCTTGGCGATGTCCCGGGCGTCGACGAAGTCGCGGTAGGCGGAGAGGTCACCGACCGTGACCACGCCGTCCGCGCCCTCGGGCGCCACCCGGCGCAGCTCGGCGGCCAGTCGGCCGGCCAGCGAGCCGGCCGGGGCGCCGGGGCCGACCGGGTTGAACACCCGGAGCACCACGGCGTCCAGCGGCGAGCCGGCCACCGCGAGGGAGCCGGCCAGCTTGGTCGCGCCGTACACGCCGACGGGGCGGGCGTCGGCGTCCTCGGGCAGCGAACTGCCCTGGTCGCAGACGCCGTACTCGCCGGCCGAACCGATGTGCACCAGGCGGGCCTTCGGGGCGCCGAGCTCCAGCGCCTCGCAGAGCACCGCCGGGCCGCGCGCGTTCACCTCGGCGAGCTTGACCGCGCTGCCGGCCACCGCGCCGGCGAAGTTGACCACCGCGTCGGGGGCCAGTGCGGCCAGTTCCTCGCCGAGCGGGCCGACCTCGGCGGTGGCCAGGTCGAGCCGCAGGTCGTGGTGGGGCCGCCGGCCCGCGGTCAGCAGGGTGGTGTCGGGCAGCGACCGCAGGACGGCGGTGGCGTGACGGCCCAGGAAGCCGTCGGCGCCGAGAAGCAGGATTCTCACGCGGCACGTCCGTCACTCTCGGCGCCCGCGGCGGCGGGCTCGTCGGCGGAGTCGCTCGCGGCGGTGCGGGCGGCCGGGATCGGCAGCTCCGCGACGCCCGGTGCGACACCGGCCGACTCGAAGGGCATCAGGACCGGGCGGATGGTCGAGAACTCGGCGTTGGCCCGGTCGTAGTCGTCGGGGCGGCCGATGTCGAGCCAGTAGCCGCCGAACTCGTACGAGGCCGGCGGGGTCTTCGCGGCCAGGAGGTCCAGCACCAGCTCGTCGAAGCCCAGCGGCAGGCCGGGGGTGTACTTGGCGAGCGCCGAGCGCGAGACGCCGTACACGCCCATCGAGACGCGGTAGTCGATGCTGGGCTTCTCCTGGAAGCCGGTGATCGCGCCGGAGTCGGTGGTCAGCACGCCGAAGTCGATCTTGACCTGGCGGGCGTAGGTGGCGATGGTCAGCGGGGCACCGGACGCCTCGTGGTGCTTGAGCACCCCGGCGAAGTCCAGGTCGGTGAGGATGTCGCCGTTCATCACCAGGAAGTGCTCGGGCAGGCGGTCCTGCATGGTGAGCAGCGGGCCCATGGTGCCGAGCGGGCTGTCCTCGACGGCGTAGCCGACCCGCAGGCCCCACTGGGAGCCGTTGCCGACGTAGGCGCGGATGATGTGGCCGAGGTGGCCGATGGCCAGGGTGACGGACTGGAAGCCCGCCGCGGCGAGCTGGCGCATCACGATCTCCAGGATCGCGTGCTGGTCGCCGATCGGAACGAGCGGCTTGGGAAGCGCGGTGGTGTAGGGGCGGAGACGAACGCCCTTGCCGCCGGCCAGGATCACTGCATGCATGGTGTTTCCCCCACGGAAAGGATGTGCAGTACACGAACCTTGGTTACCAGGACGAGCATGAACGCGAAGGCGGTCAGACGTTGTAGATGTCGGTCTTGTAGCGCGCCAGGTTCGCCGGGTCGCGGAAGAACTCGATGGTCTGCTCCAGGCCCTGCTCCAGGCTGAACTGCGGGGCCCAGCCGGTGGCCTCGCGCAGCCGGGTCGCGTCCGCGACCAGGCGCATGACCTCGGAGTTGGTCGGACGGATGCGCTGCTCGTCCTCCTTCACCACCAGGTCGACGCCCATCAGCTTGCCGACCAGGGTGACCAGGTCGCCGACCGAGATCTCGCCGCCGGTACCGGCGTTGAAGGTCCGGCCGACCACCGACTCGGCGGACGCGGTGCCGACCGTGCGGAACGCGTTGGCGGTGTCCTTGACGAACATGAAGTCGCGGGTCGGGCGCAGGTCGCCGAGGGTGATCTCGGTCTGGCCGGCCGCGACCTGGGCGATCACGGTCGGGATGACGGCGCGCATCGACTGCCGCGGGCCGAAGGTGTTGAACGGGCGCAGCGTGACGACCGGGGTCTCGAAGCTGGCGTGGTAGCTGTCGGCCAGCCGGTCCCCGCCGGCCTTGGAGGCCGCGTACGGGGACTGGGTGTTGATCGGGTGGTCCTCGGTGATCGGCACGGTCTGCGCGGTGCCGTAGGTCTCGCTGGTGGAGGTGTGGACCAGGCGCGGGATCTCCAGGTGGCGCACCGCCTCCAGCACGTTCAGGGTGCCGGTGACGTTGGTGTCCACGTACGAGTGGGGGGCGCGGTAGGAGTACGGGATCGCGATCAGGGCGGCCAGGTGGTAGACCGCCTCGGTGCCCTTGACCAGGCCGTTGACCGAGCCCGGGTCCCGGACGTCGCCGAGGATGATCTCGACCGAGTCCAGCACCTCCTCGGACAGGGTCTCCAGCCACCCGAAGGAGGAGAAGGAGTTGTACTGGACCATCGCGCGGACGTGGTGCCCGTCGGCGACCAGGGTCTCGACGAGGTGGGAGCCGATGAAGCCCTCGGCTCCGGTAACCGCGACGCTGCTCATGCGGGGTTCGCTTTCTCGATCTGCCGTGGCGGGCCGGACGCTCTGTGGTGGTCGGCCGCCGGTTGGTCAGGGTGGGTGTTTCGGGTCAAACGGGTACGACGGTGCACGTAAGGAGGCGTGCGGGATTTTCGGTGTGATTCGGAAGTGGTTCAGCGGTGCTGGGTGGTGCGGCCGAGCGCGGGCCCGGCGATGGAGGTGAGGACGACGGCGGCCGCCCCGCAGCCGATGAGCTGCAGGACGATCGGATCCACACCGGTCAGCAGCCCGGTGCTCTCGGCACCCGCGGCGGCCAGACAGATGAGGGCGGTGCTCCAGCTGAACCCGAAGGCGTTCAGCAGCAGCGCCAGCCAGAGCGAGCCGCCGAGGAGCAGCATCGCGCCGAGCTGGGGCACGCCGAGCGCGGGGGCGCCGGGCCACAGCACGGTCGCGGCGGCGTCCAGCGCGGCCACGGTGGTGAGGTAGATGAAGAGGCAGCCGAGCAGGATCCCGCCGGTGCGGCGGGTGAACTGGCCGGTGGTGTGGCTGGTGCGCAGGGCGGCCACGGCCATCGCCCGGTAGCGGAAGAGCAGCCACTCGGCGAGGCCGAGACTGAGCGTCAGCGCGATCATGGCCGGTCCGGTCGGTGCGGTCGCCGCCCCCTGCGGGGCGTGGCCGCCGGTCTGCACGGCCTGGTGGATGGTCGTGCCCAGGCCGGCGATCAGCGTGAGCGCGCCGCAGGCCAGGCCGAACAGCAGGTGCGGGACCTCCTGGCGGAGCGGCAGCTTGAGCGCCACGGACTCCCGTTCGCCCCGGCGGACGCAGAGGAACAGCTCCCGGACGGCCAGCCCGACGGCCAGTAGCACCGAGGCGAGCAGCACGACCGTACGCACCGCTTGCGGAACGTCCGTCGCCAGCACCACGCCCGCGCCGACCGAGGCCGGGGCCAGCGCCAGCAGCAGGAACTTCTCCCGCCCGAGCACCAGCAGCACGGTGGCCGCCGCCAGGTAGCAGGACTGCCCGGCGGCGAAGCACAACGCCCCGAGCGGCCCGCCCACCACGTACGCGGCAGCGGCCGCGATCAGCGCGCCGAGCGGTGCGCCGACCGCCAGGCAGACCGCGGCCTCCCGGCGGCGCAGCCGGCTCAGCCAGCGGTACGCGCGGTGCGCCAGGGCCTGGTTGAAGCCCCAGCTGACCAGCGTGGCGATCGACAGCGCGAGCATGCCCGAGGGCAGGCCGAAGCGCATCCGGGTGGTCGCGAACAGGTTGGCGCCGAGCAGGTAGCCCAGGCCGGGCAGGGCGAACACCAGGCCGCGCACCACGCAGCGCCAGGGGTCGGCCCGCCAGGGGTTGGCGAACTCGGAGCTCGGGCCGGGGTAGCGGCGCTCGACCTTCTCGAACAGCTCCTCGGCGACGGTAAACGCGTCGGGGCGGCCGTACAGCAGCGCCGCCTGCTCGTCCGAGAGACCGTCGGACTCCAGGAAGGCCGCGATCTCGTACGGGTGGACGGCGTCGGCGCAGACGTCCCGCAGGCGCTCGGCGAGTTCGTCGAGCGGGTCCGCGGAGAGGCCGAGCTGCTGCTCGGGCCCGGGCTCGGGGTCCGTCGGGGCGGGACGGCGGAGCTTGAGCGGCAGCGTGCGCAGCTGCATCGTCCGCTCGGAGCCGCCCTCGTCCGGAACCAGTCTCAGAGGACCGCTCATGCGTCCACCTCGCAGCGCTCGGCGGCCGCTTCGCGGGACACGCACCTCTTGATGGTTCTCTCGCTTCGCGCGCTCACGCGCCCACCTCGCTCGGCTCGGGCCGGGAGGAGGTCAGCTGCTGGCCCCAGTCGGGGCTGGGGGCCTGGTCGGTGACGGCCACCATGCCGCCGGGCATCCAGCGGGAGGTGCCCAGGAGTTCGGTGTAGATGCCGCGGAAGCCGTCGATGTTCTGGCGCAGCGTGAACTGCTCGATCACCCGCAGCCGGGCCCCCTCGCCGAGCCGGGCGCGCCGTTCGGCGTCGCGCAGCAGCTCGATCGCGGCAGCGGCCATCGGCTCGGGCTCGCGCGGCGGGACGACCAGACCGGTGTCGCCGACGGCCTCGCGGACGCCGCCGACGTCGGTGGAGACGGTCGCGCGGCCGCAGGACATCGCCTCGATCAGGGTGAACGGGAAGCCCTCGCTGATGCTGGAGAGCATGACCACGTTGCCCGCCGCGTACGCGTCGGTGATGTCGGCGACGCGGCCCTCGAAGGCCACCGACTCGGCTATGCCGAGCTCGGCGGCCAGGGCTATGCAGCCGTCCCGGTACGCTTCGCCGCCCTTGGGAGTGCCCCCGAAGAGCCGCAGTCGCGCCTCGGGGATCTCGCGGTGGACGATGGCGAAGGCCCGGATCAGCGTCTCCAGGTCCTTGATCGGGTCGACCCGGCCGGCCCAGCTGAGGGTCGGGGTGTCGGGCTCGGGGCCGGCCGGCGGGAAGGCCGCCGGGTCGACCCCGTTGTAGACGGTGCGGATGTGCGCGGACGGCGTGCCGCCGCGCTCCTCCCAGCGCCGGTTGTACCGGTTGCCGGGGGTGACCAGCGCGGCCACCCGGTAGCTCTCCTCGGCGAGCATCCGGTAGAAGCCGAGCAGCAGCGCCTTGACCGGCCAGCGGTACGGGCCGGTGCGGTAGCCGAGGTAGCGCTCGCGCAGGTAGATGCCGTGCTCGGTGAGCAGAAACGGTACGCCGTACTGCTGGGCGGCGATCAGCCCGGGCAGGGTGGCGAGGCCGCCGCTGGCCGCGTGCGCGACGCCCTCCTTCGGCGGCTCGACCGCGAGCGGCCGCAGGGCGTGCTCCAGCAGGTCGGTCGCGTTCAGCGCGTCGTGCAGGGTGGGCAGGGAGACGGCGGTGGGCAGGTAGTCCCGGGTCCACACGTGCTGCAGGGTGCGCAGGGCGCGCTCGCTGCGCAGCGCCGGGCTGAGCAGCCCGCGCCGGGCGAGGTCGGCGAAGCCGTACAGCTCGGTGCCGAAGTGCGTGGTGTAGACCGGGTCGAGGATGGAGTGCAGGAAGCGCTCGTACGCGTTGAGGAAGCGCCGCAGCTCCTTGCCGCGGGGTGCCCTGGCCTCGGAGGCCGGGCCCCACAGCGGAGCGGTCGTGACCGACTTGACGTTGGCGGGCAACTCCCAGGCCAGTGCTTCGTGGCCGGTTCCGGTGACGGCGATGACGTCGAAGTCGACGTCCGGCATGCCTTGAACGAGCTGGTCGCACCAGACGCTCACGCCGCCGTGCTGGTGCGGATACGTCCCCTCGGTGAGCAGGGTGACGCGCATTCCTGTCCCCCCTCCTGTTCTTGCGTAGGTTCCGGCCTGGGTGGCCGGAACGGGAGCCGTGGCGGGGTCGGGCCGGTCGCCCGGTCCGACCCCGCCGGCGGGTGTTACGGGTTACCGCTTGCCGGAGCGTCCGGCGGTGCTGCTCGGCGTGGCCGTCCCCCCGGAGGCCTTGCCGCTGTTCGCCGCGCCCTTGCCGCCGTGACCGTTGTTATCAGTGGTCACGCCCTTGCCGGGCACCGGGGTCCCGCTGCCGGGCACCAGGGACGGCGCCGGCTTGCGGGTGATGTCGCTCGGGCCCACCGGGACCGGAGTGGCGACGCCCTGCGGGACGACCTTCTTGTCCGCCGGCACCGCGGCCGGGACGGACTTGGCCGCGACGCTCGGCGCCACCGCGGCCGGGGCGGCCGGAGCGGACGGGAGCTGCAGGGTGACGTTGCTCTGCAGGGAGCCCGGGGACACCCAGCCGGAGAGCGTACCGGCGTAGGACGAACCGAACCCGGTCGATCCGATGACCAGCTTCTGAGAAGTGCCGGTCGGCATGGTGGCCTGGACCTGAACACCGGACGGCGCGCTGACCGTGACGGTGTTGCCGACCCGGTAGGCGGTGACCTTGCCGGCGGCGACGGCCGCGTTCCAGGCCGCGCGCTTCTGGAACTCCTGGCCGATCTCGCGCTCGCCGAGGTTCACGATCGGGGTGTTGTCGGCGTGCAGCGACCGGTAGGTGCCGAGGATCTTCTCCAGCACCGGGTAGAGGATCTTGTCCTCGGACAGGTTCGACTGGTGGATGAAGTGCGGCCGCGGGTCGTTGTTCAGCACGTGGCCGAGGTCGATCCGGGCCTCCAGCGGAACGATGTACGACTGGAAGCCGGTGTTGACGTCCAGCGGCGCCGGCAGGCAGGTCGAGTTGGCGTTGTTCTCACAGACGCCGCTGCCACCGTTGGCCGCGCTGGTGTAGATCCAGTTGTACTCGTCGGTCTCCTCCTTCGCCGTGCCGGCGTTGTAGAAGACGTTCATCGGGTACCGCGGCACGGTCAGCGTCGAGGAGCCGACGGCCCGCTGGGCGGGCTCGCGGGAGGCGTCGCTGCCGGTGAACTTGATGCCGTTGGCGGCCAGCGCCGGGGCCAGGTACGGGTTGTCGCTGGTCTCCTGCGGGGCGGTCAGCAGACCGGAGTGCTCGCCGGTGACCAGGACCTGCGGGTCGACGTTCAGGCCGTTGGTCTTGGCCCAGTCGAAGTTGTTCTTGATCTGGCTGGAGACGGTGTTCTGGTCGGTCCAGACCGTGTTGCCCGCGGCGTCCTTGGTGCACTTCCACGGCACCACCGAGACGTCCTGGACGCAGCCCAGGTACGGGTGGGTGTACGTGTGGTTGACCCAGCGGTAGCTGTTCTGGTCGGCGATCATCTGGCTCGCCGTGGGGTCCACGGTGGTCTCGTGGTCGGCCTTCCAGTCCTCGCTGCCGCCACCGTTGAACACCATGTCCAGGGTGAAGTTGTTGGCGGTCTGCCACTGCTTGAGGTACTGGGCGTCCGCCTGGGTCATCCGGATCGGGTTCGCGGTGTCCGGGGTGCCGGGCGGGCAGGTGACGTCGCCGGGGGTGCACTTCAGCGTGGTGTCCCAGCGGTCGTCGGCCAGGAAGACGTCGTCGACGTGGGCCGCGAAGTAGTTGCGGTCGTAGCCGAGGTGGACGCCCTGGGTGATCCAGTCGACCATGCCGCGGGCGAGCAGGCGGTACTGCTGCTGGTACTGGTTGTAGACGAACGTGACGACCAGTTCCTTGCGGCCGTCGTGGGTGTACTCGCCGACCAGCGACCCGCGCGAGGTGCCGCCGGGTATCGGCGCGTCGACCAGCGGGACGAAGGAGGCGCCGGCCGGGAGGCTCGCGAGCGGGGTGGCGAGGTAGCCGTAGCTCTCGCTGACGCTCGGGTCGTTGTCCTCGAACGGGACGCTGCCCTTGAGGTACCCGAACGATCCCGATGTTCCGGCCGCGGTGGTGGCGCCCTGGAATCCGTCGAGAGTGCCGACGAATCCGGGATTCTGCGCGTAGTTCAGCCCCACCGCCGGACTGGCCCACGTGTACGCGTCGATCTGACGGACGTTGAAAGCGGCTTCGTAGCTCGCGATGGCCGTCATCTCGGCCGCGCTGTTGGGGAAGGGGTTTTCGTTGGGCAGCACGATGCCCTGGAACTTCCCGCGCGGCTGGCCGTTCACCGTGTCGCTCAGGAAAGCCGCGTTGATCACGGGACGGTTGGGGTCATTGAGGCTGACGACCTTGTACGGCGTGCCCTGGCTCTTGAGCTCGGCGGTGATGGCCGCAACCGAGGGACCGCCGTCGTCGACGACCAGGATGGTGAGGTCGATCCTGGGCGGCGTGGTGTCGCCAAAGGCCAGGGTGGTCTGCAGGCCGCCGGCCAGCAGGACTGCCGCCGCGCACGCGGCGACTCTTCGGGTCGCTCGACCCATGGTTGATCCTCCCCTTGGGCCAGGCAACGCGCTGCTCGGCGCTCGCCTGCCCGTGTAGCTGTTCGCGGGCAGCAGGCTGCCCGGCGCCCATCCTGGTCGAGGGTCGGCCGTGCGAGGGACCAAATGGGCGAGAGTGCAGCGAACCTGTTACCAACGTTCATGGCGTTGCCATGAAGGCGCTGATTGTGACCGGAACCGGACCGGTGACGCAAATAATGAATTGAAAATGAAAAACCGGAAGCTGAGCGCTACAGGTGGTTACCGACGGTGTGGCCCGATGGGGTGGGTGGGACACCTACACTGTCGTCGTTGCGCATGACACTCTTGCACATCTCCCCGGTCCATTGGGCAGGTTCATGCAATATCGGGCACCGTTGTGCCATGTGACAGTCTGAATATGCAATGGAGGCGCGCGTGACCGATCGGCAGGCCCGGTCCGGAAGAATCGTGAACGCACGGAATTCGGCGCCGGAGGGGGGCGGAACGGAGTCGGTCGGGCGCAGCCTCGGTCTGCGCGGCGCGGTGAACGCACGGGATCTGGGCGGTTACCGGGCGGCCGACGGACGGATCCTGCGCCGCGGAGTGGCCCTGCGCAGTGACGGCCTGAACCACGTCACCGCCGAAGACCTCGGCCCGCTGGCCGAGTTGGGCCTGCGCCGGGTGGTGGACCTGCGCAGCATGGACGAGGTCCGCGAGGCCGGCCGCGACCGGCTGCCCGATGGTGTGGCGCTGCACCACTTCCCCTTGCTGGCAACGGACTTCGACATCTACGTGATGATCAGGGATGCGCTGTCCGACGCCAGTGCGCAGCGGCAGCGGGCACTGCTCGGCGACGGCCGGGCGGGCGCGATGATGACCGGCCTCTACCGATGGTTCGTCACGGACCGGGTGGCGCGCGAGCGCTTCGCCGCCCTGCTGCGCCTGTTGGCCGCCCCGGAGGGGCCGCCGCTGCTGTTCCACTGCTCCGCGGGCAAGGACCGCACCGGCTGGGCCGCCGCGCTCCTGATGACCGCGCTGGGGGTGGACCGCGCGACGGTCCTCGACGACTACCTGCTCACCAACGAGCGCTCCGCGGCGGTCGTCGAGCGCGTGCTGGGCGACTTCGCGGCCCGCGGCCTGATGCGCGAGCCCGAGCTGCTCCTGCCGGTCTTCCAGGCCGACCGCGCCTACCTGGACGCGGCCTTCGCGGAGGTCGAGGCCGGCTGGGGCGGCTTCGAACCGTTCTGGCGGGAGGGGCTCGGGCTGGACGACGACGTGCTGGCCGGACTGCGCGTCAACCTGCTGGACGGCAGCGACAGCTGAGGGGACCGATCGACCCGCGTCGATCGGCCCCCTGCTCGGGCCCGCTGCTCGGCCCCTGCTGGGCCTCCTGCCGGCCCCTGCCGGCCCTGCTGCTCGGCCTCCGTCGATCGGCGTCCGCCGGTCGGCCCGGTTCGGTCAGCCCTCGTTGATCAGGCCCTCGCGGAGCCGGGTGAGTGTCCGGGTGAGCAGCCGGGAGACGTGCATCTGCGAGATCCCGATCTCCTCGCCGATCTGCGACTGGGTGAGGTTGCCGAAGAACCGCAGCATGATGATCCGGCGCTCGCGCGGCGGCAGCTTGGCCAGCAGCGGCTTCAGCGACTCCCGGTACTCGACGCCCTCCAGCGCGAGGTCCTCGTAGCCGAGCCGGTCGGCCAGCGGGCCGTCGCTGTCCTCCTCGCCGGAGCCCGAGTCGAGCGAGCTGGCGGTGTACGCGTTGCCGACCGCGAGGCCCTCGACCACGTCCTCCTCGCTGACGCCCAGGCAGGCGGCCAGCTCGGCGACGGTGGGGGAGCGGTCCAGCCGCTGCGACAGCTCGTCGCCGGCCTTGGTGAGTGCCAGGCGCAGCTCCTGGAGCCGCCGCGGCACCCGGACCGACCAGCTGGTGTCCCGGAAGAAGCGCTTGATCTCGCCGACCACGGTGGGCATCGCGAAGGTGGGGAACTCCACCCCGCGCTCCGGGTCGAAGCGGTCGATCGCCTTGATCAGGCCGATGGTGCCGACCTGGACGATGTCCTCCATCGGCTCGTTGCGGCTGCGGAAGCGCGCCGAGGCGTACCGGACCAGCGGCAGGTTGAGCTCGATCAGGGTGTCGCGGACGTACGTGTGCTCCGCGCTGCCGGGCTCCAGCGCGGCCAGCCGCAGGAACAGCGAGCGGGAGAGCGTCCGGGTGTCCAGCCCGGAGCCGGCCGGCGGCTCCGGTGCCGCGTCGGGGCCGGGCGGCCGGACGGATTCGACCCGCTGCCGCGGGACCAGGTCCTCGGCGACGGCCGTGCCGTTGGCGTGTCCAGCGTGGATCTCCGCAGTGCCCAGCTCTCCGGACATGCACCCACCCCCTTGTGACTGACGGTTGAACGGGGGCCCTCGCACGGAGGTTCCCGGCGGGGCCCTCCCCCCTCCATACCGGAACACGGTGCACGGCAAACCCGAACGTCGCAAGATGTCACGCGGGGGTAACGCGCTGCAATCTCACTCTTCCCAGGAGTTGCCGGTCCGAAGCCGGTTGAGGATCCGGGAGAGCAACCGGGAGACGTGCATCTGGGACATCCCCAGCTCGGTGCTGATCTGGGACTGGGTGAGGTTGGCGAAGAACCGCAGCATCACGATCCTGCGCTCCCGCTCGGGGAGTTGGACCAGCAGGTGGCGGACCATGTCGCGGTGTTCGACCTCGGCCAGCGCGGCGTCCTCGTAGCCGAGCCGGTCGAGCAGGGCGAGTCCGCCCTCGTGCTCCTGGGCGGCCTCCAGGGAGGCCGCGTTGTAGGCCCGCCCGGCGTCCAGGCAGGCCCGGACGTCCTCCTCGGGGATCCGCAGGCTGGCGGCGATCTCCGGCACCTTGGGGGCCCGCCCGTGCAGCACCGTCAGCTCCTCCATCGCGCCGCTGACCTGGACCCACAGCTCCTGGAGCCGGCGCGGGACGTGCATGGTGCGGACGTTGTCCCGGAAGTAGCGCTTGATCTCGCCCAGGATGGTCGGCAGCGCGTAGGTGGGGAACTGGACGCCGCGGCTGGGGTCGAAGCGGTCGATCGCGTTGATCAGGCCGATGGTGCCGACCTGGACGACGTCCTCCATCGGCTCGCTGCGGCTGCGGAAGCGGGTGGCCGCGTAGCGGACCAGGGGGATGTTCACCTCGATCAGGGCGGCCCGGACGCGTTCCCGCTCGGGGGCGTCCGGGGGCAGCTCGGCGAGCCGTTCGAACAGCACCCGGGTCAGCGTCCGGACGTCCACGACGGGCCGCCCGCCGGGGCCGCGCAGCCCGTCCGGGCGGAGCTCGCCGGCCGGGCTGATGATCGCAGCCAGCACCTCGTCCACGGACACGTCACCCCTCCCAAAGTCGACAACGGCGGGCCCTGCGGATCGGGTGTCGCGGCTGGTTCATCACCTCGCCATGTCCGGCAAAACCGGTCATAGCATCACAAGGTGGGCGCAGGTCGGGCAAGCACCCGGTAGAGGTGTGTTGGTAGGCCGTTCGACCTGCGCCCGGCCGGTCGGCGGGGAACGGCGGGGATCGTTCCGGGACAGAGCAAGGCGCCCCGCCCGGAGGTCGGACGGGGCGCCGCGGTCCGTCCGGGGGAAGGGCCCGTGACGGGCTCCGGACGGGGCGGGGTCGGACGGGTGCTCAGACCTCGATGTCGGCGATCACCCAGGTCGCGAACTCGCGCCACAGGGCCGCCGCGGCCTGGTGGGCCGGGTGGGTCAGGTAGGCCTGCAGGGCGTCGCGGTCCTCGACCAGGCTGTTGATCGCGTAGTCGTACGCGATGTCCCGCTCGGTGGTGTTCCAGTTGCACTCCCACTCGCGCAGCTCGGGGATGACCGCGCCGAGTTCGGAGAAGGCCTTGGCGCCGGCGAGCGCGCGCTCGTCGTCCTTGCTGACGCCTTCGTTGAGCTTGAACAGGACCAGGTGCCGGATCACGATTGCCGCTCCTCGCGGACGGGGGTGGGGTCCCGCCCACCGTAGCCGGTGCACCGGTGCCGCCGGACGGCCGTCCGCCGGTCGGGTGCGGGCCGGAGCCCGGGCCGGAGCCCGGGTCGGTCACGCCGGGTCGGGCCGGTCTACTTGATCAGGCCGGTCATGAAGGTGCCGACCGCCTTGGCCGCGTTCGAGATGCCCTCGAACCCCAGCTGGACGAGCTCGGCGGAGCGGGCCGGCGACGTGATGATCGAGTAGAGCACGAAGACGAGCAGGAGGACCATGCCGATCTTCTTCGCCTGCGCCATCGGGTGACCTTCCTCCCAGCGGTGGGCCGCCGTCATCCGGTCCCCGAGCGGCCTGCAGGGGGCAGCTTATCCACCCGGACGGGCTATCAAGTGTGCGACGCGTTCGGCCGGCGGGACGAAGGTCCCCGCGAGTGGGGCCTTTCTCCGGGTGCCCGGCCGCGAGCCGGGCGGCAGGATGGATGACGTACCGAGGATCTGGCAGGAATCCCCGGTGCGTGGATCCGGAGCTCCCCGCTGTGGGACCGGCCGCCGCGGCTTCCCCCCGACGCGGTGCCGGTTGTGGGACTCCGCCGGGGGAGCGGTCAGTCCCCCCGAGCCGCTCCCCCCTCCAGGCTCCGTACGGACCGGGCGTCGGTGGTCGTCGGCCCGGTGTACGGGGCCGCTTCCGTGTCCGAGGGTGCGCGGAAACGCCGAGGGCCCGTCCGGATCGGACGGGCCCTCGGGCTTTCTGGCGGTAGCGGTGGGATTCGAACCCACGGTGGAGTTGCCCCCACACACGCTTTCGAGGCGTGCTCCTTTGGCCGCTCGGACACGCTACCGAGGGGAACTCTACCGGACGGGTGGCTCGGGAACGAAATCCGTATCGGGAGGACCGTCGGAGGGGCTCAGCGGTGGGTGTCGAAGAACGCCCGCAGCTGCTCGCCGCACTCCTCGGCCAGGACGCCCCAGATCACCTCGGGGCGGTGGTTGAGCCGGCGGTCGCGCATCACGTCGAAGAGCGAGCCGGCCGCGCCGGCCTTCTCGTCGAGGGCGCCGTAGACCACCCGGTCGATCCGGGAGAGCACGATGGCGCCGGCGCACATCGTGCACGGCTCCAGGGTGACGACCAGGGTGCAACCGCCGAGCCGCCACTCGCCGACGGCGGCGGCCGCCTGCCGGATCGCGACCACCTCGGCGTGCGCGGTCGGGTCGCCGACCGCCTCGCGCTCGTTGTGGCCGCGTCCGATCACCTCGCCGTCCGGGCCCAGGACGAGCGCCCCGACCGGGACGTCCCCGGTGGCCGGCGCCAGGGCGGCCTCGGCCATGGCGAGGCGCATCGGCGCCGCCCAGCGGTCGCGGACCGGGTCGGGGCGGACGGGGGCGGGCAGTGGGGGGACGTGCGGGACGGTCAGGGCGGTGGATGCGGGCTGCATGGCATCCAGTGTCGGGTATCCGGCCGCTACCGGACGGCCTCCAGGACCTCGCCGCAGCCGAGGGCCTCGGCGATCTCCTCCAGGGCGTCGCCCGGCACCGCGCCCTCGCCGCTGAGGGCGAGCAGTTCGTCGGAGGCCAGGCCGAACTCGGTGAGCAGGTGGGCGTCGCCGAGCGGGCCGACCGGGACGCCGCCGCGGGGCTCGGCGTCCTCGTCGTCCTGGGCCTGCGCATCCGCTTCCTCGTCCAGCAGGTGGTCCAGGTCGCCGAACTCGCTCTCGCCGGCCTGGTCGACCAGCTCGTCGGTGAGGACGGAGCCGTACGAGCTGCGGGCCGCGGCGGCGCCGTCCGACACGAAGATCCGCGGGTCGTCCTCACCGTCCACGCGGACGACGGCGAACCAGGAGTCCTCCTGTTCGATGAAGATCAGGACGCTGTCGTCGTCCTGCGCGGAGTTGCGGGCCAGGTCGGCCAGATCGGCCAGGGATTCGACGTCGTCGAGCTCCGTCTCGCTCACATCCCACCCGTCCTCGGTGCGAGCAAGCACTGCAGCGAAGTACGCCACCAGGGACACTCCCAAGATCATCGGTCTCGGCTGTCGGCGCGCCGGGCAACGCGGAATCTGGCCGCCCCCGCGCCAGAGGCGGTCCGCTTGTTCGGACCGTCCCATCGGAATCGTGACAGAAAGCCCGCCCTCGCGGGGGGTGTTCGGCAGCGCGTCTTTGCAGGTCGTGTCGGAAGGGCCGGGCGGCGGAGGGCCGAGCCGTGGCGGGACGGTCCGAAGCCGGTCGAAATTTGCTCCGAACGCCCGCCGGGGCCGATCGCGCCCCGTCTCCGCCCCGCCGCGAGCCCTGTCGCGGACCCGCTCGGAGGCCCGTCAGATCCGGAAGGTTCGCATCCGCATCGCCTCGCGCATCCGCCGTTCCTTGGTCCGGCGGGGCTGGACCCGCTCCCGCAGTTCGCGCGCCTCGGTGAGCTCGCGCAGGAAGACGGCCCGCCGCTTGCGGCGCTCCGCCTCGGTCTCCGGGGGGTCGTCCGGCGGGCCCGCGCGCCGGCCCGCCCCGCCGACGGGCTCGTCCGCCGAGCCGTCCCCGGCCTTCGGGTTGCTCGTCATAAGACGTGACATTCCCAGAACGGCCCGGTTGATACCACAGCAGCCGCTTCCGTCCGGACATTCACCCCGTGTCACGGCGTGTCACGGGTTCGTCACCCGGTCCGGCGCCCGGGTCGGGCCCGGCATGTCGTACAGGCGTCCAGACGCGGGCTAACCTCGGTACATGCGTCTCCACGTCGTCGACCACCCCCTGGTCGCCCACAAGCTCTCCACCCTGCGCGACGAGCGCACCGACTCGCCGACCTTCCGTCGCCTGACCGACGAGCTGGTGACCCTCCTCGCCTACGAGGCCACCCGGGACGTCCGCACCGACGAGGTGGAGATCACCACGCCCGTGGCGGTCACGCTCGGTACCCGGCTCAGCTACCCGCGCCCGCTGGTGGTGCCCATCCTGCGGGCCGGCCTCGGCATGCTGGACGGGATGACCCGCCTGCTGCCGACCGCCGAGGTCGGCTTCCTCGGCATGGTGCGCAACGAGGAGACCCTGGAGGCCTCCACGTACGCCACCCGGATGCCCGACGACCTCTCCGGCCGCCAGGTCTACGTGCTCGACCCGATGCTGGCCACCGGCGGCACCCTGGTCGCCGCCATCAAGATGCTGATCGAGCGCGGCGCCACCGACGTCACCGCCGTGGTGCTGCTGGCCGCCCCCGAGGGCGTCGAGGTGATGCGCCGGGAGCTGGCGGACCTGCCGGTCACCGTGGTCACCGCCGCCCTGGACGAGCGGCTCAACGAGAACGGCTACATCGTCCCCGGCCTCGGTGACGCGGGCGACCGGCTGTACGGCACCGCGGGCTGAGTCCCCGACGGAGAACGGACCCATGGGAAGGGCCCTGCGGCAGCGCGCCGCAGGGCCCTTCCGTTGTCCGTACCGGGCGTCAGCAGCTGCCGGCCGCTGTGGGGGTGGGGGAGGGCTTGGTGGCCAGGGCGAGGGCGGCGGCCGCCTGGGTCTCGTCCAGCAGGGCGTTGTAGCTGTCGCCGATGACGAAGTCCACGGTGGCGTCGGCGCGGGCGTCCGCGGTGACGGTGGCGCCGGCGATCTGCGAGCCGACCAGGGTGCCGGCCCCGGCGCCGGTCGGGCCGGCGATCACCTGGGCGGTGCCGGGCACCTTCTTGTCCAGCTCGGCCGGGGCGTTGCCGACCTTGCCGATGACGAAGCCGCGCTTCTTGAACTCCTCGGCGGTCCGCCCGGCCAGGCCGGCCTTGGTGGTGGCGTTGTAGATGTTCACGGTGACCGCGGTGGGCTGCGGGACGGCGTGCGGGTCACCCTGGGCGGCGGCGGGCGCGCCGGAGGCCGCGGGGGCGCCCGGCGTCGCGCCCGGCGTGGGGGCGGCCAGCGGCTTGCCGGAGGAGGTCGCGCACGCCTGGGCGGAGGAGTTCTTGTTCCGGCCCGTGAAGATGTCGTAGAGCTGCACGCCGCCGAGGCCGATCAGGGCCAGGGCGAGCAGGCCGGCGAGCGCGGCGATCACCTTGCGGCTCTTCTTCGGGGGCCGGCCCAGCCGCGGGTAGGAGTTGCCGGTGACGCGGTACTGCTTCCCCTTGAGGCCTTGGGGAGTCAACATGCTCATGGTTTGTCTCCCCCTCGTACCGGGGCGGGGTCGGGATGACGGGTCGGCCGGGTAGGGGCATCCCCCGGGTGCGGGCGGATCCCCTGGTCGCGGCCGTAGTCAGCAGCGTAGTGCCGTACAGCTGCGAAGGTACTAAATGATCATCATCTGGAGTAGCCCGGTACCCGAATGGGGGTACCGGGGTACGCGCGGACCGCCCTCCGCCGGGTGGCGAGGGGGCGGTCCGGAAGCCTGCGGCCGGTCCGACGGGCCCGGTGCCGGGGGCCCGTCACTCCATTTCGAGGACGCGGGCGTGCAGCACCTGGCGCTGCTGCAGCGCGGCCCGTACGGCCCGGTGCAGCCCGTCCTCCAGGTAGAGGTCGCCGTGCCACTTCACCACGTGGGCGAAGAGGTCCCCGTAGAAGGTCGAGTCCTCGGCCAGCAGGGTTTCGAGGTCGAGTTGGCCCTTGGTGGTCACCAGCTGGTCGAGCCGCACCGGACGCGGGGCGACGTCAGCCCACTGTCGGGTGCTCGTCCGGCCGTGATCCGGGTACGGCCGCCCATTGCCGATGCGCTTGAAGATCACACGGAAAGCCTACCGTTTGGGCGGCGAATGACGCAGCAGCCGCGACGCCGCCACGCGCACCGGTGTGAACTGCGGGTGGACGAATGCGGCTGTTTGATGGGAAATGTCGCGAACATCGCCCGGTGTCGACCGGTTCGAGTCGATCGGGTTCCGGTTCCGGTGACGAAGCGTTCCGATGCGATCCGATGCGATCCGATGCGTGCCGGTGCGTGGCGACGCGTGCCGAATGGTTCCGATCCGCCCAGGAGTGTGCCGATGTCCTCCGCCCCCACCCCGCAAGCCGTCCGGGAGATCGCCGACGGGTACGCCTTCACCGGGCCCGCCCTCGACCTCGGCGCGGTGCTGCTGGACGGCACCGCGTACCCGGACGCCCAGGTGCGCATCCCGCTGGGCGTCCTCAACCGGCACGGGCTGGTCGCCGGGGCCACCGGCACCGGCAAGACCAAGACCCTCCAGCTGATCGCCGAACAGCTCTCCGCGCAGGGCGTGCCGGTGTTCCTGGCCGACATCAAGGGGGACGTCTCCGGCGTCGCCGCGCCCGGCACGGCGAGCGAGCGCACCACCGCCCGGGCCGCCGAGGTCGGGCAGCAGTGGGCGGCGCAGGGCCGCCCCGCCGAGTTCTACGCGCTCGGCGGGCAGGGCACGGGCATCCCGATCAGGGCCACCGTCACCAGCTTCGGACCGTTGCTGCTCAGCAAGGTGCTGGACCTGAACGAGACCCAGGAGTCCTCGCTCAGCCTGGTGTTCCACTACGCCGACGGCAAGGGCCTGGAGCTCTACGACCTCAAGGACCTGACCGCGGTGATCGCCTTCCTCGCCTCGCCCGAGGGCAAGGAGGAGCTGAAGACCCTCGGCGGCCTCTCGGCGGCCACCGCCGGGGTGATCCTGCGGGCGCTCACGGTGCTGGAGAACGAGGGCGCCGGGCAGTTCTTCGGCGAGCCCGAGTTCGACACCGCCGAGCTGCTGCGGACCACGCCGGCCGGCGAGGGCGTGGTCTCGGTGCTGGAGCTGCCCGCGGTGCAGGACCGGCCGCGGCTGTTCTCCACCTTCCTGATGTGGCTGCTCGCCGACCTCTACCAGGAGCTGCCCGAGGTCGGCGACCTCGACCGGCCGAAGCTGGTGTTCTTCTTCGACGAGGCGCACCTGCTGTTCAAGGGCGCCTCCAAGGCCTTCCTGGAGGCGATCACCCAGACCGTGCGGCTGATCCGCTCCAAGGGCATCGGCATCTTCTTCGTGACCCAGACCCCGCGGGACGTCCCGTCCGACGTGCTGGCGCAGTTGGGCAACCGGGTGCAGCACGCGCTGCGCGCCTTCACCCCGGACGACGCCAAGGCGCTCAAGGCCACCGTCTCGACCTTCCCGCGCTCCTCGTACGACCTCGGCACGGTGCTGACCTCGCTCGGCACCGGCGAGGCGGTGGTGACCGTGCTGTCCGAGGAGGGCGCGCCGACGCCCGTCGCGGCGACCAGGCTGCGGGCGCCGCAGTCGCTGATGGGGCCGATCGAGGCGGGGGCGCTGCGGGCGGCCGTGGACGGCTCGCCGCTGACGGCGCGCTACCGGGACGCGGTCGACCGGGAGTCGGCGTACGAGAAGCTCGCGGCGCGGGCGCCCCGGCCGGAGGCGGCGTCGACGGAGCCCGAGCGCTCCGGGCCCGGGGCGCGTGGGACGCGTGAGGCCGACGAGCCCCGGGAGGCGAGGGAGTCCAGGGAGTCCAGGGAGCCCCGGGAGGCTTCGGGGGAGAAGGAGGGCGTGGGCGGGCTGCTCGGGTCGCTGCTGAGCAATCCGACCGTCAAGTCCTTCGCCCGCTCGGCGGGGCGCCAGCTCGGGCAGGAGATCTCGCGCAGCCTGTTCGGGACGTCCAAGCGGCGGCGGTGACGGCTCAGCCGCGGAGGGCGGCGCCGATCCGGTCGAGGGAGGACAGGCGCATCAGGCCGTAGTGGTAGAACCCGATCTCGGGGACGCCGAGTCCGCGCAGCAGGGAGACCTTGGCGGCGAGGTTCTCCGCGCCGTCGCAGTCGGAGGACATCGGGCGCAGGATCACCGCCAGTTCCTGCGGGCGGACGCCGTGCAGGGCGAACGCGGCGACCTTCTCCCGGACGGCCTCCGGAGTCGTGGCGTAGCCGAGCGTCTCGATCCGGTCGGCGGCCCGGGCGAGGGCGGGCAGGTCGATCCCGGCGAGCCAGCCCTTGCCGGGGCCGCCGCCGTCCATGAAGCTCAGCCGCATGCCGTGGCGGCGGGCCTGCTCGGACAGGTCGGCGGCGAGCGAGGTGACGGTGGCGGCGGAGGCGTCCACGTACGCGGCGAAGGCGCCGTCGGCGAGGGCGCTCAGGTCGGCGGGCTCGGCGGCGGCGGAGTCGTCGGCCAGCCGGCGGCGCAGCTCGGTGCGGACCGCCTCGGCCGCCTCCTCGGCCGGGACGCCGGCGGCCGTGGCGGCGGCGCGGCAGTGCGGGCAGAAGCAGACCCCGAGCAGGGCCTCGGCGACGGGGCCCAGCTCCTCGAAGTAGCGCTCGTGGTGGTAGCCGTGGCGCAGCCCGTGGAAGTGCAGCGACTCGGCCCGGATCGCGTCCACGCCGTACCGGGCCTGCTCGGCGACCAGGGTCAGCGCGTACTCGCGGACCTCCGGGTTCGCCGGGCAGAGCTCGGTGAGCAGGCGGTCGCCGAAGGCGTTGGCCGGGGCGCAGTCGGGGTGGGCGAAGCCGAGCCGGTCGTTGTGGCAGAAGACCGTCCAGGCGTGCAGCTTCAGGCCGCGGCGGTGGGCCTGCGCGGCGGCCTCGGCGAAGGGGTCGCGCTCGCCGATGGCGGTGGACGGGGTGGGTGCCAGTCGGCGGCCCCGCCAGGCGGCCGGGTCGGGGCGGAAGTACGCCGCGCCCGGCTCCAGGTAGCGGATCACCCGGCGGGGGTTGTGCGGGAAGACGTCACGGGCCGCGTGGTAGACCGAGGCGAGGGTGACGCCGCCGACCCCGGCGCGGTCGGTGAGGTTGCCGAAGAAGGTGTCGGGGCCCTCGTCGAGCAGGTCGGTGGCGAAGGCGAGGACGGACGACTCCACGGTGCGGCTCCGGGGCTGGGGGCAGGTGCGCCGTTCACGCTAGCCGCAGGGGTGGGATTGGTCTATACCTGGCAGGGCCGGCCGGGTGCCTCAGATGCCCAGGTCGTCCAGCTGCTTGAGCAGGGCGGTGCCGGGGCTGTTCGGGGCTGAAGCCGGGGTCGGAGCCGGGGCGACGGGCCCGGGGGTCCGGTTGCGGAGCAGGACGGCGGCGGCCAGCCCGCCGATCAGCCCGCCCAGGTGGCCCAGCCAGCTGACGCCCTGTGCGACCGGCAGCACGCCGATCAGCAGGGAGGAGTAGAGCACCGCGACCACGACTCCGACGACCGCGTCCAGGACCTTGCGGTCGAGGAGCCCGCGCAGCACCACGTAGCCGAGGTAGCCGTAGACCATGCCGCTCGCGCCGGCCGTCACGGTGTTCGAGCTCTCCAGCAGCCAGACCGTCAGCCCGCCGGACACCATGATCACCAGGCTGGCCAGCAGGAACTTCTGCATGCCGCGGACGGCGGCCAGGAAGCCGAGCACGAACAGCGGCCAGGAGTTCGCCTCGATGTGCTCCCAACTGAAGTGCAGGAAGGGCGAGGTGAACATCTCGGGCAGGTCGCCGAGCTGCTCCGAGCGCAGGCCGAACTCCCGCGACAGCCCGTAGTCGTCCAGCCAGTTCAGCACCTGCACCGACCAGATGACGGCCTGGATGCCGAGCATCGTGAACAGCGCGGTGCGGGAGTCGGAGAGCAGACGGGTCATCCGGGTGGCCATGACCCGACTGTACGGGCGGACGGATCGGACGTGCACCCCATTACAGTGACCGGTGTCATTCCGACTGCGAGAGGTGACCACCCATGAGCAAGCGTCCACCGCTGCCCTACGAGTTCCTGCCGCAGGTGCCGTCCTTCGAGCTGAGCAGTCAGGACGTCACCGAAGGCGGCACGCTGGCCCGGGAGTTCATCCACGCCGGCGGCAACCTCTCGCCGCAGCTGGCCTGGTCGGGCCTGCCGGAGGGCACCCGGAGCATCGCCGTGACCTGCTACGACCCGGACGCGCCGACCGGCTCCGGTTGGTGGCACTGGCTCGCCCTCAACCTGCCCGCCGACACCGCCGGGCTGCCGCGCGGCGCCGGAGCCTCGGACGACAGCCTGCCGGGCGCGGCCTCCTTCCACGGCCGCAACGACTTCCCGGGCAACAAGTACGACGGTGCGGCCCCGCCGCCCGGCGCCCCGCACCGCTACGTCTTCGCCGTGCACGCCCTGGACGTGGAGAAGCTGGACGTCTCCGCCGACACCCCGGCCGCCCAGATCGGCTTCCACCTCACCTTCCACACCCTCGGCCGGGCGCTGCTGACCGGCGAGTACGGGGTCTGAGGCCCGGTGTCGACACCCGATCGTCCGGTCGAGGTCTGGCGGCTGCCCGAGGAGGAGCGGCGGGCCGGGCGCAGGGCCCTGACCTGGACGGTCGGACCGGACGGCGAACTGGCCGTCCTCGTGGTGCCGGAGCCCTACGCGGCACCGCCCGGCGCCTGGCCCGCGGTGCTGGTCACCGACCGGGACGGCCGGATCTGGATGGCGTACGGGGACGAGGGCATCTACGGCGACCACCCGATGGCGATCCCCGGGCTGCTGGCCGCCGGTTCCGCAGCGGCAACGGCTGGTACCGGGTCGGGGTCTGAGCCCCCCTCCCCCTACCTCCCCTCCTGGGTCTCCTCCCCGGCCGCGTGGGCGGCGCGGGCCGCCAGCCTGCGCAGGTGCTCGCGCAGCTCCGGCGGCTCGTGCACCTCGAAGGCGCGGTCCAGCGACAGCAGCCGCACCGCCGTCCACTCCAGGGAGTCGGAGCGGGACCGCAGCCGGCAGCTGTGCTCGTCGACCGGCTCGATCTCGGAGTCGCCCGGCCTGAAGCGCTGCCGGACCAGCGCGGCCGGCGCGTGCACGGTGGCGACCACGGTGCCGCTCGGTGACGCGGGGCGCAGCTTGCCCGCCACGTACGCGGCGGCGTCCTCGGCGGGGAGCGGGCGCGGGGTGAAGCGCGCGCCGGTGGCGAAGGGCTCGCTCAGCCGGTCGACCCGGAACAGCCGCCAGTCCTCGCGGTCCAGGTCGTAGCCGACCAGGTACCAGCGGCGGCCGACCGAGACCAGCCGCTCGGGCTCGACCAGCCGCCTGGTGCCGGTGCCGTCGTAGGCGCGGTAGGCGAAGCGCAGGCGTTCGTGGTTGGTGACGGCGCCGGCGATCAGGGTGAGGTCGTCCGGGTCGACGGTCGGGCCGTCCCCGGTGAGCAGCGGGACGGTGGCGTTGTTGAGCGTGCCGACCCGGTGCCGCAGCCGGCCCGGCAGCACCTGGAGCAGTTTGCCGAGGGCCCGGACCGAGGCCTCCTCGATGCCGACCACGGCGTGCCCGGCGCCCGCCCGCAGCCCGACCGCGATGGCCACCGCCTCCTCGTCGTCCAGCAGCAGCGGCGGCATCGCCGTGCCCGCGACCAGCCGGTAGCCGCCGACCGCGCCCATGGTGGCCTGCACCGGGTAGCCGAGGTCGCGCAGCCGGTCGATGTCGCGCCGGATCGTCCGGGGGCTGACGCCGAGCCGCTCGGCGAGTTCGCTGCCGGGCCACTCGCGCGGGGTCTGCAGCAGCGACAGCAGGTTCAGCAGCCGGGCCGGGGTGTCGGTCATGCCGTCCAGCATGCCGGATGAACTGGGACAGCTCCTGACCTACATGGCCGCTACCGTCGTGGACGTCGAGAAGAAGCGGTCAGAGCGAGAAGTCGAGTCGAGGAGTACGGAATGAGCGCGGCGGGAGCCGATCGGCGGAGGTGGATCGCCCTGGCGATCGTGATGGTGGCCTCCTTCATGGACCTGGTGGACGTCACCATCGTCAACATCGCCATCCCCAGCATCCAGGCGGACACCGGCGCCTCCTTCAGCGCCGTGCAGTGGGTCACCGGCGGGTACGCGCTGGCCTTCGCGATCGGGCTGATCACCGGCGGGCGGCTGGGCGACATCCACGGCCGCAAGCGGCTGTTCCTGATCGGGATCGGCGGCTTCACCGTGGCGTCCGCGCTGTGCGGGCTGGCCTCCGGGCCGGAGATGCTGGTCGCGACCCGGCTGCTGCAGGGCGGGACGGCGGCCCTGATGGTGCCGCAGGTGCTGTCGATCATCCACGCGACCTTCCCGGCGGAGGAGCGCGGCAAGGTGTTCGGCATGTTCGGCGCGGTGGTCGGACTGGGCGCCGTCTCCGGTCCGATGATCGGTGCGCTGCTGACCGAGTGGGACCTGTTCGGCCTGGCCTGGCGGCCGATCTTCCTGATCAACCTGCCGGTCGGCATCGCCGGCCTGCTGCTCGGCCGCCGCTTCATCGACGAGTCGAAGGCCGACCAGGCGCTGAAGCTCGACCTGGTGGGCGTGCTGCTGGCCAGCCTCGGCCTGCTGATGCTGATCTACCCGCTGACGCACGGGCGGGAGGCCGGCTGGCCGCTCTGGGGGTACCTGTCGATGGCCGGCAGCCTGCCGGTGTTCGCGCTGTTCGTGGCGTACGAGAAGGTCAAGACGCGGCGGGACGGCTCGCCGCTGGTCGAGCTGGCGCTGTTCCGGGTGAAGTCCTTCGCCGCCGGGATCTGCGTGCAGCTGGCCTTCGGCGTGGCACTCGGCATCTTCTTCCTGGTCTGGACGCTCTACATGCAGGTCGGCCTGGGCTGGAGCCCGCTCAAGGCCGGTGCGACCGGCATCCCGTTCTCGCTCGCGGTCTCCACCGCGGCCGGGCTGTCGGTGCAGAAGCTGGTGCCGCGGTTCGGGCGGAAGGTGCTGCAGGCGGGCGCGCTGGTGATGGCGGCGGGCGTGCTCACCTACATCTGGGAGGCGGACCGGTACGGCACGGCGATCTCGCCCTGGCAGATGGCACTGCCGCTGGTGGTGATGGGCCTCGGCATGGGGCTGATCGTCGCGCCGATCACCGACGCGGTGCTGGCGGAGGTGCCGCGCGAGCACGCCGGCTCGGCCTCCGGGCTGATCAACACCGTGCAGCAGGTGGGCAACGCGCTCGGGCTCGGCCTGGTCTCGGTGGCGTTCTTCGGGGCGATGGACGACGTGGTCGCGCCGGAGGCGGTCGGGACGGCGTTCGGCGGGGCCTTCGTGCACGCGCTGTGGTGGGTCGCGGGCGTGCTGGCGGCGGTGTTCCTGCTCATGTTCGCGCTGCCGCGGCGGCGCAAGGCGCTCGACGCCGGCGCCGCGGGCGCGGTGGAGGAGCGGGAGTCCGTCCTGGTCTGAGGACCGGCCGACTGATCCGCCGCCGACCCGACGGACGGAACGCACCCGGAGCGAGGGCCTCGGTCGCACTGCGCGACCGGGGCCCTCGTCGCACACTGGGAGGGCCATGGACCGTACGGCGGTGGACTCCTCGGTGCTGCGCTCGGTCGGGTACGACCCGGCGGCGCGGCTGCTGGAGCTGGAGTTCACCGGCGGTCCGGTGTACGAGTACGCGGGCGTACCGGCCCGGGTGCACCGGGAGCTGTTGGCCGCGGAGAGCCACGGGCGGTACTTCGTCCGACGGATCCGCGGCCGGTACGCCTACCGGCGGTCGGCGACCGACCGGTAGCTGCTGCCGTCCCGGGGGCGGACGTCGGAGGGGCGGGCCGGGAGCCGGTCCCGGCGGGCTGCCCTGCGGGGGACGGTGATCGGGCGCGGTCCGGAGGTCCGGCGGCCCGGCGTGGGTCCGGCGGGCCGGTGTGGCGGCTGCGGTCGTGTCGGGGCCGCCGGTTTCAGCGCGCGCCGGTCGGCGTGGGCGCGGCCGTCGAACGGGTGGTGGTGCGCGGCTTGGCCGCCGCCTTGGCCTCCTTCGCGGCGCGCTTCACCTCCTGCTTGAACTCCCGCACCAGGACGAGGGAATCGGGGCCGGTGATGTCGGCGACCGAACGGTGCGCGCCCTCCTCGCCGTACGCGCCGGCCGCCTCGCGCCAGCCCTCGGGCCGTACGCCGTACTGCTTGCCGAGCAGGGCGAGGAAGATCTGGGACTTCTGCTTGCCGAAGCCGGGCAGCGCGTTGAGGCGGCTGAGCAGCTCCTTCCCGGTGCGGACGTTCTTCCACAGTGCGGCGGCGTCGCCGTCGTACTGCGCGACGAGGAACTGGCAGAGCTGTTGGACGCGTTTGGCCATCGCGGCGGGATAGCGGTGGACGGCGGGTTTCGCGGAGAGGAGCGCGACGAACTCCTCCGGGTTGTAGGTGGCGATCTCGTGGGCGTCCAGGTCGTCCCGGCCGAGGCGCTGGGCGATGGTCAGCGGGCCGGTGAACGCCCACTCCATCGGCACCTGCTGGTCCAGCAGCATGCCGACGAGCGCGGCGAGCGCACTCCGTCCGAGCAGTTCGTCGGCCTCGGGCTGCTGTGCGAGCCGAACGGTGACGTTCATGGGCTTGCCCTCCTCGGAGTTGACGTCGGGTCGGCGCCCAGTCTGGTGGACGTGCGGGGGGCGGAGGCGGTCAACACGCCCGTATCGTGGGAAGTCTTGGTGTTCCAGGCCTTGGCATGCCTGCTTTGTTCGTTGGCGGAGCGGTTGTTGGGGGTCTTCGGGGCGTGGCGCGGAATATTTTTTGCCCGCGTCTGTCACATCCGTCGGGGGCGTCGGGTCAGAGGGGTGTCGAACCGAACAGCCATCGAGTGGGGAGCACTTCAATGTCCGTCGCCTACACCGTCGTCACCGTCCTCGGCGCCCTCATGGTCGGCTTCTCGGCCTACTCGGTCTTCGCCGGCGCCGAGTACGTCGTCAAGCCGCTCGCCGACTACGGCGTCCCGCGCGCCTGGTGGACCTGGCTCGGCGTGGCCAAGGCGGCCGGTGCCCTCGGCCTCCTGGTCGGCCTCGCCGTCCCGGTCATCGGCTACGCGGCCGCCGTGGGCGTGATCCTCTACTTCCTCGGCGCCGTCCTCACCGTCGCCCGCGCCCGCGCCTACGCCCACATCCCCTTCCCGCTCGTCTACCTCGCCCCGGCGGCCGCGTCGCTGGCCCTGGGACTGGCGGCCTGAACGAGGGGGCGGCGTCACGGGGGCGGGCCGATCGCGGTCCGTCCCCGTGGAGTTGGGGCGGGTGGTGCGGGTGGGGAGCAGGGGGCGCGGGTGGGTGGGGGTGCGCTCGGCCGGGCGGGTGGTTCCGGTGGGATCGGGTGGAGTCGTGGGGCGGGGCCGTACGTACGATCCAGGGCCGGGCCGTTGCTCGGGTGGCGGGTCGCGCTGGGGTTCGAGTGACTTGGTCATCTCATATGACTGTTCCTGTTGTGCCGGTGCGGCGTCCCGGTCGCGGGTCATTCTTGGTCCAATCGACGCGTCCAGAAAGGCTCGCCCGCCGTGACCCAGCCGTTCGAACTGCCGTCCTTCTACGTGCCGCACCCGGCACGCCTCAACCCCCACCTGGACGACGCACGGGCCCATTCCACCGGCTGGGCCCGGGAGATGGGCATGTTGGAGGGTTCCGGCATCTGGGAACAGGCCGATCTGGAGGCCCACGACTACGGGTTGCTCTGCGCCTACACCCACCCCGACGCCTCCGCCGAGGCGCTGTCGCTGGTCACCGACTGGTACGTCTGGGTCTTCTTCTTCGACGACCACTTCCTCGACATGTTCAAGCGCACCAACGACCGCGAGGCGGGCAAGGCGCACCTGGACCGGCTGCCGCTGTTCATGCCGGCCGACCCGGCCGCCGAGATGCCGGAGCCGCAGAACCCGGTCGAGGCGGGCCTGGCGGACCTCTGGCGGCGCACCGTGCCGGCGATGGGCGAGGACTGGCGGATCCGGTTCGCCCGGAGCACCCGCAACCTGCTCGACGAGTCGCTCTGGGAGCTCGCCAACATCGACGCGGGCCGGGTGGCCAACCCCGTCGAGTACATCGAGATGCGCCGCAAGGTCGGCGGTGCGCCGTGGTCCGCGCAGCTGGTCGAGTACGCCGCCGGTGCCGAGGTGCCGAAGGAGGTGTCGGGCTCGCGTGCGCTGCGGGTGCTGATGGACGCCTTCTCCGACGGCGTGCACCTGCGCAACGACATCTTCTCGTACCAGCGGGAGGTGGAGGACGAGGGCGAGCTGAGCAACGGCATCCTGGTGCTGGAGCGGTTCCTGGAGTGCACCACCCAGGAGGCCGCCGAGGCGGTCAACGACCTGCTCACCTCGCGGCTCCAGCAGTTCGAGAACACCGTGTTCACCGAGCTTCCGGTGCTGTTCGCGGAGACCGGGCTCGACCCGGAGGGCGTCGCGAAGGTCATGGCGTACGTCAAGGGCCTGCAGGACTGGCAGGCCGGCGGGCACGAGTGGCACATGCGCTCCAGCCGGTACATGAACGGCGGTGGGGCGTCGGCAGGTTCGGCCGGCGAGGTGGCGCCCGGGTCGGGCGGAGCGCTGCCGGGGCTGCCCGGTTCGGGGAACTGGTGGGACCAGTACGCGATCGGCGGGATCGGCACCTCGGCGCTGGACATCCTGCGGAGCGGTGCGACGGCGGGAGCGGACGGCGGCGCGGCGACCGCCGCTGCGACCGCCGCTGCGGCGGACGGGGCGGTGAAGGGTGCGGTGAAGGGCGGGGCCCGCCCGGCCGAGCGGCGGGCACGTTCGCTCGGGTACGTGCCGTTCCAGGCCGTCGGTCCCTCCGTGCTGCCGGAGTTCAGGCTGCCGTACGCCCTCTCGCTGAGCCCGCACCTGGACGGTGCCCGGGAGCGCGTGGTCGAGTGGGCCGAGCGGATCGGCCTGCTGGCGGCGGACCCGGCGATCCCCGGATCCGGCATCTGGGACGCCGCGTCGATGCGCGACCACGACCTCGCGCTCTGCGCGGCCGGCATCCACCCCGACGCCGGGGTCGAACAACTCGACCTCAGCTCCGCCTGGTTGGCCTGGGGCACCTGGGCGGACGACTACTACCCGGCGGTCTTCGGCCCCACCCGCGACCTGGCCGGCGCCAAGCGCGCCAACGAGCGGCTGGCACTCCTCATGCCGGTGGACGGCACCCCCGCGCCCGAGCCCGCCAACGCCCTGGAGCGCGGTCTCGCCGACCTCTGGGAGCGCACCGCCGGGCCGATGACCGTCGAGGCGAGGACCCGGTTCCGTGCGGCCGTCGAGTCCATGACGGAGAGTTGGGTCTGGGAGCTCGGCAACCGCATCCAGAACCGGATCCCGGACCCGGTGGACTACCTGGAGATGCGGCGCGCCACCTTCGGCTCCGACCTCACCACCAGCCTCAGCCGCCTCGGCCACGGGCAGGCGATCCCGTCCGACGTCCACCGGCACGGCTCGATGCGCGCGCTGGAGAACTCGGCCATGGACGTCGGGGCCATGGTGAACGACCTCTTCTCGTACCGGAAGGAGATCGAGTACGAGGGCGACCTGCACAACCTCGTCCTGGTGGTGCAGAACTTCTTCGACTGCGACTACCCGTCGGCGGTCCGGATCGTCGACGACCTGATGCACTCGCGGCTGGGGCAGTTCGAGCACGTCGCGCAGAAGGAACTCCCGGTCATGTACGAGGACTTCGGGCTGGACGGCGAGGCGCGGAAGCTGCTCGACGGGTACGTGAAGGAGCTGGAGGACTGGCTCGCGGGCGTCCTGAACTGGCACCGGGAGTGCCGTCGTTACGGCGAGGAGGACCTGCGGCGGCACTTCGGCGCCGACCGGGACCTGGTGGCGGCGACGGAGGCCCGGCGGGCGGCGGCGGGGGCTGCGGAGACGGCCGCCGCGGCGGGCTCGGCCGGGGCGGCGGGCGTGGTGCCGCTCGGACCGACCGGCCTGGGCACGGCGTCGCTGCGGCTGTCGCCGACCTGGGCGGCGCCGGGGCACTGAGCAGGTCGTAGCGGCAGGCGGGCATCCGGCTGCACCCGCGCGGGGCCATCCCGCGCGGGTGCGCCGCGTCGTGGCTAGGCTGGCGAGTCGGGGGCCGGCGTGCGTCTTCCGGCGTGCGCTCTTCGCCGCACACGAAGGCAGAGATATGGCTGCGCTACCTGAGGGCACACCCTGTTGGGCCGACGCGATGTTCACCGACCTGGAGGGCGCGAAGGCCTTCTACGGCGACGTGCTGGGCTGGACCTTCGGCGAGAGCTCGTCGGAGTTCGGCAACTACACGCAGGCGTACTCGGACGGCAAGGCGGTCGCCGCGGTCGTCCCGCCGATGCCCGGCCAGGAGGCCCAGTCCGCCTGGTGCCTGTACCTCGCCTCGCCGGACGCCGGAGCCACCGCCGCGCGGATCCGCGCCAACGGCGGTGAGGTCGTCATGGGCCCGATGCAGATCGGCGACTTCGGCACCATGGTGATCGCCAAGGACCCGGGCGGCGTCGTGTTCGGCGTGTGGCAGGCCGGGCGCCACGAGGGCTTCCAGAAGCAGGGCGAGCCCGGGGCGTACAGCTGGGCCGAACTGGTGACCCGCGAGCCCGCGAAGGCGGACGCCTTCTTCCCGGCGGTCTTCCCGTACGGCGTGAAGAAGATGGACTCCGAGGAGTTCGACTACCGGATGTTCCAGGTCGGCGGCCGGCCGGTGCTCGGCCGGATGGGCGCAGAGGGCGACTTCCTGCCGCCCGAGGCGCCCTCGTACGTCAGCGTCTACTTCGCCGTGGACGACACCGACGCCGCGATCGAGCGGCTGACGGCGCGCGGCGGCAAGGTGTACTTCGGGCCGATGGACAGCCCGTTCGGCCGGTTCGCGGCGGTCGGCGACCCGCAGGGTGCGGCGTTCGGGCTGATCGACCTCGGGCGGACGAGCGGCGAGCAGCCGAACACGGTGGACGTCTGATGGCGGCGGGCCGGCCGGGGGAGCGCTCGCCGGGGTGCGTGGGATGAGCGAGCGCGAGGACTTCGTCGAGACGCTCGACAAGCACCGCGAGCTGCTGCGCCGCACCGTCCGCGACCTCACCGACGCGCAGGCGGCCGAGCGCACCACGGCCAGCGAACTCTGCCTGGGCGGTCTGATCAAGCACGTGGCGGCGGTCGAGGCGCGCTGGGCGCGGTTCATGACCGGCGGCGCGGAGGCGATGCGGGCCGGGGGCGAGGACCCGGGCCGGGCCGGCGGTGCCGAGGCGTGGGCGGACCAGTTCCGGATGGCGGAGGGCGAGACACTGGCCGGACTGCTCGCCGAGTACGAGCGGGTGGCGCGCGGGACGGACGAGCTGGTCCGCACCGCGCCAAACCTCGACCTCGCCCACCCGCTGCCGCCGGCTCCGTGGTTCGAGCCGGGAGCGACCTGGTCGCTCCGGCGGGTGCTGCTGCACATCGTCGCCGAGACTGCGCAGCACGCCGGGCACGCCGACATCATCCGGGAGTCGCTGGACGGGGCGAAGTCGATGGGGTGAGGCCTGAGGGTGCTGAGGGCGCTGAGGGCGCTGAGGGCGCTGAGAGCGCCGCCGTGCTGCCGCAGGAGGGGGCGATCGAGAAGCGCCCAACGGCGGGGTGTTCACAGCGGCCGGAGTAATGCGCCGGCTCAGGGGACGTCGACGCCGAGCAGTTCACGCAGTGCCCGGCCGCCGTCCGGAGTGACCCGCAGGGCCCGGCCGGAGCCGATCCGCTCGACCCAGGCGCGGTCCAGGGCGGTCCGGCAGAGGGCCGCGCCCAGCGCCCCGCCGAGGTGGCTGCGGCGCTCCGTCCAGTCGAGGCAGCTGCGCACCACCGGGCGGCCGCCTCGGCGGCCCGCGCGCGCCGGCAGCTCGATCGCCTGCGCGGCCAGCCAGTCCCGGCCGCGCTCGGTGACGGCCAGCCCGGCCTCGTCCGCGACCAGGCCGCGCGCGAGCAGCGCGTCGGCGACGGCCACGCCGAGGCGGCCGGCCAGGTGGTCGTAGCAGGTCCGGGCGCGGGCCTCGGCGCTCAGCCGGGTGGCCTCGCCCAGGCTGCGGGGTGCCGAGGTGTCGCGGCCGCCGGATTCGGCGAAGGAGGTCAGGTCCTCCAGCAGCGTCGCCACGGCGGGCGTGGCCAGCCGGACGTAGCGGTGCCGGCCCTGCCGCTCCTCGGCCAGCAGCCCGCCGGCGATCAGCCGCGACAGGTGCTCGCTGGTCGTGGACGGCGCGACGCGCGCGTGTCGGGCCAGCTCGCCGGCCGTCCAGGCGCGGCCGTCGAGCAGGGCGGAGCAGAAGGCGGCGCGAGTGGGGTCGGCGAGCAGGGCGGCGAGGGCGGCGAGCGCCGCGCCGCCGTGGTCGGAGCGCCGGGTCGCGCGGCTGGTCGGCGGAGGGGCGGGGTGCGGTTGCGCGGGCATGCCTCCATGGTCGCTCCGGCACAGTTCGGCGGGGGCCGAAACGAGCCGGGGTCACGATGACGGCATGAGCGAACCGACGGTGATCTCCGGCTCCGCAACCATGACCTTCTCCCGCTACGACGACGTCACGGCGGCCCTGGCCGACCCGGCGCTGGTCCCGCTGCCCGCGGCGCCCGTCGCCCCGGGCGGGCCCGCCGGGGTGGCCCGGCTGCGGGCCGCCGTCGCCCGGTTCAGCTCGGGCGAACCGCACGCCCGGCGTCGGGCGCTGGTGCTCGCCGACCTGGAGCGGCTGGACCCGGCCGCGCTGCGGGTGGCGGCGGCGGGTGGCTTCGAACCGGACGTACGGCTGCGGGTGGTCCGGGTGCTGGCGGCGGCGCTCGGTCTGGCCGATCCGGAGGCCTTGGCGCGGGACATCGTGACGGTCGCCCGGTCGTACTTCGCCGACGCGCCGGACGATCCGGAGGCGGACGCGGCGGTGGGCCGGCTGCTGCCCGCGATGTCGGGCACGGTGTGCGGTCCGGAGGGTGCGTGCGATCCCGAGCGCCCGCACGATCCGGTGGGTGCGGACGGCGGGGAGGCCGTGTGCGGCGCGGACGAGGAGACGGCCGCCAACCGGATCGGGCTGCTCGTCCAGGCCTGCGACGCGACCGCCGCGCTGGTCGAGCGCGTCCGCCGGAACGGGGGCGGACCGGTCGGCGCGCTGCGCGAGGACCCACGGCTGCGCGAGGACCCGCCGGTGCGGGTGATGCGCCGCCTCGCCGCCCGGGCGACCGAGGTCGGCGGGGCCGCCGTACCGGCCGGGACGCACGTGGTGCTGGACGTCGCGGCCGCGCAGGCGCAGGCGCCGGAGGGCGTGCTGCTCACCTTCGGCGCCCCGCCCCGGATCTGCCCGGGCCGGGCGCACGCACTGGCCATCGCGGAGGGCATCGTGTTCGGGGCCTCCGATCCTGCCGACCCGGAGCTGGTGGGCGCCGACTCCGCGAGCCCCGAAGCGGCGGCCGGGCAGGGCCTCGGCAAGGCCGAACTCGCCGCGCTGGTGCCGGAGACGGTCGACCGGGTGCTCGCCCTGGCCGCCACCTGGACGGCCTGGGACGGGCAGCCGATCGTGAACGAGGACGGCCGAACCTACGCGCCGCACAAGGCGGTTCGCCGTGTCACCGACCATCTCGTCGACCACCTGGCCGAGTTGGACGCCCGGCTGGCCGGCGAGCCGACCGAACCCGACCACTGGCACGCCTCCGGCGTCACCACCCCGGCCGACCTCGCTCCGTTCACCGCCGCCGACCTGGACGAGGCCCGCAGCCGGCTCACCCGGCTGGCCGGGATCTGGTCCCGCCGGGTGGCCGCGCTGCCGGACGCCACCCTGGACGACTCGCCGGGCACGGGCTGGAGCTTCCGGCGGATCGTCTGCCACGTCGCGGGGTCCGGGTACTACGCGGACTCGGTGGGGGACCTCGGCCGGTCGGCGGTGGCGGTGGCGGAGGCGGTGGAGACGGCGGAGGCGGTGGGGCGGGTATGACCCCGAGTCGGCTGCACCACGCCGGGCCGCCGCACCACCCCGGGCCGCCGCAGCACCCCGGCGCGGATGAGCACGTACGCACAGCACCCCGGAGAACCGGAGGACACATGAACCACGGAGACCACGCCATGACCCCCTTCGCCGCCCTGCACCACCGCCCCGGCCGCCCCCTGCTGCTCCCGAACGCCTGGGACCACGCCTCCGCCGCCGCCCTCGCCGCCGCGGGCCACGTCGCGATCGGCACCACCAGCCTGGGTGTGGCGGCCGCCGCCGGGCTGCCCGACGGCGCGGCGGCGACCCGCGCGGAGACCGTACGGCTGGCGCGGCGGCTCGGGCGCGACGGTTTCCTGCTCAGCGTCGACGCGGAGTCCGGCTTCAGCGACGACCCGGACGAGGTCGCCGTGCTGGCCGTCGAGTTGGCGGAGGCGGGGGCGGTCGGCATCAACCTTGAGGACGGCCGGGCGGACGGCACGCTGGCGCCGGTCGCCGTCCACGCGGCGAAGGTCGCGGCGGTGAAGGCGGCGGTGCCGGAGCTGTTCGTGAACGCCCGTACCGACACCTACTGGTGTGCGCAGGACGACCCCGAGCCGGAGACCCTCCGGCGCCTGGAGGCGTACCGGCGGGCAGGGGCGGACGGCGTGTTCGTCCCCGGGCTGGCCGAACCGGTGGCGATCGCCCGGGTGGTCGGTGCCGTCGCCGCCCCGCTCAACATCCTCTGGACGCCGAACGGCCCGGGCCTGGCCGAGTTGGCCGCGCTCGGGGTGGCCCGGGTCAGTCTCGGCTCGCTGCTCTACCGCTCCGCGCTGGCGGCGGCGGTGGCCACGGCGGCTGCCGTGGCCGCGGGCGAGCCGGTCGGGCCGGTGCCGGGCTACGCGGAGGTGCAGGCCCTCAACGAGCGCTGATCCGGGGGGAGTCGGCGATCGGCGCCCCGGTGCCGCGCGGTCGGAGCCCGGCTGCCCCTCAGGCCCGACCGGTGCGGTCGGCGGACCGGGCCGCCCAGGAGGCCTCGATCCCGTCCAGGATCAGCCGGACCCCGCTGAGGAAGGCGGTGTCCCGGCCGGCCGCGATCTCCTGGTCGACCTGTGTCGTGTACAGCCGGTGCAGTCGCGGGTGCTCCTTGGTGGCCTCGACGACGGCGGGCAGGAGCTGCTCCATCCACTCCTGCTCCTCCCGGCCGCGCTTGGCGAGCGCGCTCAGCCAGGCGGCCTCCACGGTGGCCGCGCCGATGGTGTAGCCGATGACGACACCCATCGCCTCGTTGGCGTCGGCGAGGTCGAGACCGGACGTCTCCAGCAGCGTCAGAAAGGCCTCGGACAGGCGCATCCAGCTGGGGCCGAAGTAGACCATCCCGACGTCGCCGATCACCGAGACCATCCAGGGGTGGCGCAGGATGACCGCGCGCACGCCCTCGGCGCACCCCTCGACGGCCGTGCGCCAGACCTTCGGGTCGTCCCCGGGGGTGGCGGTGGTCTCCGGCAGCGGGAGCTCGGCGAAGACCTGGTCGACGGCGAGCGCGAGCAGTTCCTCCTTGTTGGCGACGTGGGTGTACAGCGAGGTCGCGCCGGCGTTGAGGCGGGCGCCGAGCTTGCGCATGCTCAGCGCCTCGATGCCGTCGCTGTCCAGGAGGGCGAGGGCCGCGGTCACGATCTGCTCGCGGCTGAGGGCCGGCTGCTCCCGGCGGGGTCGCTGGGGTCGGGTCCACAGCGTCGGGATGCCCGACGTTCCGTCCTCCGGCTTGGCCGCCATCGGGCCCTCCTCGTCACTCGTGATCGCTCGCCGTCGCCCGTCCCGGCTCCGTGGGGTTCAGCATAAGTGGCGCCGTACAGTGTTCGGCGTTGCGTACGATGTTCGGTCTCCGTACAGTGTTCGGAGCGGCGCACACCGTACCCGTGGGGACGGAGGGCGGTGTGCCCGCACGGCTTCCGCCCGCACGACCGCCGCGCGCACCGACTTCCGCGTGCCGATGTCTGCGCGGCCGTACCCGGGAAGTCCGAGCTGTTCGATCGAGACGTCCGAGAGTTTCAAGGGGGAACGCGGTGGAACGGAATCCGCGGCGCTGGTTCATCCTGGTCGTGCTCTGCCTCAGCAGCCTGGTGCTGGTGATCGACAACATGGTGCTCACGGTGTCCATCCCGCCCATCGCGGAGGACCTCGGGGCCGGCGCGCAGGACATCCAGTGGATCATCGACTCGTACATCCTGGTCTTCGCCGGCCTGCTGCTCACCTCGGGCAGCCTCTCCGACCGCTACGGGCGGCGGAAGGTGATGATCGTCGGACTGGCACTGTTCGGCGTCGCCTCCCTGGTCGCGGCCGTCGCCGACAGCCCCGGCCAGCTGATCGCCGGCCGCGTCCTGATGGGCGTCGGCGGCGCGCTCGTCATGCCGAGCACGCTCTCCATCCTGATCACCGTCTTCGACGACGACGAGCGGCCGAAGGCGATCGCGGCCTGGACCGCGGTGGCCATGGTCGGCCTGGTCAGCGGGCCGGTGCTCGGCGGCGCGCTGATCGCGCACTTCTGGTGGGGCGCGGTCTTCCTGCTCAACGTGCCGGTCGCGGCCGTCGCGATCCTCGCGGCGGTGCTGCTGATGCCGGAGTCCAAGGGGCCGTGGCGCCGGCCCGACCTGCCGGGCATGGTGCTGTCCATGGTCGGCATGACGGCGCTGGTCTGGTCGATCATCGTGCTGCCCCGCGACGGCCTCAGCAGTCCGGGCACGCTCGGCGCGCTCGTCGTCGCCGTGGCCGCGCTGGCCGGGTTCGCCGTCCGACAGGTCCGCACCGACGCGCCGATGGTCCCGCTCAAGCTGTTCCGCAACCGGGTGTTCACCGGCGCCAGCCTCTCGCTCGTCCTGCTGACCTTCGCCACCGGCGGACTGATGCTGGTGCTCACCCAGTACCTGCAGTTCGTGCTGGAGTTCTCGCCCACCGACACCGGTCTGGCCTTCATCCCGCTGGCCGTCGCCTCGCTGGTGTTCAACGGGATCGGCGCCGCGCTCGGCAAGAAGGTCCCCGCGCGGGTGCTGACGGCCGTCGGCATGCTCGTCATCGCGGGCGGGTTCGGCCTGCTGGCCACCCTGTCCGTCGGCGACGGCTTCACCAAGGTCGCCCTGGCGATGCTGGTGCTGGGCGTCGGCTCCGGCCTCGGCATGCCGGCCGCCGCCAACGCCCTGATGAGCGCGATCCCCGGCGAGCACGCGGGCGTCGGCTCCGCACTCAACGACACCATCCAGCAGTCCGGCGCCGCGCTCGGCGTCGCCGTCCTCGGAACCGTGCTGTCCAGCACCTACACCGGCGCGATGCCCGACGCCGCCCCCGCCGCCGCGCGCCACGACATCACCGGGGCGCTGGCCGTCGCGGGCTCCACGGGGGACGGCGGGCTGGCGGCGGTCGCCCGCGAGGCGTTCAACACCGCCACCTCCACCACTTTCACGGCGGGCGGCATCGCGGTGGTGGCGGCCGCGGCGCTCACCCTGGTGCTGATGCGCGGGGGCGGCGGGGCGGCCGCTTCCGCCGGGGTGACTGCGGAGCCGGCGGCCGAGGCCGAGGCGGCCGAAGCGGTCGGCTGAGCCTCCGGCTCCCTGTCCGCTCTGATGGCCTCGACGGCCTCGGCTGCCTCGTGCGGCCGGGGCCGTCGGTGTGCGGTCCGTCGGCGTGGGGTCCGTCGGCGTGGGGTCCGTCGGCCGTCCGGGGCGCTCCCTGGCGCGGAGGCGTAGCCTTCGCCCCATGGCCCCCGAGTACGCAGAGCGCACGTCCCGGCTGCCCGGCGCGGTCGTCTGGACGAAGCAGGCCCTGGTCGGGCGTAGGGGTGCCGGCGCCGCCGGGCTCGTGCTGCCCGACGGCTGCATGGACCTGCTGTGGACGGAGGGCCGGCTGCTCGTCGCCGGCCCGGACACCACGGCCTTCCGCCCCGGCCCCGGGCTGCGCGGCCCGTGGGCGGGCGTGCGCTTCCGCCCCGGCGCAGCACCCGCGCTGCTCGGCGTCCCCGCGCACGAGCTGCGGAACCGCAGGGTCGACCTGGCCGACCTGTGGCCCGGTGCCGAGGTCCGGCGGCTCACCGAACGGATCGACGCGGCACCCGACCCGGCCGTCGCGCTGGAGTCCCTGGCCGTGCGCCTGGCAGCCGCGGCACCGCCCGAGGACCCGCAGGTCAGGGCCGTGGTCGCTGCGCTCTCGGCCGGGCGGACCATCGCGGCGACGGCCGAGGCGGTCGGCCTCGGCGCGCGGCAGCTGCACCGACGCTCGCTGGCCGCCTTCGGCTACGGTCCCAAGACGCTCGCCCGCATCCTGCGTCTGCAACGCGCCCTCGCGCTGGCCCGCCGCGGCGTCCCGCTGGCCGACACGGCGGCCCGGACGGGCTACGCGGACCAGGCCCACCTTTCCCGTGACGTACGGGAGTTGGCGGGCGTGCCGGTGACGTCCCTGCTGGGTCCCTAGGGCCCACTCAGGTGGGTTCCCAGGGCCCGCTCATGCCAGCGGCGCGAGCAGGTCCACCCCGTTGCCGTCCGGGTCGTGCACCACGGCGTACCGCTGGCCCCAGAAGGCGTCCCACGGCTTGAGCTCCCCGTGGTACCCGGCGGCGGTCAACTCCTCGTACAGCGCGTCCACGTGGGCGGGGCTCCCGCAGCGGAACGCCAGCGCCGTGCGCCAGCCGCCGGTCGGTGGCTGCCAGGCCGGGTGGAACGAGCGGATGGTGGACTCGGCGTCGAGTACCAGAAGCAGCCCGCCGGGCAACTCGGCCTCGACGTGCGGCTCGTGCTCGACGCCCGCGGGGAACTCGATGCCGAGCCGCCGGTAGAAGGCGATCGACGCGGCCATGTCGGAGACGGCGAGCCCGATGAAGGCGAACTGTGGTGCCGGTGTGCTGGTCATGCCCGCCACGCTAGGCGGCGCAGGTCCACCGGGTCTTGAAGGAATCGGACACCCGTGGGCGCGCTGGAGAGGTGGTCGACCCCCCGCCGGAGATCCAAAAGGCGCCGGGCCCGATCGGTGCTCGATCGGGCCCGGCGCTCACGTGGTGCGTCAGGCGGCCGCGTTGACCTGCTTGACCAGGTCGACTGCGGCCGCGAGGCTGAGGCCGGGAACCGCGCGGCGCAGTTCGCGGATCGCGACGACCTCCTTGGCGCGCGGGTCGATCCCGGCCTGCGCCAGCAGGCCGGTGGCCCACTTCGCCTTCAGCTGCTGCTCGGTGCCGCCCATGCCGTCGAGGACCGACAGGGCGCGCTCCAGACCGGGACGCTCCTCGGCGGTGGCGGCGGCCAGCGCCTCATGCAGGGCGGTGCGGGCGTCGTCCAGCTCGCGCAGGACGATCACATGGGTCTCGCGGGAAGAAAACATGATCAACTCCTTGTATCGGGCAACCTATCAGACTGGCCGTCAGGCGCCCGGAGGCGGCGCACTCCTCGTCCGTGAACGCGGCGAACCGCCCTCCTTGGAAGCGAAGTTGGCCGCCAAGACCCCGTTGCCCGGCCCCGCGCCCCGGCCCGGGTGCGGGTCCGGTGCTCAGCCGCCGCCGTAGGTGGCCTGGGTGACCGCGAAGACGTTGCGTCCGCCCGCGGGCTCCTGCAGCGACCACAGCAGGTCGGGGTCGGTGGTGTCCTCCCAGTAGGACAGGCTCTCGCCGCCGCTGACCCAGGCGAAGGTCGCGGGCCCCGCGGTCGGGGTCCAGTAGTAGAGCTTCTTCTGCCCCGAGGAGTTGAACCACCACCGGCCGTTGTGGGACGCCACGCCGTTGAGTTTGTACCAGGGCAGTTGGAGGGCCTGACCGGCGGTCGTCGTCGCCGCGAACGTCGTCGCCCCGGCCTCGAACGGGAACCGCACCGCCCTCGGCGGGCGGTTGGGGTAGTCGGTGCAGTCCGCCTGGCAGGTGTACTCCGTCATCACGATCGACTTGCTCACCCGGTCGAGGGAGACCGACGACCACACCAGGTCCTTGCCGGGGGGCGTGTGCGAGGTGATCGTGCCGACCTGGGGCAGCACGTAGGCGTAGTTGTGGGCGTAGTAGACCGTGCCGGACTGCCGGCCGATCTGGTCGGCGGTGCCGCCGGAGTCGGTGTTGAGGATCTTCCGCATGTCGAAGACGCGCATGCCGCGCCCGGTGTCGGCGACGTAGAGGTAGTCGCCGTACCAGGAGACGCCGCCGGCGTGGATCGGGATGTCCTTGAAGTCCGGCGCCGCGGCGGTGCCGGTCGGCTCCACCAGGAGGATCTTCCGGTAGGTGTTGGGGTAGGTGGCGTCCCAGTCGGCCAGGGTGATCCGGCTGCGCTGCTGGGCGCCGTTGCAGCCGTCCTTGGTGTACCAGCTCACCAGCACGAGCTGGTGGCCGTCGTAGTTGCCGCTGTTCGCGGTCCCCACGGCGTCCCGGCTCGTCGTGATGCCCTGCGGGAAGCTCTGGCAGTCGGAGTCGTCGCCGTCGTCGAACCGGAAGCCGGTGGACAGGCCGGCCACGGAGAAGGACGAGGGCAGCGCCTGCCGCTGGTGGTTCGCGTTCTCCATCACCGTGTGCACGGCGGAGGTCCCCAGCGTCGAGACGAGCGCCGAGTTCAGCGCGTCGTACCGGTGGTAGTCCGCGGTGAGGGTGTAGTCGGACGCGGGCAGGGCCGTCGGCGCCGCGGCGGCCGCCGCCGGCGACGCGCCCGCGAGGGTCCCGCTGACCAGCAGGCCGGCCGCGAGTAACGCCCGCGCGGCGGTTCTGACGTGACGCAACATCAAAGTGTGCCTCTCCAGGTGAACGGATCAAGGGATCATTCACGCTAGGCACGCATTGAGCATGTCCGCAACACCCGGTGAACGGTGGGCTCCGGCCCTCAGCGGGCGGTGCGTCGGTGCTCGGCGGCCATCTCGTCCAGGACCGCGTGGACCGGCGTGGGAGTCAGGTTCAGGACCGCCGACGTGTTGGCTGCGTCGAGGAGGTTGGGGCGGTCGTACAGGTACAGCATCTCCGGGAACTCGGCCATGACGGAATCCGTCCGGCCGATCTCCTCCAGCGCGGCCCCGGTCATGTGGGTCAGCTCGGGAGCGGGCGCACCGGCCGCCAGTGCCAGGGACGCGGCCAGCTCACGGACCGGGGCCCGGGAGGTGGACGGCGTGTGCCAGGCCCGGCCCCACGACTCCTCGCTCCGGGCCGCCGCGATCAGCGTGCGCGCGGCGTCACCGGTGTAGGTCCAGCTGTGCGGGGCGTCGAGATCCCCCGGGTAGGCGACGGGGGCGCCGCTCAGCACCTGCGCCCCCACCATGAGGGTGAACGGCGAGTAGGCACCCGCACCGAGGTAGTCGCTCGCCCGGACCTCGGTCACCCGCACCCGGCCGGCCTCGTACGCGGCGAGTGCGTCGTGCCACATGTGCGCCCTGACGCGGCCCTTGACGCTGCTGGGCTCCATCGGCAGCTCTTCCGTGACGGGTCCGTCGACCGGCCCGTAGCCGTAGGTGTTGCCGAGCATCACGTAGTCCGACCCGGTGCGTTCCGCAGCCGCCAGCAACGAGGCGGCCAGCGGCGGGAATTCGGACGGCCAGCGGTCGTAGGCCGGCATGGCGCAGTTGAACAGGACCGCCGCCCCGCGGGTCAGCTCGGCCAGCCGACCGGTGTCGGTGGCATCCGCGGCCACCCGTTCGATCCGCTCGTGCAGCGGCCCGCCGCCCCGGCGGGTGACGAGCCGGACCCGCTCACCGGCGTCCGCCAACAGCTGCGCCGCGGCCGCTCCGGTGGCTCCGGCTCCCACGATGACGTTCAAGGACACGCTGGTACTCCCTGGTCGATGGTCCACGAGAAGGGGCGGACCGCCCCGGCTGCTCCACCCTCCACCGCGGGCGATTCGTAAAGTAGTGGCCCGAATGCCAAACATCCGGAGGTTCGGGCCGTGCACCGCGTCGCCGTCATCGCTGTCCCCCCTGCCACCACCTTCGACCTGTCCATCCCCGAGCTGGTCCTCGGCGAGACGGTCGTCGACGGCCGCCCCGGCTACCGGGTCCGGGTCTGCACCGCACGTCCCGGCTTCGTCGCCACCAGCGGCAGTCTGCAGGTCACCGTCCCCCACGGGCTGGAGGCCGTCGACGACGCCGACACCGTCATCGTGACCGGGACCGGGGCCCGTGAGGACGTCGACCCGCGCGTCCTCGCCGCCCTGCACCGTGCGTCTGCCGCGGGCAAACGCGTCGCCTCCATCTGCACCGGAGCATTCGTCCTCGCCCGGGCCGGACTGCTCGACGGGCGGAGCGCCACCACCTACTGGGCCAAGTCCGAGGAGTTCTCCGCGCGCTTCCCGTCGGTCCGGCTGCGGCCCGACGTGCTGTACGTCGAGGACGGCAACGTGCTGACCTCCGCCGGGCTGTCCGCCGGCATCGACCTGTGCCTGCACCTGGTGCGCACCGACTACGGCGCCGCGACGGCCAACGCGGTCGCCAGGCTGGTGGTGGCGGCGCCGGTGCGGCCCGGCGGGCAGACGCAGTTCATCGCGACCCCGCTGCCACCCGAGACGGGCACCTCGCTGGCCGTGACCCGGGCCTGGGCGCTCGACCGCCTGCACGAACCGCTCACCCGTACCGACCTCGCCGCCCACGCGGCGACCAGCGTCCGCACCCTGACCCGCAGGTTCCACGAGGAGACCGGCCTGAGCCCGCTGCAGTGGCTCCTCCACCAGCGCGTGATCCGGGCCCAGGAACTCCTGGAGACGACCGACCTGCCGATGGACCGGGTCGCCCGGCTCAGCGGCCTCGCCACCCCCGACTCCCTGCGTCACCACGTGTTCCGGCGCACCGGCCTGACCCCCACCGCCTACCGCGCCGCCTTCACCCACGGCCCCCGCCGAGGTGGTGCCCCGGGCCCGGGCTGAGCCCCGATCCGGCCGCGGCCGACAACGCGGCCGACAACGCGGCCGGAGAGCCGGGACGGAGCCGGGTGGGAGAGCCGGGACGGAGAGCCGGGCCGGACGATGACGAGGGCCCCGATCGGCGAACCGGTCGGGGCCTTCGGGAGGACGCGGATGCGAGGTTCGTACTGGCTCATCGGCAGACGTGCCACCAGCTCCGGCCTGCGGGCGGGGAGTTCACGCGTCCTGCGTCGCCCGTGTGCGGTGGTCAGCCGTCCTGGCCGTGGTCGTCCGGCAGGAGCTCGACGATGATCTCGATGCCGAGCGCGTAGGCCGGCGTGCCCGAGGTGATGAGTGCGGTCTCCGCGACTCCGATGAGGTCGGCGATTCCGGCGCCCGCGTGGAGTGCTCCCCGGGCGTGGATCCGGGCCGGTTCCGCCCGGCCGAGGGACAGCAACTGTCCGAAGTGGACCAGCTGTTGCACTCGACCGCCGAGTGGGCTGTCGGCCAGCACGATGTGGCGCAGGGCCGTGAACGCCTCCTCGGTGGAGAGCCGCCCGAAGGCCTGGGCCACCCGCAGACGGTCCTCCACCGCAGGAGGGACGGCTCCGAGCGTTGTGCGGTAGCGCTCCCGCAGGGCTTCGGAACGCTCGGCGAAGGTGTGGTCGGTCATGACGAGACCCGTGCGATCGAGGCCCGGACGGCCTCCAGGGCGCCCTCGGGGAAGTCCACGGCCCCGCCGATCGCGGCAGCGGCGATCTCGGCCTCGGCGCTCTCCTCGATCGCCACCACGAGGTGGCCGGCGGCCGCCGCGTCCGGGCCGAACACCAGCAGCCCGTGGTTGGCCAGGAGGACCGCGGACGTCGTCGGGCGTCGCTCCAGGACGTCGGCGATGCCCCGGACCGACACGTCCGACCCGCGCGGCCCCCAGGGCACCACCGGTACTTCCTCGGGCTGTCCGAAGCGGAGCATCGGCTCGGTGCGGCACGGCAGCGGCCGGTGGGCCACCGCGAAGGCGGTCGCGGAGGGCGAATGGGTGTGGATGATCGCGCCCACGTGCGGGCGGGCGCGGTAGACGGCGCTGTGCATGGTGATGATCTCGGCGCTGACGGAGCGCAGTTCTCCCTCCAGGACCTGCCCGTCGAGACCGATGGTCGCCAGCTGGTGGGGCTCCAGGTCGCGGACGAACCCCGGGGTCAGCAGGAAGCGGTCGGCGTCGAGCCGGACACTCAGGTTGGCGTGCCCGGAGTGTGACATCACCCCGGCCACGAAGAGCTGCCGGGCGGCTTCGACGAGCTGGTGGGCCAGGCTCTTCACTTCGGGCGCGTCGGTCATCTCGGCATCTCCAATTCCCTGTCGGCGGCGGCCGGTTCGCCGCCGCTGCACGTGTCGCCCACTCTGTGACTTGAACTAAGGTTCAAGTCAAGCCTCGGCCCGGTACGACGGGACGACGACAGGGGAGAGGAGCGGCGGAGCATGCGCATGACGATCGGCCGGCTCGCCGAGATGACCGACGTTCCGGCGTCGGCCATCCGGTTCTGGGAGCGCCACGGCCTGCTGCCGGCGCCCGAGCGCGAGAGCGGGCAGCGGCGTTATCCGCCGCAGGCTGCGGAGCGGATCGTGCTGCTGCGCAAGTTCCAGCAGGCCGGGCTGAGCCTGGCCGAGGTCAGGGAGTTCCAGCAGGACCAGCCGCGCCGGCAGGCGATGATCCGCGCCAAGGTCGCCGAGATCGAGCAGCGCATGGTCGATCTCGACCACGCCCACCAGCTCCTGACCCACGCCCTCCAGTGCGGCGAGACGGACATCGTCAGCTGCCCGACCTTCCGGGAGCAGATGGCGACGTGGAGCCCGTCCGGCTGACGTCGTCGACGGCACCGGGCGCATCGGCGCCTGCTCCGGTTGTCCGGGGTGGTGGGCCGGAGGGGCGTGCAAGGCCGCCCGGCGGCCGGCTGCTCCTCGACGGGTGGGGCGGGACGGCGAAGGCCCGGACCGTACGCGAGACGGTCCGGGCCTTCGATCATCGCGGAGGGTGTGTGGGGTCAGGCCGTCCTGGCGGTGGCGCGGACGCCGAAGTGGACGTAGCGGGTGCCGTCGGGGAGGGCGTAGAAGACGACGGGGATCCAGGCGTCCTTGTCGTTGCGGCGGCCGGCGAAGACGGTCTTGGCGGGGGTGTCGGAGACGGGGGTGAGGTGCCAGACGAGCGGGTCGAAGGTGCCGGCGAGGCCTTCGACACCTTCGTAGCGCAGGTTCAGTACGCCGTCGCCGCCGTCGCCGCTGTCGCCGCCGGCAGGGGCGGTGATCGTCATGAGGAAGCCCTCGCGCTTGTAGCGGCCGATGAAGGGCTCGGTGTCGACGGTCGGGGGGTTGTCGCCCGGCCCGAACGCGGGCATCGCGACTCCGGCGAGTTCGGCGCTCAGTTCGCGGCAGAGGGCCTCGTGGACCTTCGGTGCGGCGCCTCCGCCGTTGGTGAGCAGGGCGATGGCGAGGCCCTTCTCGGGGATGGCCCGCAGGTAGGCGAGCTGGCCGAAGGTGCTGCCGTCGTGGCCGAAGCCGCGGGCGCCGTCCCACTCGAACAGGCCCCAGCCGAGGCCCCAGTGGGCGCCGAGGAACCACTGGTCGGGCATCTCGACCTCACGCGTGAGCATCGCCTCCACCGCCGCGGCGGAGAGCACCCGGATGCCGTCGGGCGCGGTTCCGCCGTCGATGAACATCCGGGCGAAGCGGACCACGTCGGCCGCCGTGGCGCTGATGCCGCCGTACGGTCCGGCGGAGCGCGGCAGCATGTTCCACAGCGGGGTGGGCACCGGGTCCTCGCCGGGCTCGCCCATGTGCCCCATCGCGGCGCGGAAGCGCAGCACCTCCTCGGGCAGCGTCATGGTGTGCCGGAGCCCGAGCGGCTCGCAGATGAGCTCCCTGAGCGCCTCGTCCCAGGTCAGGCCGGTGATCACCTCCACGATCCGGCCGAGGACGTTGTAGGCGGTGCTGGAGTAGGACATGGTGGCGCCGGGCGGGTTGGTGAGGCCGACGTCGCGCGTGCCGTCGACGTAGCGGGCCAGGCAGTCGTCGCCGCGGCCCGTGTCGTTGACGTAGTCGCCCTCGATCCCGCTGGTGTGGTTGAGCAGTTGACGCGGCGTGATGGTGCGGGCGGCCTCGGCGTCGGCGAGCGCGAATTCCGGCAGGACGGTGACGACCGGCCGGTCCAGGTCGAGCTTGCCGGCGTCGGCGAGGGCCAGGATCAGAGCGGCGGTGTAGCCCTTGCTGACCGAGCCGATCTGGAAGACGGAGTCGGTGGTGGTCTCGACCCCGGTGCCGGTGTGCAGGATGCCGCCGGCCAGCTCGTGGATCTCACCGTCGGCGAGGACGGCCAGCGCGGCGCCGGGGACGCGGTGGGTGGCGAGCAGTTCGTCGAGCCGGCGCTGCCAGCGGGCGGTGTCGAACGCCCGCGCGGCACCCGTCCTGCCCAGTGCCCGGTCGACGGCCCGTGCGGCCTCCCGGTTGGTGCGGTCCACGAGCTTCGCGACCTCGCGGTCGACGCTGTCCGAGAACTCCTTGTACACGTCCTTCGACACGGTTTCCCTCCCCGGTGACAGGTGGCGCGATGGTGCCCCACCTTTTCGAACATCGTTTGAAACGATCTCGAAGTGATCCCGGTTCCCGTCATTCGAGGACGGCCGCGAAGCCGGCGCAGAGCAGGTGGACGCTCTGCGCGAACTTCTCGTCCTGGCTCAGGCGCGGGATCAGCGGGCCCATGATCAGCGGGAACTGCTCGCACAACTCGGCGTAGAGCTCGGCGGTGACGGTCGGCGGGGTGGCGGGCTGGTTCTGCTCCTGGAGGACGAAGCCGGTGACGTGGCTGAGCAGGATGTCGGCGGCGATGCCGCAGTGGCCGGCGGGCAGGCCGGCGTCGAGGAGGGTGCGCAGGAGGCGCTCCATCAGGGACAGGGCGCCGGTGCTGAGCATGCCCGGGCTCTCGGCGAGGAGTTGCGCGCCGCCGGCGTGCTGCTTGATGCTCAGGCGCAGCGCGGTGGCCTGGGCCTCGATGCGGTCCTGCCAGGTGGCGTCGGGCGGGAGGGCGGCGAGGGCTTCGGTGCCGGTGTCGTGGGCCCGGCGGCAGACGCGGTCGGCCATCAGGGCGAGCAGCTCGTCCTTGCTGCGCACGTGGTAGTAGAGGCTGCCCGCGTGGGCGTCGAGGCGGTCGGCGACCTGGCGCATGGACAGGTTCTGGTAGCCGACCTCGGCGAAGACGGCCATGCCCGCGTCGACGATGCGGTCCTTGGTGAGCTTCATGCGATCCACCGTACAACGCTTTTCCAACACCGTTCGAAAACTGTGCTAGCTTTGCGCCATCAGGTTTTCGAACGGCGTTGGAAAGCGCTGTAACCGGGGGGAGGGGCCGACATGGGGGCGATCGTCTTCAACGTGACCACGGCCGCGCTGATGGTCATGATGGTCAACTGCGGGCTCGGCGTGGTCGGCCGCGACACCCTGCGCGGACGGCCGCTCCCGTGGGCGGCGATCGCCCTGACCGCGGTCGCCGTCGGCGGCGTGCTGCTCCAGCTGGTCTGGTCCGGTGCCATGGACGCGCTGGACGCCGACCCCGCCAGGTCCGGCTGGTGGCGCGAGTTCACCTCGGTGTTCATGCAGAACGGCGGCCTCTTCGGCGGCCTGTGGAACCTCGTCACCCTCGCCGCCGTCGCCGCACTCGCCCAGTGGTACTGGGGCGGCCCGCTCACCCTCGCCTTCTTCCTCACGGGCATCCTGCTGCCCGGGCGCCTCGACACCCTGCTCGGCCTCGGCGACGGCCCCAGCACCGACCCCCGCAACTTCGCCGGCAGCTCCGGCGCCACCTACTTCCTCGGCGCCACCCTCGCCCTCGCCTTCCTCACCCGCACCCGCCTGCCCAAGGAGATCGCCCTGGCGGCCGGCGTCCCGGCGCTCGGCCTCGCGATGTGGATCGCCCAGGACAACGGCCACGGGCTCGTCTCCGTCTACGGATTCGCCCTCGGCGGAGCGGTCTGGGCGGCCCGCCGCCTGGTCCGCCCCGCCGGAGAGGCAGCCTGACCCGCACCGCTGCGGCCGCCCGCGACACGACGGGAAACCCCGACCGGTTTCCCGTCCCGGATCGCCGGGCGGCCTCGGAGCCCCCGGCGGACGGCATCCCTCGAACACGACGAAGGCCCCGACCGGCGAACCGGTCGGGGCCTTCGTTGAAGGCGGAGGATACGAGATTCGAACTCGTGAGGGGTTGCCCCCAACACGCTTTCCAAGTGCCTCCAATGGTGTCCGCCGGGGTTCGTGGCTGTCCTGACCCGCGTCGGAGTGAACCACTGGGCAGTGGCTGAACCCGGCTGGACGGGGGTGAACGAGACCAGAACTGAGACCAAGCGTGCAGGCGGCCCTTGGGGAGCGTCCGCCCTGTCGCAGGCATCGGTCCGCCCCTCTGGTCCGGCTGCAGCCGGACCAGAGGGGGCGTGGCCCGGGGGTAGCCATCGCTCCCCTGATCGAGTGAACCGACAGTAGCCAGCGGTTCGCCGAATCGTTACCCGGGAAGATGTTGCGAATATTTCGAATACTTCGGATGCTGCGACTACGCTGGGAAGCTAGGAGGTTCGACTATGGCAACCGCCACAGAAGGCCGGAAGATCGCGCCGGGCACCGTCGACGCGCAAAGCGCCGAACGGGCGCTGCGTAGGGTCCGTGACTACCTCGCGCACAACACGGACGCCACCGCAGACATCACCATCGTCGGTGAGGTCGGCTCCGACGATCCTCTCGTGCTGCCGCGCCCCACGGTCGAGATGTTCGCCGCCATGCTCGCTGCCCTGGCGAACGGGCAAGGCGTGCAGATCATGCCAGTCAATGCCATCGTGTCCACCCAGGTCGCCGCCGACATGCTCAACGTTTCCAGGCCCTACCTGATCGGTCTCCTGGAGAAGGGAGACATCCCCTTCGACCGGGTCGGGCGCCATCGGCGCATCAAGTTCAACGATGTCATGGAGTACAAGCGGAGAGACGACCGCGAACGTAAGGACGCAGCCGACTCGCTCACGGCCCTCGACGAGGAGCTGGGGCTGCTCTGACATGGCCTTCATCGTTCTGTACGACTCGAACGTGCTCTACCCGAACACGGTGCGGGATCTGCTCATCCGTCTGGCTCGGCACGGGATCGTCCAAGCCAAGTGGACCGAGCAGATCCTCGACGAGGTGGAAGCTGCACTCCGCCGCAACGACATCGGAGACGACGAGAAGCGTGCGGAGCTGCGGCGCCGCATGAACGCAGCTGTGCGGGACTGCATCGTCACCGGCTACGAGCCTCTGATCGACGGGCTCAAGCTCCCCGATCCGGACGACCGCCACGTCCTCGCGGCGGCGATCAGGGCCGGCGCGCAAGTGATCGTCACCGACAACAGCACGGATTTCCCGTCCGAGTACTTGGCGGAATGGGGCATCGAGCAGAAGACCGCCGACGACTTCGTCATGGACTTGATCGACTTGGACGACCGTGTGGTCTACGGCTGTGTCATGGAGATTGCGGGTAGTCGGCGACGGGAGCCGGTCACGTTCGACGATGTGCTGGGCCAGTTGGAGAGATCTCAACTGATCGGATCAGTGAGCATGCTCCGAAGCGGACCTGTCGAGAGCACCTGACGAGCCAAGTCCACGGGCCCCGGCCAGCAGATGCTGGCCGGGGCCTTCCCGCACTCGCTCACACAGGAGCGGGGCGATGCTTGGCAACTCTGGGGGACAAGCTCCATGTCGCGCACCACGCCGTTGCCCCGGTGGGCCGCCGAGATGGTCGACGGGCGGCTGCGGGGGAAGGGGAAACGACGAAGGCCCGGCCGCTTTCGCGGTCCGGGCCTTCTGCCGGCGGAGGATACGAGATTCGAACTCGTGAGGGGTTGCCCCCAACACGCTTTCCAAGCGTGCGCCCTAGGCCTCTAGGCGAATCCTCCGAGGGAGAGCTTAGTACATGTTTCGGGGTGGTCGCGACCACCTATCCCGCAGGCCGGGGGGTGGGGGTGGCCTGTGGATCGTCGGGCCCGGAATCCGGTAGTGTGGGGGTCAGCCCCTCGTGTGGCGTCATCTCTCTGAACCCCCCCAGGGCCGGAAGGCAGCAAGGGTAGGAGAGCTCTGGCGGGTGCACGAGGGGTCTTTGCGTTCCCCGGGCCCGTGGGCGCGGGGGTCGTGGGGTGCGGGGCGACGCGTTTGTCGGTCCGTCCCGATATCGTCGGTGGTGTGTCCCTAGCCCTGTACCGCCGCTACCGCCCCGAGACCTTCGCGGAGGTCATCGGGCAGGAGCACGTGACCGCTCCGCTCCAGCAGGCCCTGCGCAACAACAGGGTCAACCACGCGTACCTGTTCAGCGGGCCGCGAGGCTGTGGCAAGACGACGAGTGCGCGCATCCTGGCCCGCTGTCTCAACTGCGAGCAGGGGCCGACGCCCACGCCCTGCGGGGAGTGCCAGTCCTGCCGGGACCTCGCGACCGGCGGGCCCGGCTCGATCGACGTGATCGAGATCGACGCCGCCTCGCACGGTGGTGTGGACGACGCGCGCGAGCTGCGTGAGCGGGCCTTCTTCGCGCCGGTGCACAGCCGGTACAAGATCTTCATCCTGGACGAGGCGCACATGGTGACCTCGGCCGGCTTCAACGCGCTGCTCAAGGTGGTCGAGGAGCCGCCGGAGCACCTCAAGTTCATCTTCGCGACCACGGAGCCGGAGAAGGTCATCGGGACGATCCGGTCCCGGACGCACCACTACCCGTTCCGGCTGGTCCCGCCCGGCACGCTGCGCGACTACCTCACGGAGGTCTGCGGCCGCGAGGGCATCCAGGTCGAGGACTCGGTGTTCCCGCTGGTGGTCCGGGCCGGGGCGGGCTCGGTGCGTGACTCGATGTCGGTCATGGACCAGCTGCTGGCCGGGGCCGCCGAGGGCGGCGTGACGTACCAGATGGCGACCGCACTGCTCGGGTACACCGACTCCGCGCTGCTGGACGAGGTGGTGGACGCCTTCGCCGCGCACGACGGGGCGACGGTGTTCCAGGTGATCGACCGGGTGGTCGAGGGCGGACACGACCCGCGCCGCTTCGTCACCGACCTGCTGGAGCGGCTGCGCGACCTGGTGATCCTGGCCACCGTGCCGGACGCCGGGGAGAAGGGGCTGATCGACGCCCCGGCCGACCGGGTCGCGGTGATGCAGGCACAGGCCGACGCGTTCGGCGCGGCCGAGCTGAGCCGGGCCGCGGACATCGTCAACACCGGGCTCACCGAGATGCGCGGCAACGCGGCGCCGAGGCTGCAGCTGGAGCTGATCTGCGCCCGGGTGATGCTGCCCGGCGCGTACAGCGACGAGCTGTCGCTGCAGGCGCGCCTGGACAAGCTGGAGCGGCGCGCGACGGCGGGCGGGTTCGCCGCGCCGATGGCGGTGCCGGGATCGGTACCCGTGGCGGCTCCGCCGGGCGTGCCGGCGGGCGTGCCGGTGGCCGTACCCGCTGCCGCGCCCGCTGCGGCGCCCGCGATGGAGGCGCCGGTGGCGGCTCCCGTGCAGGCCGCGCCCGTGGCGCCGGTGCAGGCTCCGCCGCCCGCGGCCGCGCCCGCCGCGCCCGCCGGGCCCGCGCCCGGGGCGTGGCCGATCCCGCGCAGCTTCCCGCCCGCCGGTGGCGGCGCCCCCGTCCAGGCCCCCGCCGCGCCGGTGGCTCCCGCCGCGCCGCAGCCGCAGGCCGCGCCGGTCCCGGCTCCGGCCGCTGCTCCGGTGCCCGCGCCGGCCCCCGCCCCCGCGGCGGTTCCCGGCGGGCAGCCGTCGGCCTCCGCACAGCAGGGCGCGGCGCAGGTCCGGCAGCTGTGGCCGCAGATCCTGGAGGCGGTGAAGAACCGCCGCCGCTTCACCTGGATCCTGCTCAGCCAGAACGGCCAGGTGGCCGGGTTCGACGGCAGTGTGCTCCAGGTGTCGTTCATCAACGCCGGCGCCCGGGACAGCTTCGTCGGCAGCAACAGCGATGACGTGCTGCGCGCCGCGCTGGCCGACGCGCTCGGCGTGGACTGGCGGATCGAGTGCATCGTCGACCCGTCCGGCGGCGCCGGGGCCGCCCCGAGCGGTGGTGCTCCCGGGGGCGCCCAGGGCGGTGGGGGCTGGGGAGCCCCGGCTCGTCCCGCCGCCTCCGCGCCGGCCGTGACGGCGCCCGCTCCGGCGCCCGTGGCGGCGCCCGCGCCGGTGCAGGCTCCGCCCGTGCAGTCGGCTCCCGTGCAGGCCCCGCCGCCCGCCGCGGCTCCGCCGATCCGCCCGGTGCAGTCGGTGGCCCCGGAGGACGACATCCCGGAGGAGGACGACCCTGACCTCAACGAGGAGGCGTTCTCCGGCCAGGAGCTGATCATCCGCGAGCTGGGTGCGACGGTGCTGGAGGAGATCCACCACCGGGGCGGCTGAGCCGCCGGGCACCCGGGCCGCCGAGACGGCCGAGCCGCCGAAGCAGCCGGGCCGCCGAGACGGCCGAGTCGCCGAAGCAGCCGGGCCGCGGGGGCATCCGAGCCGTCGAGGCACCCGAGCAGGACGCAGCACGTAGGCTCGGCGGTGACGTACGACGCACCGCAGACAGCCGTGACAGCAAGGAGAGAGCCGTGTTCCCCGGTGGTGGCCAGCCCAACATGCAGCAGCTGCTGAAGCAGGCGCAGAAGATGCAGCAGGATCTCGCGAAGGCCCAGCAGGAGCTGGCCGAGGCGAAGGTGAACGGTTCGGCGGGCGGCGGCCTGGTCGAGGCGACGGTGACCGGCGCCGGTGAGCTGGTGGCGCTGACCATCGCCCCGGCCGCGGTCGACCCGGAGGACACCGAGACCCTGGCCGACCTGATCCTGGCTGCGGTCCGGGACGCGAACCAGACGGCGCAGAAGATGCAGGCCGAGCGCATGGGCCCGCTGACCCAGGGCCTCGGCGGCGGCATCCCCGGTCTGCCGTTCTGAGCCCATTGCTCCGAGCCCACTGCTCCGAGCCCGCGGACTCCGAGCCCGCGGACTCCGGGCTCACCGCTCCGGGCTCACCGCTCCGAGCCTGCCGTTCCGGCCCCGCTGCTCTGAGTGACCGGGCCGGAAGGGTCTGAAGTTCAGACGACAGACCCATGTGATTTATGTGGGAGTCGGGCGTCGGGCGCTGTGTCCGACGCCCGATTCGTTGGATGATGGCACCGGAGCACCACCGACCATCCGAAGGAAGGCGCGACGTTGTACGAGGGCGTGGTTCAGGACCTGATCGACGAACTGGGCAGGCTGCCCGGCGTCGGGCCCAAGAGCGCCCAGCGGATCGCCTTCCACGTGCTGCAGGCCGACCCGACGGACGTGCGCCGACTCGCGCACGCGCTGCTGGAGGTCAAGGACAAGGTCCGCTTCTGCGCGGTCTGCGGCAACGTCGCGGAGGCCGAGCAGTGCCGGGTCTGTCTGGACCCCCGCCGCGACCTCGCCGTCATCTGCGTGGTCGAGGAGCCCAAGGACGTCGTCGCCATCGAGCGCACCCGTGAGTTCCGCGGCCGCTACCACGTGCTGGGCGGCGCGATCAGCCCCATCGAGGGCGTCGGCCCGGACGACCTGCGCATCCGCGAGCTGCTGTCGCGCCTCGCGGACGGCACGGTCACCGAGCTGATCCTGGCCACCGACCCCAACCTGGAGGGGGAGGCGACCGCCACCTACCTGGCCCGGCTCTGCAAGCCGATGGGCCTGAAGGTGACCCGTCTGGCGAGCGGCCTGCCCGTCGGCGGGGATCTGGAGTACGCGGACGAGGTCACCCTCGGCCGCGCCTTCGAAGGGAGACGACTGCTCGATGTCTGACCGGACGATCAACCAGCAGCACACCCACGCCCACGGCTCGGAGCCGGACGACTTCGCCGTGCAGATCGCCGACTCGGTGGAGAGCTTCGTGCTCGCCGTCACCGAGGTCGCCAAGGGCGACGAGCCGGGCAGCGCGGTCTCGCTGCTGCTCCTGGAGGTCTCGCAGCTGCTGCTGGCCGGCGGCCGGCTGGGCGCCATCGAGGACGTCGTCCCGGAGGACCGCTTCGAGCCCGACGCCGGTCCGGAGCCGGACGGCGAGCAGCTGCGCGAGCGGCTGGCCGAGCTGCTCGCGCCGATCGACGTCTACCACGAGGTCTTCGACCCGTACGGCCCGCCGGAGAAGCCCAACGCCTTCCGGATCTCGGACGACCTGGCCGGTGTGGTCAGCGAGCTCCAGCACGGGCTGACGCACTACCGCGAGGGCCGGGTCAGCGAGGCGCTGTGGTGGTGGCAGTTCTCGTACCTCTCCAACTGGGGCACGACCTGCACCGCGGTGTTGCGGGCGTTGCAGTCGTTGATCGCGCACGTCCGGCTGGACAGCCCGATGGGCGCCGCGCTCGACGGCGCGGACACCGACGACGACGGGCTCACCGACGAGCAGCTGGAGCAGCAGGCGGGCGACCTGATGGCGGCCGAGCTGGGGCTCCAGCGCTGAACCGGTGAGGCGCTGAACCGGTGCGGCCGCGAGCCGAGCGGACGGAAGGGCCCGGCCGGGGCGTGCGGCGTCGACTGTGACGAATGCCTCAGCGATCCGCCCGGAAAGGAAATCCGGCCGGATCGCCGTCCGCGGATCCGCCGTTTCTCCGGGCCCGTACCGAATCGCCCGCAGACCTGCCTGTCCGGCCACCCACCCCGCCGATCACCTGCTGAAACAGGTGTCTCATCATATGGAAAGCGCCGGTCGGAGCACCCCTGCTCGGTAGACTGGCGCCGACCGCACACCCCCCTCCCCCGGGGGGTGCGGGGGCCCGGAGCCCCCGGAAGACGACACGAGTCGAGGAGCGCACGTGGGCCTTGTCGTGCAGAAGTACGGCGGCTCATCCGTTGCGGATGCCGAGGGCATCAAGCGCGTGGCCCGTCGAATCGTTGACGCCAAGAAGGCCGGCCATGAGGTCGTCGTCGTGGTGTCCGCGATGGGCGACACGACGGACGAGCTCATCGAACTCGCGGAGCAGGTGTCACCGATCCCTGCCGGCCGCGAGTTCGACATGCTGCTGACCGCCGGGGAGCGCATCTCCATGGCGCTGCTGGCCATGGCGATCAAATCCCTGGGTCACGAGGCCCAGTCCTTCACGGGCAGTCAGGCCGGCGTCATCACCGACTCCGTCCACAACAAGGCGCGCATCATCGACGTGACGCCGGGCCGCATCCGCACCGCCCTGGACCAGGGCAACATCGCGATCGTGGCCGGCTTCCAGGGCGTGTCCCAGTCCAGCAAGGACATCACCACGCTGGGCCGGGGCGGCTCGGACACGACCGCCGTCGCCCTCGCCGCCGCCCTCAAGGCCGAGGTCTGCGAGATCTACACCGACGTGGACGGCGTGTTCACCGCCGACCCGCGCGTGGTGAAGAAGGCCCGCAAGATCGACTGGATCGCCTACGAGGACATGCTGGAGCTGGCGTCCTCCGGCTCCAAGGTGCTGCTCGACCGCTGTGTGGAGTACGCCCGGCGCTACAACATCCCGATTCACGTACGCTCGTCCTTCTCGGGTCTTCCCGGGACGATCGTCAGCAACGACAACCCGAACAAGCCCGAAGGGGGCGAGATGGAGCAGGCCATCATCTCCGGAGTCGCCCACGACACCTCCGAGGCCAAGGTCACCGTCGTCGGCGTGCCCGACAAGCCGGGCGAGGCCGCCCGGATCTTCCGCGCCATCGCCGACGCCGAGGTCAACATCGACATGGTGGTGCAGAACGTCTCCGCCGCGTCGACCGGCCTGACCGACATCTCCTTCACCCTGCCCAAGACCGAGGGCCAGAAGGCCATCGACGCGCTCGGCCGGGTCAAGGAGGGCATCGGCTACGAGTCGCTGCGCTACGACGACGCGATCGGCAAGATCTCGCTCGTCGGCGCCGGCATGCGCTCCAACCCGGGCGTCACCGCGACCTTCTTCGAGGCGCTGTCCGCCGCGGGCGTCAACATCGAGCTGATCTCCACCTCGGAGATCCGCATCTCGGTGGTCACCCGCGCCGATGACGTGCCGGAGGCCGTCCGCGCCGTGCACAGCGCCTTCGGCCTGGACAGCGAGACGGACGAGGCCGTCGTCTACGGCGGCACCGGGCGATGACCCGGGAGCGGAGCGGGAGCACCGGGCGATGACCCGGCGGCCGAACCTCGCCGTCGTCGGCGCCACCGGCGCGGTCGGCGAGGTGCTGCTCGGCCTGCTCTCGCTCCGTCAGGACGTCTGGGGCGAGGTCCGACTCGTCGCCTCCCCGCGCTCGGCCGGCCGCAAGCCGGTCGTGCGCGGCGAGGCCGTCGAGGTCGTCCCGCTGACCGAGGAGGCCTTCAGCGGGATCGACGTCGCCGTGTTCGCCGTCCCGGACGCGGTCTCCGCCCAGTGGGCGCCGATCGCGGCGGCCAAGGGCATCGTGGTGGTCGACGACTCCGCCGCCTTCCGCACCGCCGAGGACGTGCCGCTGGTCGTCCCCGAGGTCAACGCGGCCGCCCTGCGGATCCGCCCGCGCGGCATCGTCGCCAGCCCGGCCAGCACCACCCTGGCGATGATCGCGGCGGTCGGCGCACTGCACGCCGAGTACGGGCTGGCACAGCTCGTGGTCGCCTCCTACCAGGCCGCCGACGGCGAGGGCCGCGCCGGGGAGGCGGCCCTGCGCGAGCAGACCGCGCTGGTGGCGGGCACGGACGTCGGCCGGCAGACCGGCGACCTGCGCGCGGTGATCGCCGACCACGGGCCGTTCGCCGCCCCGCTCGCGCTCAACGCCGTGCCCTGGACCGGCGGACTGCGCGAGGGCGGCTGGGCCGCCGAGGAGCTGGGCATCCGCGACGAGTCCCGCAAGATCCTCGGCCTGCCCGCCCTGAAGGTCTCCGCGACCTGCGTCCACATCCCGGTCGTCCGCACCCACGCGCTGGCCGTGCACGCGCGGTTCGAACGGGAAGTCACCCAGGAGCACGCGCAGGAGATCCTGCGGGACGCGCCCGGCGTGGTCCTCTACGACGACCCGGCCGCGGGCGAGTTCCCGACGCCGAACGACGTGGTCGGGACCGACCCGGTCTGGGTCGGGCGGGTGCGCCGCGCCCTGGACGAGCCGGACGCGCTGGACCTGTTCCTCTGCGGGGACAACCTGCGCAAGGGGGCGGCGCTCAACCTGGTCCAGATCGCCGAGTTGGTGGCGGGTGAACTGACGGTGGAGCAGGACGTCGAACCCTGACGCCGCTTCCGATCTGCCCGCTTATGGACGCACCTGTGTCCATACCTGTGTCCGCTCCTCGACACAATCTGTCCGGAATCCCGAGGGAATCCCCTGGAGGCCTCTTCCGCCCATGCGGAAGAATGGTCCCCGGGCTGGGCAACCATGACAGGGGATCGAGTGTCCAACGGGCGTGGCGAACGTGATGGTGGGGGCAAGGGCGGGCATCCCGGCGAGGGCCGCGGTGTCGTTCCCCTCGCGCGCCCCGTGGCCTGCGAGTAGGCCGGAAGACGACCAGATGACGGCGGCCGCACCCGGTGCGGCGGACTCCGGCGCCGGTACCGACGCGGGTACCAGCGAGGACCTGCTCACCGAGACCTACCAGGCGCACTACCGCTCGCTGCTGCGGCTCGCCGCGCTGCTCCTGGACGACCTCTCGACCTGCGAGGACGTCGTCCAGGAGGCGTTCATCCGGGTGCACGCCGCCCGGCGCCGGGTTCGCGAGCCCGAGAAGACCCTGGCCTACCTGCGGCAGACGGTCGTCAACCTGTCCCGCTCCACACTGCGCCGCCGGATCCTCGGTCTGAGACTGCTGCAGAAGCCCATGCCTGACATGGCCAGTGCAGAAGAAGGTGCCTACGATGCCCTGGAGCGCGACCAGTTGAAGGCCGCGCTGCGTGGTCTGCAACGCCGTCAGCGGGAGGTTCTGGTGCTGCGTTACTTCGTGGACATGACGGAGGCGCAGGTCGCCGACACCCTGGGCATCTCGCTCGGCTCGGTGAAGGCCTACGGATCGCGCGGACTCGCCGCCCTGCGCGCGCAGATGGAGGCCGGTCATGGCTGAGGCGGCGGCGGGCGGCGGGCGACGGGGGGCGGACGGCGTACCGTCCGAGGGCCCGGGCACGCCGGAGGCCTTCCCGGCCGCCCAGGCCGCCCCGGCGGCGTCGGTGACCTCGGCGGTCGCGGAGCTCTCAGGACGGGCCCCGGGGGCCTCGGGACGGGCCGCAGGGCTCTCGGGAGGGGCCGCGGAGCTCTCGGGACCGGTCGAGCTGTCGCCCGACGAGCGGGCGGTGCGGGAACTGCTGCACCACGCCGTCGCCGGGATCCAACCCTCGGCCGCCGGACTGCCCCGGATCCGGCGGGCCGTACCCCGCCGGCGGACCGCCCGGCGCGGAGCCTGGACCGGCGCAGCCGCCCTCGCGTTCGCCGTCGCGATCGCCCTGCCCGTCCTGCACGAGGGAGAGCACCTCGGACTCTCCGGCGGCCCCGGCTCGGCCGACGCCAAGAGCCCGGCCGCCACCGCCCCCAGCGGCGCCGTCATCGGCGCCACCGGCACCGGCACCGCTCCGCGTACCGGCCCGAGCGGCACCGGGGACGCCTCGCCCGCCGCCGGCACGGCCGGCGCCTCCCGCACCCCCGGCACCGGGGCCACGCGCACCGACGGCACCGTCTCGCCCACCGGGACCTCCGGGGCCGGCGACGGCGGCATCATCCCGCTCTGCACCCGCACCGACCTCGGCGACGGCGCCGCGCAGGTCGGTTCGGCCGACGCGGCGGGACGGATCTTCGGCTCGTTCACCGTCTACAACGTCTCCGGGCACAGCTGCCGCCTCGGCGGGCCCGGTGCGGTCGCCGTCACCGGCGTCAGCGGCGGCGACCGCAACCGCATCCGCACCGCCGACCACTCCCCGGGCGATCCGGCCGGCGGCCTGACCGCCATGGACGCCGAACCGCCGGTGCTCGCCCCGCAGGGCGGCTACCGGCTGCCGTTCGCCTGGATCCCCGACCCGAGCTGCACCGTGGCGGGCGGCGCCACCAGCGCCCCGACCGGCGCCAACCGGGTGTCCCTGACCACGCAGGTCCCCGCGGCCTCGGGCGGGCCGGCCTCCGGCGCCTCCGCCGCCCCCAGCTCCAACCCGCAGGCCACCTCGTCCCCCTCGGCGGGCCCCACCTCGGCCCCCAGCCCCACCGCCACCCCGACCACCGACCCCACCGGTCCGGCCCCCACCGCCACCATCGCCCACACCCCCGCCCCGGGCAGCCCCACCGCCGCCACGGCGACGCTGCCGCTGGCCTGCAGCGGGACGCTGTACCGGGGCGGTGTGCAGGCGGTGCCGGGTGCGGTGCCGCAGCCGTCGGGTTCGCCTTCGGCGGGGTGACGGGCCCTCGCCCCCGCCGGGCCGGCGTGTCCGGGGCAGGGCGAAGGGGCGGGCCGACGGGGTGGGCCGACGGGGCCAGGGCCGGGCCCGGGGGCCGGACGGGTGTGAGGAGTGGTTACCGTGGGGGGTGTGTACCGGTTCCTCCTGACTCCGCGCTGGCTGGGCGGCACTGCTCTGGCCGTGGCGGCCGTGGCGGTGTGCGTGTGGCTGGGCTCCTGGCAGCTCGGTCGGTTCGAGGACCGGGTGTCCACGCACAACGAGACCAAGCAGGCGCTCGCCGCATCGGGTGACGCCAGGCCGATCGACGCCCTGCTCAACCAGGTGACGCCGCAGGTGACCACGGAGACCGTCGGCAAGTCCGTCACCGTCACCGGCAGCTACGACACCGAGCACCAGCTCCTCGTCCCCAATCGGGTGGTGGACGGCAAGCAGGGCTACTACGTGCTCACCCCGCTGCGCACCGCCGACGGGCACGCCGTGGCCGTGGTGCGCGGGTGGGCGCCCGGGGCGCCGGGCACGGGGGCCGCCGGGGCGACCGCCGGGGCGAGCGCCGTCGGGCCGCCGCCGGACGGATCGGTGACGGTGTCCGGGCGGCTGCAGGCCAACGAGGCCGTGGGCAGCAACGGTGCGGTGGCCGGCGGCCTGCCGGCCGGGCAGCTCGGCATGATCAACCGGGCCTCGCTGCTGAACGTGCTGGAGTACGACGGCTGGTACGACGGCTGGGTGGCCGCCGACGAGGCGCCCGCCGGGCTGACCCCCGTACCGACCGTGCAGCCGCAGGGCGGGGACGGTCTCACCCTGCGCGCGTTCCAGAACCTGGGCTACACGCTGGAGTGGTTCGTCTTCGGCGGCTTCGTCGTCTTCATGTGGTACCGCCTGATGCGCCGTGAGGCGGAGGCGGAACAGGACCGGGCCCTGGGGCTGGACCCGGTCCTGGAGTAGCGGCTGACGGCTGACGGCTGCGGGCCGGCCGGGGGATGACCTCCCGGCCGGCCCCCCGGCCTCAGCGCTTGGTCGGCAGCGGCGGCGCCACCGTCGGCTTGACCGGCGGCAGGGTCGGCAGCGCCGGTGCCGTCGGGGCCGGCGTCGGTATCAGCGGTTGGGTCGAGGCGGTCGAGGCGGTCGGCACGGGCGTCGGGTTGCCGAAGCAGCGGCTGTGGTTGCTGCCGGTGTTGTCGTCCGAGTCGTAGTGGTCGATGTGGTGGTGCACGGTGCGCCCGGTCTTCGAGCCCTTGGAGCCGGACGACCCTGACGAGCCGGACGAGCCGGACGACCCCGATGAGCCCGATGAGCCCTTGGAACCGCTCTTGCCCTTCGAGCCCTTGGCCAGCTGGACCGGGCCCTCCCCGTCGGCCGGCTCGTGCGAGGTGCGGGCGGCCCCGGCGTCGTACAGCCCGTACGGCTCGTACGCCGGGTACGCCGTGTACGCCGCCGGTACCACGGAGGTCGAGGTGCCCGCTCCGACCGCGCTCGCCCGGGTCGCCGTGGCGAGCGGCGTGGCGGGTGGTGCGGCCGGTGGTGCCGCCGGGACCGCGGGCGCGGTGGTGGGTGCGCCCGGCACGGCCGGGGGCGGGCAGGCCGCACTGTCGCTGCGCGAACCGGAGCAGCCGGTGAGCACCAGGGCCCCGGCCAGCACCGCCCCCGCGAGCATCAGCACACGTCTCACGCCGACTCCCCGTCCCCGTCGCGCCCGGCCGGGGCCAGGTGCCGTCGGACGAAGTCGATCTCCAGCCGCAGCTGCTTGATCCGCTCCTCCACGACCAGCGACCCGTGTCCGGCGTCGTACCGGTACACCTCGTGCGGCTTGCCGAGCTGCTCCAGCCGCTCGACGTAGTTGTCGATCTGCCGGATCGGGCAGCGCGGGTCGTTGACCCCGGCGCTGATGTACACCGGCACCCGCACCTGCTCGACGTAGGTCAGCGGCGAGGAGGCGGTGAAGCGGTCCGGGACCTCCTCCGGCGTGCCGCCGAAGAGCGTGCGGTCCAGCGACTTGAGCGCCTCCATCTCGTCGGCGTACGCGGTGTGGTAGTCCGCGACCGGCACGGCGGCGACGCCGAGCGCCCAGACGTCGGGCTGGACACCGAGGCCGAGCAGGGTCAGGTAGCCGCCCCAGCTGCCGCCGGTGAGCACCAGCCGGCGCGGATCGGCGAGGCCGCTGTCGACCGCCCACTCCCGGACCGCCGCGATGTCCTCCAGCTCGATCAGGCCGACCCGCTCGTGCAGGGCGTCGGTCCAGGCCTGGCCGTAGCCGGTCGAGCCGCGGTAGTTGACCCGGACCACCGCGAAGCCGTGGTCCAGCCAGGCGGCCGGGCCGGCGGCGAAGGAGTCGCTGTCGTGGTGGGTCGGGCCGCCGTGGACCTCGAACACGGTCGGGAGGGGGCCGTCCTCGGGGCTGCTCCCGGCCGGCCGCTGCACGAGGGCGTGCACCCGGCCGCCGGGCCCGTCCACCCAGACGTCCTCGACCGGGACCGACCCGGGCGGCACCGCGCCGGGCGCCCGCAGCACGACCGTCCCCGCGGTGGAACGGACCGCCGACGGCTCGGCGGCGGAGGACCACAGGTACTCGACGGTGCCGTCCGGACGGGCGGTGGCGCCGCCGACGGTGCCGCGCGGGGTGTCGAGGCGGGTGAGCCGGCCGTCGGCGAGCGCGTACGAGAACAGCTCGCTGCGCGCCTCGTACTCGTGCTCGACCAGCAGCTCGCCGGCGCCGGGGCGCCACTGCGCGGAGACGTCGCCGGGCAGTTCACGGCCCTGCTCGTCGCGCAGCGGCAGCGCGGTCTCGGCACCGGTGGCCACGTCCCAGATCATCGGCTCCCAGCGGCCGGTGCGCTGGTGCGCGACCAGCAGACGGGTGTCGCCCTCGACCGGGGCGAAGCCGAGGCAGGCCACGCCGCGCGGCTCGTCCCGGCCGGTCACCTCGTCCAGTTCGGCGACGGTCTCGACGGTGCCGGTGCCGCTGATGCGCACGACCCGGATCGCGGAGTGCATCGCGTCGCCGTGCTCGGTGTGGTCGACGGCCAGCAGGGTGCCGTCGTGGCTGAGGTCGCCGACGCCGCCGTACTCCGCGTGCCGGTAGATCTCGACCGGCTCGGAGGCACCGGGGAGGCGCAGGTGCAGGGTGGTGCCGTCCTCGTCGGTGGAGCGGCCGACGACCACGGTGCCGTTGCGGCCGAGGGCCAGGCCGGCCGAGTAGGAGGGGGCGAGGCCGGGCACGGCCTCCTCGTCCGGGCCGCCCGCGAACGGCTGGCGGCGCCAGACGCCGAACTCGTCGCCGTCGTGGTCGTCGAACCACCAGACCCAGTCGCCGTCGGGGGACAGCTCGGCGTCGGTGGTGCCGTTCGGGCGGTCGGTGACCCGGCGGTGGGCGCCGGTGGCGCGGTCCCAGGCGTAGACCTCGTAGGTGCCGGTCGCGTTGGACACGTACAGCGCCCGGTCGGGGGCGTCCTCGGCCCAGTCGGGCAGTGACACCCGGGCCGCCCTGAACCGCTGCTCCCACGCCGGGACGGCGCTCTTCTCCTCGCTCATCCGACCATCCAACCCGATCGGGGGGAGGGAATGGAACGGGCGGGTGGGCCTGAGGCCCACCCGCCGGGTGGTTCGGGGGTGTTCACGAGGGTCGCGCCCGTTCGTGCCCGCCCGGCCCCCGGGGTGCCGGGTGCCGGGCGGGTCCTGCGGGGTCGGTCCGCGGGGCGGGTCCTGCAGGGTCGGTCCGCGGGGCGGCAGGTGCCGGGCGGGTCCTGCAGGGTCTGTCCGCGGGGCGGTTCCTGCGGGGTGGTTCGGTTTCTGCGGAGCGGCCCGCCGGGCTTCCGGGCGTGCCGGGCTTCAGGTCCGGCGGGGCAGCAGTCGGACCAGGCCCACGAGCACCAGCTCCAGCACCGCCAGCACCAGCACGCTGCGGCCGAAGGCAGCGGTCGGGTCGCCGGCGCCGTAGTAGACGAGGCCGATCAGCGCGATCCCGAGCGCCCCGCCGACCTGCTGCACGGTGGACACCACCCCGGCGGCGGAGCCGGCCAGCCGCGGCTCGACGCCCTCCAGGACGACGGCGGTGACCGGGGCGATCACCAGACCCATGCCGAGGCCGTCCACGAACAGGCCGGGGGCCAGCCACCAGACGCTGCCGTCCGCGACGTCGAACACGGCGAGGGCGAGCAGGCCCAGCCCGGCGGTCATCAGCAGCCCGCCGACGGTGATCGTGCGGCGGCCGCCGAGACGGGCGGTGACCCGGTGGGTGGTGTTGGAGGTGATCAGGTAGCCGAGGCCGATCGCGGTGAAGACCAGCCCGGCGCCGAGCGCGTCCAGGCCGCGGCCGAACTGCAGGTGCAGGGCGAGCACCAGGAAGAAGGAGCCCTGGCCGAGCCAGAAGGCGAGTTGGGCGAGCACACCGGCGCTGAAGGCGCGGCTGTGGAAGAGGCGGGTGTCGACCAGCGGGGTGGTGTTGCCGGTGCCGGCGGTGGCGGAGTTGGCAGCGGTGGCGGTGTCGCGCGGGGTGGCGCGGTGCTGGTGCACGGCGAACGCGGCCAGCAGGACGAGCGAGGCACCGAGGCAGAGCACCGTCCACAGCGGCCAGCCCAGCTGGGGTCCCTGGATGAGCGGGAGCACCAGGGCGGTCATCGCGGTGGAGACCAGCAGCACGCCGACCGGGTCCAGCCCGGGCCGCTGCGGGGCGCGGGACTCCGGCAGGGAGCGGCGGACCATCGCCAGGGCGACCAGGCCGATCGGCAGGTTGATCAGGAAGCAGCTGCGCCAGCCCAGGCCGAAGAGGTCAGCCCGGATCAGCAGCCCGCCGATCAGCTGCCCGAACACCGCGCCGACGCCCATCGTCAGCCCGTACCGGGCGAAGGCCCGTGCCTGCGCCGCCCCGCTGAACGCGGTCCGCAGGATCGCCAGCACCTGCGGTCCCATCAACGCCGCCGACAGGCCCTGCACCACCCGGGCACCGACCAGCGCGGCGGCGGTGGGGGCGAAGCCGCAGCCCGCGGAGGCCAGGGTGAAGAGGGCCAGGCCGAGGCCGAACACCCGGCGGCGGCCGTAGCGGTCGCCGAGCCGCCCCGCGGTGACCAGGCCGGCTGCGAGGGCCAGGCTGAAGCCGGCCATCACCCACTGGACGGCGGCCGGGCCGGCGCCCAGGTCGGCCTGGAGCGAGGGGAGGGCGACGTTGACGACGAAGACGTCGAGGGCGGTCATGAAGGTGGCGGTCAGGACGACCGGCAGCAGGCCCCTGGGGGGCGTGGCCGGCGTGGCCGGCGTGGCTGGCGTGTTCGGGGCTGCGGTGGGCGGGTCCGGCGGGGCTGCGGTGGTCGGGGCTGCGGCGGGCGGGGCCATGGCGGGCCGCCGGGCGTCCAGGGCGGTGCTCATCTCGGGCTCTCCTCAAGGGGTCGGTGGGGCGGCGGGCCGGAGGCCGGTTCGGGAGGGCGGTGGGCTTGGGGCAGCGGGCCGGCGAGGGGCGGGCCGAGGGGGAAGGGGCCCGCCCCTTGCGCAAGCGGGGAGCGGTGGCTCAGGCGCCCGGCACGCGGTCGAGGAAGCCGTACACCGCGCCGATCCGACCGTCCGGGGTGGCCGTCAGCACGTCGAAGCCGATCACCACCGGCTCCGCGCCGGCCGGACCGAGGTTCCAGGTGAAGCGGGCGATGTCGTGGTGCGCGTCCACCGGGCCGAGGGTGAACTCCAGCCCCGGGAACTGCGCCTGGGCCGCGCCGATCAGCGCGTCGATCGCGTCCCGGCCGGTGACCGCGGCCAGCGGGTCGGTGTAGCGGCCGTCCTCCGCCCACACCTCGTCGATCAGCTTGCGGCGGGCCGCCGGGTCCGTCTCGTTCCACACCGCGAGGTAGCGCTCGGCGAGCTGCTGGAGGGCGGCGGTGGTGATCTCGGTCATCGTCATCTCCTGTGTTCCGGTGGGGTGTTGGCCGGTCGTTCCCGGTGCTCACCAAGGTAGGGAGCGGCGCGCGGCGGCGAATCGGTCACGTATAGGCATGGGGGTACGTAGGTCCGTGGTCCGTACCGGGGTGCCGGGGTGCCCGTGCCGGGGGCGCCGTGTCCCCGCCCGCCGTGGTTCCGCGCTGGGGTGGCACGGGCCGGATGGGTAGGGTCGAGGGCATGTTGTACGGGAGGGAACACGAACAGTCCGTCGTGGACGGACTGTTGGACGCGGCACGGGCCGGCCGCAGCGGCGTCCTGCTGCTCCGCGGCGAGGCCGGCATCGGCAAGACCGCGCTGCTGGACGACGCCGTCGCGCGGGCGGGGGAGACGTTCCGAGTGATCCGGGCAGCGGGCGTCGAGTACGAGGCCGAGCTGCCGTACGCCGGGCTGAGCCTGCTGCTCGCGCCCGGCCTCGACCGGCTGGACGCCCTGCCGGGGCCGCAACGGCGGGCCCTGGAAGCAGCGTTCGGGCTGGCCGACGGCGGGGCGGGCGAGGCGGGCGGGGCGGCCGAAGCGTCCGGGCGGGCCGTCGACCAGCCGGGCGGCCAGCAGGCCGAACGGCCGACCGACCGGTTGCTGGTCGGGCTCGCCACGCTCGCCCTGCTCGCCGAACTGGCCTCCGATCAGCCACTGTTGTGCGTCCTGGACGATGTGCAGTGGCTGGACCGGGCCTCGCTGGACGCGCTGCTGCTGGCCGCGCGACGGTTCCAGGCCGAGGGGGTGGCCCTGCTGCTCGCCTCCCGTACCGGCGGTGGAGCCGGTGCCGGGGCCGCTGCCGGGGCCGCCGTCGGAGCCGGCCCCGACATCTCGTCGGAGCGCCGGCTCGGCCTCCCCGAGCTGGAGGTGACCGCCCTGGCCGCGGCCGACGCCACCCGGCTGCTGGCCCGACGGACCGGCCCCGACCTGCCCGCAGCCGCCCGCGAGCGGCTGCTCGCCGAGGCCGCCGGCAACCCGCTCGCGCTCACCGAACTCCCCGTCGCCGCAGGCCCGCAGGCGCACGCACCGGGCGGCCTGCCGCTCACCAGCAGGCTGCTGATCGCCTTCCACGGGCAGGTCACCGGGCTGCCCGCGGCCACCCAGACGCTGCTCCTGGTCGCCGGCGCCGAGGAACGCGGTGAACTCGACGTCATCCTGCCCGCCGCGGTCGCGCTCGGCGTCACCGCCGAACACCTCACCCCCGCCGAAGAGGCGGGCCTGGTGACGGTCACCGCCGACCGCCGGATCGCCTTCCGGCATCCGCTGCTACGCTCCGCCATCCTCCAACGTGCGCCGCACCACCAGAAGTTGACCGTTCACCGGGCACTGGCCGACGCGCTCCCGGACGGCGACCGCCGCACCTGGCACCTCGCCCTCGCCGCCACCGCCCCCGACACCGACCTCGCCGACGCCCTGGAACGCGCCGCCGTCCGCGCCGAGCGCCGCGGCGGACACGGCGGCGCCGCCGCGTACGAGCGCGCCGCCCGGCTCACCCCGGACCGCGACGGCGCCACCCGCCGCCTCGTCCTGGCCGCCGAAGCAGCCACCGAGGAAGGCGAGTTGGCCCGCGCCGAGGCGCTCGCCGACGAGGCCGCCGGCCGTACCGACAGCGTGCTGGCCCACGCCCTGCTCGACCAGGTCCGGGCCACCGCGCACTTCTGGCGCGGCTCCTACCCCACCGCCTACCGGCTGCTGCTCGACGCCGCCGGCACCGACATCGACCCGCAGCACGCCGCCCGGATGCTGTTCCAGGCCTTCCACACCGCCTGGTACGCCGGGGCGGAACCGGTGACCGCCGTCCTCGACCGCCTCGCCGCCCTCCCCCTGGCCGACGGCGACCCCCTCGCACCGCTCGCCCGCCACCTGCCAGCCGCCGTCCTCCCCGCCCTCGGCCGACCCGTCGCACCGCCCCCACCCGTCCGGGAGGCCGCCGAGGCCGCCCGTCGAGCCGGCGCCGAGAGCCCGGTCGACCTCGTCCAACTGTGCGGCGCCACCCTCATCCTCGGCCGCGACGACGAAACCGCCGAACTCGGCGCCGAACTGATCGCCGAAGCCCGCGCCAAGGGCACCGTCGGCGTGCTGCCCACCCTGCAGTTCTTCCTCGCCGAAGCCGAGCTCTTCCACGGCCGCCACCGCGACGCCGAACTCACCGCCACCGAGGCCCTCGGCCTCGCCCGCGACACCGGCCAGCACCAGTGGGTCAGCCAACTCACCGCGCTGCTCGCCTACCTGGCCGCACTCGACGGCCGCACCGACCACTGCACCGACCTCGCCGCCACCGCCCTCGCCACCACCGGCCCGCAGAGCGCCGCCCCCGCAGCCGGCCTCCCCTGGGCCCAGTGGGCGCTCGCCCTCCTGGACCTCGGCCAGGGCCGCGCCGGCGACGCCGCCGACCGCCTGCACACCCTCACCACCGGCCCCCACCGGCACCACGTCAGCGCCACCAGGGCCGTCCCCGACCTGGTCGAGGCCGCCGTCCGCCTCGGCACCCCCGACCGCGCCGCCGAACCGTACGAGCGCTACGCCCGCTGGGCCGCCGCCGCCGACCGCCCCTGGGCCGAAGCCCTCCGACTGCGCTGCCAAGCCCTCCTCGGCCCCGACGAACTCGCCGAATCCGCCTACCGCGCCGCCCTCGACCTCCACGAACCCGGCCACCGCCCCTTCGAACAGGCCCGCACCGCCCTCCTCTACGGCGAATGGCTGCGCCGCACCCGCCGCCGCACCGACGCCCGCCCCCACCTGCGCGCCGCCCTCGAAACCTTCGACCGCCTCGCCGCCCACCCCTGGGCCGCCCGCGCCCGCACCGAACTCTCCGCCACCGGCACCCCGGCCCCCACCCCCGCAGGCACCGCCCAGTCCCCCCTCACCCCCCAGGAACTCCAGATCGCCCGCCTCGCCGCCCAGGGCCTCACCAACCGCGACATCGCCGCCCAGCTCTTCCTCAGCCCCCGCACCGTCGCCCACCACCTCTACAAGGCCTACCCGAAGCTCAACATCACCTCCCGCACCGAACTCACCACGGTCCTCTGAGCCCCGGTCCATGGCCGAACCGGTCCGGCCGACTGCTTCTACGGGTTCCTGCCGATCGGGGCGCCGGCACGCCGGCCGTGGTCGGGGGTCGGCCGGAGGGGGCGTCAACCGCGACGGCTTCCCGCGCCTGGAGAGCTCCGGGTCCGAAGGGGGAGCCGGACGGCCGGGCTGCCCACGAAGTGTGCGATGCGGTGCGGCTTCGAGACCGCCCGCCACTGCCACGCCCGGAGCCGGACGGGCATGTACCGGAAGAAGTCCCGCCGAGTGATCCGTGCCACGACGGGCCACGGTCAGTGAACTCGTCCCTGCTGGCGGATCCCGGAGGAGGAAGGGGTACGGCCCCGGCTGCCGGAGATTTTCTCCCAGGATTCTCCCGAGAGTCCCCGGAAAGCCAGTCAGGGCCGGTCTCCCTTGCGGGAGACCGGCCCTGAGCTGGTCTTACTGGGTCGGGGTGGCGGGATTTGAACCCACGGCCTCTTCGTCCCGAACGAAGCGCGCTACCAAGCTGCGCCACACCCCGGTCTTGCGGTTTGTCGCTCCGTCTCCTTCGCGACGAGTAGAACTCTACCGGACGCTCGCCGAGACACGAAATCCGGTTTCGGGCGGGCGTCCGGTGGGGGTCAGCGGGGGGCCGGGGTGAGGGTGAGCAGGGTGGCTTCGGGGGGGCAGGCGAAGCGGACGGGGGTGTAGCGGTTGGTGCCGCAGCCGGCGGAGACGTGGAGGTGGGAGCGGTGGCCGCCGGCGGTGTGGGTGGAGAGGCCCTTCACGCGGCGGGTGTCGATGTCGCAGTTGGTGACGAGCGCGCCGTAGAAGGGGATGCAGAGCTGGCCGCCGTGGGTGTGGCCGGCGAGGATCAGCGGGTAGCGGTCGGCGGTGAAGGCGTCGAGGACGCGCAGGTAGGGGGCGTGGACGACGGCGAGGGAGAGGTCGGCGTCGGGGGAGGGGCCGCCGGAGACCGCGCTGTAGCGGTCGCGGCGGATGTGCGGGTCGTCGAGGCCGGTGAATTCGAGGTCGAGGCCGTTCACGGTGAGGCGGCCGCGGGTGTTGGTCAGGTCGAGCCAGCCGGCGGCGTCGAAGCCGTCGCGGAGCTTCTCCCACGGGTTGTGGACGGCGCCGCTGATGCCGCGGCCGGCGGTGCCGTCGGGGTTGTTCATGCCGTGGATGCCGCTGCGCATGGCCTGGAGGTAGCGCGCCGGGTTCTTGCGGGCCGGACCGTAGTAGTCGTTGGAGCCGAAGACGTAGACGCCGGGGAACTCCATCAGCGGCCCGAGCGCGTCGAGGGTGGCGGGGACGCCGAGCGGGTCGGAGAGGTTGTCGCCGGTGTTGACCACGAGGTCGGGGCGCAGGGCGGCCAGGCTCTTCAGCCAGCGCTGCTTCTTGCCCTGGCCGCTCACCATGTGGATGTCGGACACCTGCAGGATCCGGAGGGGGCGGGCGCCGCGGGGGAGGACGGGGACCTCGACCCGGCGGAGGCGGAAGGCCCGGACCTCGTACCCGGCGGAGTAGGCGAGGCAGGCGGCGCCGGCGGCGGCGATGCCGAGGGGAACGGAGTACAGCGGTCGCATCAGCCCATGCTCTCAGACGGTCGATCAGCCGGTGAACGTCCGGCCGGGGCGGCGGCGGGCGCGGAGGCCGGCCGGGAGCCGTCGGCGGGCAGTGGGGTAGTGGGGCGGTGGTGCCGTCGGGGCGCGGGTGGGGACCGGTGGGGACGGGCGGGCGCGGGTGAGGGGGCGGTGATCGGGACGGCCGCCGGGGCCGAACCGGGGCGGTGGGTTACGGCATCCGGGGGGCGAGGGGGAGTGACAGGGGAACGAGGGGGAGATACAGGGGTGCCCGCCGGCTTGTGCGCGGCGGGCACCCGGGGGCGGGGCGGCGGTCAGGACGCCGGGTCGACGCCGACCTTCACCACCGCGTTGGACTTGTCCACGAACACGACGGCCGGCTTCAGGTCCGCGGCCTCGTCGTTCTCGATCGAGGCGTAGGCGATGATGATCACGGTGTCGCCCGGGTGGACCAGGCGGGCCGCGGCGCCGTTGATGCAGACCACGCCCGAGCCGCGCTCGCCCTCGATGACGTAGGTCTCCAGGCGGGCGCCGTTGTCGACGTCCACCACGTGGACCAGCTCGCCGGGCAGCAGGTCGGCGTTCTCCATCAGGACCGGGTCCAGGGTCAGCGAGCCGACGTAGTGGAGCTCGGCCTGGGTCACGGTGGCGCGGTGGATCTTCGACTTCAGCATGGTGCGTCGCACGTTCTCAACCTCACAGGTGTGGTTTTCGACAGGGGAGGGGTGGTACGGCGGGCGGGGCGGGGCAGTACGGCGGGGCGGGGTGCGGGCGGGTCTCAGCGGGTGAAGGCGAGCGACACGTTGTGACCGCCGAAGCCGGAGGCGTTGCAGAGGACGGCCGCGGGGCCGGCGGGCAGCTCGCGCGGGGTGTCCCGGACCAGGTCCAGGGCGAGGCCCTCCTCCGGGTGCTCCGCGTTGACGGTCGGCGGGACGACGCCGTCGGACAGGGACAGGACGGCCGCGACCGCCGCGAGCCCGCCCGCGGCGCCCAGCAGGTGGCCGGTCATCGACTTGATCGCCGAGACCGGGACGGCGCCCGGCCCGAACACCGTGCGCAGTGCCGCTGCCTCGGCCGCGTCGCCGGCCGGGGTGGAGGTGGCGTGCGCCTGGACGTGCCGGACCTCCGCCGGGTCGAGCCGGGCGTCGGCCAGGGCCCGGCGCAGTGCGGCGGCGAGGCCGCCGCCGTCCGGGCGCGGGCCGGTGGGGTGGTGCGCCTCGGAGGCCAGGCCGGCGCCCGCGAGGACGCCGTACCGGTGTGCCCCGCGGGCCCGGGCGTGGCGCTCGCGCTCCAGCACCAGGACGCCCGCGCCCTCGCCGAGGACGAAGCCGTCCCGGTCCCGGTCGAACGGCCGGGAGGCGCGGTGCGGCTCGTCGTTGCGGCCGGAGAGTGCGCGCATGGCGGCGAAGGCCGCGGCGACCAGCGGGTGGACGCCCGAGTCCGCACCGCCGGCCACCACGACGTCGGCGCGGCCGAGCCGGATCAGGTCCAGGGCGGTGGCGATGGCGTCGGCGCCGGCCGCGCAGGCGGTGGCCGGGGCCGACGCCTGTGCCCGGGCGTTGACGTGGAGGGCGGCCAGCGCGGCGGTGTGATTGCCCATCAGCATCGCCACGGCGTGCGGCGAGACCCGGCGCGCCCCGCGGGTGCGCAGCTCCTCGTGGTTGTTCACGACGGTGTGCACGCCGCCGATGCCGGTGCCGAGCACCACCGCGACCCGCTCCGGGTCCGGGGCGCCGGGGGTGCCGGCCGGTCCGGCGTAGCCGGCGTCCGCCCAGGCCTCGCGGACGGCGGCCAGGCCGAAGGCGCCGACCCGGTCCATCCGGCGGGCGAGCACCCGGTCCAGCAGCTCCCCGGGTTCGGCCGCGGCCCGCGCCGCGATCCGGACCGGGAGCTCGGCCGCCCAGGGGTCGTCCAGGGCCGCAACGGCTCCGCGCCCGGCGAGCAGCGCCAGCCAGGTGTCCTTGGCCGTCGCTCCGAGGGGGGTGACCGCGCCGAGTCCGGTCACCACCACGGCGTCACCGCTGCGGTCGTCCGTCATGCCGGCTCGGACTCCATGGCGGCGACCAGGCTCTGCGGCCGGATGTCGGTCCAGTTGCGCTCGATGTAGTCCAGGGACTCCTGGCGCCCGGCCTTCTCGTGGGCCACCGTCCAGCCTGCCGGGACCTCGGCGAACGCCGGCCAGAGGGAGTGCTGCGCCTCCGCGTTGCGCAGGACCAGGAACGTGCCGTCCGGGTTGTCGAAGGGGTTCTGCATCAGACTCGTGCCTTTCGTTGCGGGTCGCTCTGCGGGTCTTGTCGCGATGCGGGGCTTGTCGAGGTCGGGAGGGTGGGGCCGGCCGGGAGTGCGGCCGGGTGGCGGTGCGGTCAGTCGGTGTCGGGGTCCGTGAAGCCGGGGGAACCGGGGGCGGCGGCGCTCGGGGCGCACAGGGCGGCCAGGCGGCGCGGGGTGCGCTGCTGGAAGACCGCGCGGATGTCGACCGGGTGGCCGAACGCGGCCTCGATCCGGCCGGACAGCCGTAGCGCCGCCAGTGAGTCGCCGCCGCGGGCGAAGAAGTCGTCGTCCGCGTCCAGCGGCTCGACGTCGGCGGTCGGGTCGGCCGCGGCCCCGATGGCCTCGGCCGCCAGCGCCGCCAGGGTGTCCCGGGCGGCCCGCAGGGCGTCGGGGTCCGGCAGCAGCTCGCCGACCTTCGCCTTCGGCTGCTGCGCGACGGCGTGCAGCAGCGCGAGCAGCAGGTCGCCGGCCCGCTCCGCGAGCGCGGTCGGGACCAGCTCCGGCCGGTGGCTGAGCGCGAGGTGCAGCCGCTGCTCCGGGGTGACGGTCAGTCGGACCGGGTAGTGGTACGGGTCATGGCCGTGGGTGTCGGTGATCCGCAGACCACCCGAGGACCCCGCCGCCCCACCGGCGCCCGCCCCACCGGATCCGGGCCCACCGGATCCGGGCCCATCGGATCCCGGCCCATCGGACCCCGGCCCGATCGGCTCGGCGGCCGCGTAGTTCTCGAACACCAGGCAGCTGTCGAAGAGTTCGCGCTGCCCGGCGCGACCGGCGGCGCGCAGGATCTCGCCGAGCGCCAGGTGCCGGTGCGGGGCCAGCTCGGCCTGCTCCCGGTGGAGGTCGCGCAGCAGGGCGTCCAGTCCGGCGTCCGGGTCCAGCCGTACCGGGACCGGCACGGTGTTGACGAGCAGGCCGACCAGGTCCTCGTGGCCGGGCAGTTCCGGGGTGCGGATCGACCCGGTGGCGCCGAAGACCGGTCGGCGGGAGCCGGTGAGCCGGTGCAGGGTGAGCGCCCAGGCCGCCTGGACCACGGTGTTGAGGGTGACGCCGTGGTCGCGGGCCGCCCGGCGGAGCGCCTCGGTGGTCTCCTCGGGGAGTTCCGCGGTGCGCCGCAGTGGCCGGGCGTGCACCCGTGCGGGGTCGGCGTCGGGCGCCAGCAGGGTCGGTTCGGCACCGGACAGGGCCTTCTGCCAGGCGGCGCGCGCGGCCTCGCCGTCCTGCCGCTCCAGCCAGCCGAAGTGCCGCCGGTAGGGGACGGTGTCGGGCAGGCCCGCGTCGTCGCCGCGGTGCCGGTACAGGTGCGCCAGGTCCCGCAGCAGGATCGCGCTGGACCGGCCGTCGACCAGGATGTGGTGGAGCGTCAGCACCAGTTGGTGGCGGCGTTTGCCGAGGCGCACCAGCAGGCCGCGGACCAGGGGGGAGCGGGCCGGGTCGAACGGCTCCTGGCGCTCCCCGGCGAGCACCTCCCGCCGTCGGGCCGTGTCGGCGCGGCGGAGGTCGAGTGCGCGCCAGGGGGCCTCGGCGTGCTCGTCCAGGACCTGCACGGGCTCGCCGGAGGGCAGCAGCTCGAACCGGGCGCGCAGTGCCTCGTGGCGCCGCACCACGGCCCGGAACGCGGTGCGCATCCGGTCGGCGTCCAGCTCGCCGTCGAGTTCCAGCACGGTCTGGACGGTGTGCAGGTCGGGGGCGCCGTGCTCGTATCGGGCGTGGAACAGCAGGCCCTGCTGGGTGGGGGTGAGCGGGAGGACGTCCGTGACCGGGCCGTCCTGGGCGAGGGCGTCCAGCTCGTCCTGGGTGATCCGGACCAGCGGTACGTCCGAGGGGGTGATCCCGTGCGCGGCGGGCCGGCCGGCGAAGGCGGCCAGGGCGCGCAGTGCGGTGGCCCACTCCTCGGCCAGCGCCCGGACCTCGGGTTCGGTCAGCAGGCCGGGGGCCCAGGACCAGGTGGCGGTCAGCCGCAGGCCGTCGCCGCCGTCCTCGGCCACCGCGTTGACCTCCAGCGGGTGGGCCATCGGCTGGTCGGGGTGGACGGGCGGGGCGGCGGTCTCGCCGGCCGGGCGCCAGTCCGCTTCGGGGCCGGCGGTGAACCGGCCGAGGTAGTTGAAGGCGACCTGCGGGTGGGGGAGGCCGCCGAGGGTGGCGCGGCCCCGTTCGTCCAGGTAGCGCAGCAGCCCGTAGCCGAGGCCGTGGTCGGGCACGGTGCGCAGCTGTTCCTTGACCGTCTTCAGGGCGCGGGCCAGCGCGGCGTCATCGAGTGCCGCGTCATCGAGTGCCGCGTCGTCGAGCACGGCGTCATCGAGTGCCGCGTCGTCGCGCGCGGCGGTGCCGGGGGTGAGCAGCACGGGGTGCAGGGTGGTGAGCCAGCCGACCGTCCGGGTGAGGTCCAGCCCGTCGAGGTCGCGGCGGCCGTGGCCCTCCAGGTCGACCAGCAGCCCGCCGGGGCCGCGCGTGCGGGCGGCGGCCAGCGCCAGGGCGGTCAGCAGGACCTCGTCGGGGCCGGCCCGGAAGGCCGTGGGCAGCGTGGTGAGCAGCGCTTCGGTCTCGGCGGGGGTGAGTTCGACGGTCAGGCTCCGGGCGGTGCCGTGCACGTCGCGGGCCGGGTCGGCGGCGCGGTCGGTGAGCTGGGGGCCGGCCTCGGCGAGGGTGCGCCGCCAGTGCTCCAGCTGCGCCGCGACGTGTGGGCGCCCGGAGGCGTCGGCCAGCGTCTCGTACCAGCGCCGGAGCGAGGTCGGCACCGGGTCGAGCAGGGCCGGGGCGCCGGTGCCGGCGGCCCGCCAGGCGGCGTGCAGGTCGGGGAGCAGGACGCGCCAGGAGACGGCGTCCACGGCCAGGTGGTGGACGACGACGAGGAGGCGGCCGGGGGCGGTGCCGGCGTCGAACCAGACCGCCTGGAGCAGGTTCCCGGTGCGCGGGTCCAGCCGGCCGGTGGCGTCGGCGGCGTGCTCGGTGACGGCCGCGGCCAGGGCGTCGGGGGCGAGCCCGGCGACATCGACCCGGCGGACGCGGTCGGCGGCGGTACCGCTGCCAGTACCGGCGTCGGTACCGACGCCGGCACCGACGGCCGGGACGGTCAGCGACCAGTCCTCGGTCAGGCGCATGCGCAGCGCGCCGTGCCGGTCGAGCAGGGCCTGCACCGCGCCGGTCAGTCGCTCCAGGCCGAGCCCGGCCGGGACGGTGAGCAGCGTGGACTGGTTGAACGAGTCGACGGGGCCGCCGAGTTCGCGCAGCCGGTGGACGATGGGCGGCGCCGGGAAGTCGCCCACACCGTCGTCGTGGGTGACCGGGGCCGCCGTGCCGGTCGTGGCGCCGGACAGCGTGGCGAGCGCGGCCGCCGTACGGTGCTCGAAGACCTGCTTGGCGGTGAGGTCGAGGCCCGCGCCGCGCGCCTTGGCGACCAGCTGCAGGGAGGTGATGGAATCGCCGCCGAGCTCGAAGAAGCCGTCGTGGACGGAGCGCACGTCGCGGTGCAGCACCTCGCCGAACAGCTTGACCAGCAGCTTCTCGACCGGGTTGCGCGGCGCGCGGCCGGTGGTGCGCTCCTCGGCCGGGTCGGGCACGGGCGGCAGCGCGGCGCGGTCCAGCTTGCCGTTGGGCGTGAGCGGGATCTCCGGGACGGGGACGAAGGCGTCCGGCACCATGGCGGCGGGCAGCCGGGCGGCGACGTGCTCGCGCAGCTCCTCGGCCCCCGGTGCGCCGTCCAGGACGAGGTAGGCGACCAGCCGGTCGGCCTGCGGGCCGCTCCGGACGACGACCACGCAGTGCCGCACCGCCGGGTGCCGGCAGAGCTCCGCCTCGATCTCGGCGGGTTCCACCCGCTGGCCGCGGATCTTGACCTGGTCGTCCGCGCGGCCGAGGTAGACGAGTTCGCCGTCGGCGCCCCACCGGGCGATGTCGCCGGTGCGGTACATCCGCTCGCCGGGCGCGCCGAAGGGGTTGGCGACGAAGCGCTCGGCGGTCACACCGGGGCGGCGGACGTAGCCGCGGGCCAGGCTCGGCCCGGCGATGTAGACCTCGCCGGGCACGCCGACCGGAACGGGGCGCAGCCAGGTGTCGAGGACGTGCATCGCGGCGCCCGGGATCGCCCTGCCGATCGGGACGGCGCCGGGGGCGATCCCGTCGTCGGGCCCGCTGCGGAACTCCATGCAGCCGACGGTGGCCTCGGTCGGGCCGTACTCGTTGACGGCGGTGGCCGTCGGGTTGCCGGCCCGCCAGGCGCGCAGCATCGCGCCGGACAGCTGCTCGCCGCCGACCACCAGGTCGCGGGTGGGCGACAGCCAGGCGTGGGTGTCGGCGAGCAGCGGCATCTGGCTGGGCGTCACCTTGGCGAAGGTGGCCGGGCCGAGGCCGGTGGGCGCGGCTTCGGTGAGCTCCGCCATGTGCACCCGGCCGCCGGCGGTGAGGCCGCCCCAGACGCCGGTGACGGTGAAGTCGAAGGAGATCGGTGACTGCACGATCGCCGTCCCGGCCAGGCCCGGGTAGGTGCGCCGGGCGAAGTCCAGGTAGACGCCGACGGAGCGGTGCTCGACCTGGACGCCCTTGGGGCGGCCGGTGGAGCCGGAGGTGTAGATCAGGTAGGCGCCGTTGCCGGGGCGCAGCGGACGGACGCGCTCGGCGTCGGTGACGTTGCCGTCCGGGTGCGGCTCGGCCAGCAGGTCGGCGGGCCGCAGGTGGGCCGGCGCCGGGCCGGCGGGGAGCGGTTCGGTGGGCCGCGGTTCGGTGGGCGAAGGGCCGGCCGCCGTCGGGTCGGCGGGCCGGGGCGCCTCGGCCGGGAGGGCGGGGTCGCGGTCGGTGAGCAGCGCGGCGGGCCGGGCGTCCCGGAGCATGAAGGCGACCCGCTCCGCCGGGAGCGCCGGGTCGATCGGCAGGTAGGCGGCGCCGGACTTCAGCACGCCGAGCAGCGCGACGACCAGCTCGGCGTCGTGCGGCAGCAGGACGGCGACCACGGACTCGGGGCCGATGCCGCGGGCGATCAGGGCGCGGGCGATCCGGTTGGCGGCCGCGTTGGCGTCCCGGTAGCTGAGCGTGCGGTGCCGGTCGGAGAGCGCGACGGCGTCCGGCGCCCGGTCGACCCGGGCCTCGAACAGTGCGGGCACGGTGGTCTCGGGCACCGGGCCGCGGGCCGGGACACCGGGGACGGGCAGGGCGGCCCGGGCGGCGTCGTCGAGCAGGTCGAGGGCGGCCACCGCGGTGTCCGGGGCGGTGGCGAAGGCGGTGAGCGCGGCCTCCAGCCGGCGCAGCACGCCGCGGGCCGTGTCGGCGTCGAACACCTCGCGGCGGTGGGTGAGTTCGAGGACCAGCCGGTCGCCGGGGACGACCACCAGGCTGAGCGGGTAGTGGGTGGAGCCGCGGGCGCCGTCCGGGTCGGCGGCCGCCGGGTCGTCGGTGAGCGGGGAGATCCGCAGGCCGGCCAGGGGCCGGGCGGCCGCGTCGTCGCCGCTGCCCGGGTCGGCGAGGGCCAGGAAGGTGTCGAAGAGGGTGCCGTGCCCGGCGGACCGCTGGATCTCGGGCAGCGGGAGGTGGTGGTGGTCGGTGAGCGCGGACTGCTCGCGCTGCACCCGGTCCAGGAGGGCGTGCAGCGGCTCGGCCGGGTCCAGGCGCACCCGTACCGGGACCGAGTTGATGAGCAGTCCGACCATCTCCTCGACCCGCGGGGCGGCGGCCGAGCGCACCGAGACGGTCTGCCCGAAGACGACGTCGGTCTTCCCGGTCAGCGAGGCGAGGGCGAGCGCCCAGGCGGTCTGGGCGACGGTGTTGAGGGTCAGGCCGCGGGCGCGGGCGGTGTCCCGGACGGCCGCGGTGAGCTCGGCGGGGAGTTCGGCGGCGACCAGGTCGGGGAGGTCCTCGGCCGCGCCGGTGTGCTCGGGGCCGGTCAGGGTGGGCGCGTCGAGCCCGGCGAGGGCCTGCCGCCACGCGTGCTCGGACACCCGGGCGTCGCGCTTGGCGAGCCAGGCCAGGTAGCCGGTGGGCGGGACGGCCTTCGGTAGGGCGGTGTCGTCGCCGCCGGCCGCGTAGATCGCCACCAGGTCGCGCAGGACGGTCGACAACGACCAGCCGTCGAGCAGGATGTGATGGTGTGTCAGAACCAGGACGTGCGACTCGGGGGCCGTCCGGACGATCGAGAAGCGGACCAGCGGCGGGGCGCCGAGGTCGAAGCCGCGCAGTCGCTCCTCGGCGAGGTGCCGGGCCAGTCCGGCGTCCGCCCCGCCGGCCGGGTCGGCTGGGGCCTCCGCCCCGCCGGCCAGGTCGAGTTCGGTGATCGGCACGGTGACCTTGCGGTGCACCAGCTGCACGCCCTGCCCGTTCTTCCGCTGCTGGAAGGAGGCGCGCAGTGCGGTGTGCCGGCGGACCACGGCCCGGCAGGCGGCGCGCAGCCGCTCGCGGTCGAGCGGGCCGTCCAGGCGCAGCGCGGCCTGGCTGACGTACTCGTCGATGCCGCCCTGGCCGAGCAGCGAGTGGAAGAACAGCCCCTCCTGCAGGGGCGCGAGCGGAAGGACCGCTTCCAGCGGTGAGTCGTGGGCAGGCACTGGGTGATCTCCAACCGGGGCGGGTTGCGGTCGCACGGTCCGCGGGCGACGTCCGGCGCGGGCCGGCCGGGATCGCCGGGGGGACGGGAGCTGCGGGGCCGTCCGGCCGGCCCGCGTCGGCCATGCTTCCGGCTGCCGTACGGCCCGGCCAGGCAAGTGCCCGGCAATCGAAATTGCATTCCAGCTGCCGATCGGGTGTAACGGTCTCCACCAGGGGAATTCGGTTCTGCGGAGACGTCCGGAAGACTTCCGCAAGGCGTCCCTATTCCACCGGCGGGGGCTGCAGTAGGGTGCCTCTGCGCCGTTCCGACCGCCGTTCTGACCACCGCTCCGATCGCCGATCTGACGAGGCCGCGCCCGTGCTCACGGCGCCGGTGCCGATGCGGGCGCCTCACACACGATGGGATTTCCCCGTGAAAGACAACATGGTCGAGATTCTGACCGCAGCCGTTCTGGTGCTCGGACTTCTCCGTGAGTTCAGGGATCAGAGATTGACCCTCGCGCCGTGGCTGCTTCCGGTGATTCCGATTGTGGTCGGAGCCCTCCAGGACGACCTGATTGACCACGACAGGAGCGGCGCCTCGATCGGGCTCGGCGCCGCGATCACCGGGGTCGGTCTGGTGCTCGGCGTGGCGTACGGCGCGCTGCTGCCGATCAGCCGGGACGCGGCCGGGCACACCGTGTTCAAGGGGGGCCTGTACGCCGTGGCGGTCTGGGCGGGCCTGCTGGTCTCCCGGACGGCCTTCTACAAGGTCGGGCAGAACCAGGACATCGAGACCGGGTTCGGTTTTCTGGCCATCTCGTTCGGCGCAATGCTCCTGGCGCGCACGCTGGTTGTGACCGTCCGGTCCCGCAAGCGGCTCCCCGCCGGCTCGCCGGCCTGAGGCGGCGGGCGGCGCCCCGGGCCGGCCGGTGAGGCCGCCCCGGGGCCGGCCGGTCAGGCCGGCGTGAGGCTCCGGACGTCGCCGCCCAGTTCGCCGGCGGTCAGCGCCGCCCACATCACCCGGCGGCGCGGTTTCCCGCTGGAGGTGACGGCGAGGCCGCCGCGCGGCACCTCGACCGCGAGCAGGTCGGCCTCGGTGCCCAGGGCCTCGGAGAGCACCGTGTGCGCCGCGGCCTGCCACTGCGGGTCGGGCTTCTCCAGCACCACCACGCCGGTCGCGCGGTCCTCGCGGTGGCCCAGCAGGACCGCCACCCGCCGCTGGGGGATGCCGAGTTCGTGCAGCTTGGCCTCCAGGCTCTCGGCGAAGACCATCTTGCCGCGGACCTTGACGCCGTCGCCGAGGCGGCCGACCACGTAGAGCTGGCCCTCGTGCAGGAAGCCGGCGTCGCCGGTGTGCAGCACCCCGCCGTCGAGCACCGTGCCGGAGGCGGTGCCGGCGGCGCCCTGGTAGCGGGTGCCCAGGGTGTTCCCGCTCACCAGCACCTCGCCGACCACGCGGTCCGGCACCTCGGTGCCCTCGTCGTCCACCACGGTGACCGTGACGCCGCGCAGCGGGCGGCCGCAGCCGACGAAGCGTCCGGCCTGGTCGCCCTCCAGGGTGACCTCGCTCCAACCCTCGCCGATCGGCAGGCCGGTGACCGCCAGGGTGGCCTCGGCGCCGCCGTACGCGGGCAGCAGCGCGCGCCGGTCGAAGCCGTGCGGGCCGAGCAGCGCCTCGAAGCCCTCCAGCACCTGCGGGTCGATCCGCTCGGCGCCGAGGATCAGCGAGCGGAAGGACGAGAAGTCCAGGCCCTCCAGCTGGGCCGGCTTCACCCGGTGCAGGATGTACGCCAGGCCGAAGTTGGGCATGGCGGTGAGGCCGACCGCGTTGTCGCTGATGCAGCGCAGGTAGCGAAGCGGGGAGCGGATGAAGTCCTCCGGCTGCATCATCCAGCCGTCGCAGCTCATCGTCACGAAGTTGACCATGCAGCCGATCAGGCCCATGTCGTGGTGGACCGGCAGCCAGGAGATGCCCGAGTACTCCGGGTACCACTCCAGCCAGCGGTGCATCGCGTTCACGTCGTTGGTCAGCGCCTCGTGGCCGACCAGCACGCCGCGGGAGCGGCCGCTGGACCCGGAGGTGAACTGCAGCAGCGCGAACTCGGCCGGGGGGTACGGCTTCGCGGCCGGCTCGACGCCGTCGATGAACGCGTCGAAGACCACCGGCGCGGGCAGGTCGAGGCCTTCGGTGACGGTGCGCACCGGCGCCTGCGACTCCTCGTCGCAGACGATCACCCGGGGCTGCGCGGTGTCGAAGAGGGCCCGCGCGTGCTCGGCGTACTCGCTGCCGCGCTGGAAGGCGAACGGCGGCGCGATCGAGCACGGCGTGCAGCCGGCCGCGATGGCGCCGAAGAACGTCGCCACGAAGCCGGGGCTGCAGCGCTGGACGACCGCGACGACGTCGCCGTCCTGCGCGCCGGCGGCGCGCAGCGCCTCGGCCGTGCGCAGCACCTTGTCGGCCAGCTCGGCGTAGCTGTGGAACTCCCAGGAGTCACCCGGACCGGCGAAGTGCAGGCCGCGCTCCTCCGAGGCCTCCTCGACCCAGTCCAGCAGGGCCCTGTCGGGGATGCTCATTGACCGATTCCTTCCCAGATCCTCGCGTTCGTCGGAGCAACGTGGCTGCCGCCCACGGCCGCATCCTCCGGTTCGTACGGGCGGGAGGCCAGGAATCGAGCGGGCAACTCCGGCCCGCCGCGCGGCCGGTACCAGCAAGGCCGATTGCCGGTCAGTTTCCTGGTCGGATCACTGCGCGCGCGCAAGCATCGGCGGCGAGAACCGTCAGTGCGGTCCCCGGGCAGCGGCCGGGGGGCCGCCCGTGCCGCCGGCCGACCGCCGTGGAGAGGAGCCAGGTGTGTACCGGGCAAGCGATCGAGAAGGATCCGGTTCGCACTCGTCGACCCGCGGGGCCGGGAACCGCACGCCGCTGACCGCCGCCGGCCGGGCGCTGTGGCTCGCCCAGCAGTTCGCGCCGGACTCGCCGAGGTTCAACCTGGTGCGCCGCTTCGAGATCCGCGGCCCGCTCGACCCCGAGCTGTGGCACCGGGCGATCCGGCAGGCGCACGCGGAGAGCCAGGTCTTCGAGGTGCGCCTGGGCGAGGACGCCGACGGCCCGTACCAGGAGCACCTGGGCCGCTCGAACGCCGGCTGGGACGTCGTCGACCTCTCCGACCGGGCCGACCCCGAGCTGGCCGCCCACCGCTGGATCGCCGACCGGATGAGCACCACCTACGACCTGCGGCGCGGCCCGGTGGGCGAGGACGTGCTGCTCCGCCTCGGGGCCGGCCACTGGTTCTGGTACAGCAGCTACCACCACGTCCTGACCGACATCCAGGGCCTGGCCATCCTCACCGAGCGGATCAACGGGCTCTACACGGCGATGGCGGCCGGCACCGAGCCGGGTGGCCGCCCGCTGCCGTCCTCCCTGCTGCTGCCCCTGGAGGAGGCCGCCTACCTGGCCTCGGAGCAGTACGAGGCGGACCGCGCGTACTGGCTGGAGCGGATGGCCGACCGTCCCGAGCCGGTCACGGTGGCCCCGCGCGCCGCCGACTGGGTGGGCGACGTGCTGCGCGCGCAGACCCTGCTGACCTCGACCCACGCGACCGCCCTGCGCAAGCTGGGCCGGCGTCGGCGCACCGACTGGACGGCGGTGGTCGCGGCCGGGGTCGCCGCCTACCTCGGCGGTCTGAGCGGCCACCAGGACCTGGTCCTCGGCCTGACGGCGACCGTCCGGCGTACCGACACGGCCCGCGCGACCCCGGGCATGCTCGCCAACGAACTCCCGCTGCGCGTCCGGCTGGAGCCGGACATGACGGTGGGCGAGCTGATCGACCACACCTCCGCGCGGCTCGGCGAGCTGCTCACCCACCAGCGCTTCCCGCACGAGCACATCCGCCGCGAGCTGGGCATGCGGGACGCGGGTGACCGGCTGTTCCACGCGGCGCTCAACCTGGTGCCCACCGGCGACCGCACCGAGCTGGCCGGCTTCCCGGCCACCGTGACCGGCCTCAACGCCGGCCAGGTCCCCGACCTGGTGCTCACCCTGTTCCCCGACCCGGCCGGCGGGCAGCACGTCCGCCTGGAGGGCAACGAGGCCCGCTACGACCAGGCGGACCTGGACGCCCACACCGTCCGGCTGCTGGCCTTCCTGCACCGCCTGGCCGAGGCCGACCCGGACACCCCGCTGGCCCGGCTGCAGTTGGCGACGGCCGTCGAGCAGGACCGGGTGCTGAACGACTTCAACGACACCGAGTGGCCGACCGAGCGGATCACCCTGCCGGCGCTGTTCGAGCGCCAGGCCGCCCGCACCCCGGACGCCGACGCGGTGGACTTCGAGGGGCGCACCCTCACCTACCGGGAGCTCGACGCCCGGGTGAACCGCCTGGCGCGGATGCTGCTCGAACGCGGGGTGCACCGCGGCGGTTTCGTCGCCGTCGCCCTGCCGCGGGGCCTGGACAACCTGGTGGCGCTGCTCGCGGTGATGAAGGCCGGCGCCGTCTACTTCCCGGTGGACCCGGGCTACCCGGCGGACCGGGTGGACGGGATGCTCTCCGACGCCCGGCCCGACCTGATGGTCACCCGACACGCCGACGGGCTCCCGGCCCGCGACGGTCTGGCCGCGGTGCACCTCGACGACCCCGCGGTGGCCGCCGGGCTGGACGCCGCCGACCCCGCCGAGCCGGCGCCCCCGACCGCGCCGACCCCGGCCGACATCGCGTACATGATCTACACCTCGGGCTCCACCGGCCGCCCCAAGGGCGTGCTGGTGCCGCACACCGGCCTGGCCGACTTCGCCGAGTCCCAGCCCGGCGTGCTGGCGCTGCGCCCGGGTGAGCGGGTGCTGATGATCAGCTCGCCCAGCTTCGACCCGTCGATGTGGGAGCTGTCGGTCTGGCTGATGAGCGGCGGCTGCGCGGTGATCGCCCCGCCGAAGCTGATGCCCGGCCCGCAGCTGGCCGAGTTCATCGCCGAGCACCGGGTCGGCTGCGTGGGCACCGTGCCGTCGGTGCTGGCCGCGTTCCCGCCCGGCTCGCTGCCGGACGACCTGATCATCGCGGTCGGGGCGGAGGCGCTGCCCGCCGAGCTGGTCCGCCGCTGGGGCGGCGCGCACCGGCTGCACAACGTGTACGGCGCCACCGAGAGCACCGTGTTCACCACCATGACCGGCCCGCTGAGCGGGCCCGGCACGCCGTCGATCGGCTCGCCGCTGCACAACGCCCGGGTGTACGTCCTGGACGCGCTGCTGCGCCCGGTGCCGCCCGGTGTCACCGGCGAGATCCACCTGGCCGGCCCCGGCGTCTCGGTCGGCTACCACCGCCGGCCCGGCCTCACCGCGCAGCGCTTCGTCGCCGACCCGTGGGGCCCGCCCGGCAGCCGGATGTACCGCACGGGCGACAACGGCTCCTGGGGGCCGGACGGCAAGCTGCACTTCGTCGGCCGCAGCGACCACCAGGTGAAGATCCGCGGCTTCCGGGTCGAGCTCGGCGAGGTGGAGAGCAGACTCACCGCGCACCCCTCGGTCGCCCGGGCCGCCGTGGTGGCCCGGGCCGCGCAGGGCAGTGCGCGCCGCCTGGTCGCCTACGTGGTGCCCGCGCCGGGCGCCGCCGTCGAGCCCGCCGAGCTGCGGGCCTGGGTCGGCCGGACCCTGCCGGAGCACATGGTGCCCGCGGCGGTCGTCGTGCTGGACGCGTTCCCGCTCACCTCCAACAACAAGATCGACCGGGAGGCGCTGCCGGAGCCCGACATCCGCGGCGGTGCCACCCGCCGGCCGCCGCGCACCCGCACCGAGACCCTGCTGTGCGAGCTGCTGCACGAGGTGCTCGGCGCGGAGGAGATCGGTATCGACGACGGCTTCTTCGACCTGGGCGGCGACTCCATCACCGCCGTCCAGCTCGCCGCCCGGGCGGTCAACTCCGGGCTCGCGCTCACCCCGCAGGACGTCCTGACCTACCGTACGGCCGCCACCATGGCCGCGGTCGCCGACGGCGGCCGCGCCGCGGACCTCGACCGGTCGCTGCTGACCGACGCCGGCGGCCCGGCGGAGGGGCTGCCGCTGACCCCGCTGCAGCGCGGCATGCTGTTCCACTCGCTGTACGCCGACGACACCGGCGCCGACCCGTACATCGGCCAGATGGTGTTCGACCTGACCGGCGAGGTCGCGCTCGACCGGCTGCACGCCGCCTGCGACGCCCTGGTCGCCCGGCACGACGCGCTGCGCGCCCGCTTCGACCTCGACGAGCTGGGCGAGGCCCGGCAGAGCGTTCCGGCCCGGGTCACGGTGCCGTGGGCCGAGCACGACCTGCGCGGGCTGGACGCCGAGGAGCAGCGCACCCGCACGGCCGAGCTGCTGGCCGCCGACAAGGCGGCCCGCTTCGACCTGGCCCGGCCGCCGCTGCTGCGGTTCGCGGTGGTCAGCACCGCCGACGACCGGCACCTGCTGGTCTTCACCAGCCACCACGTGCTCTTCGACGGCTGGTCCGTCGGGATCATGCTGAAGGACCTGTTCGCGGCCTACTCCGAGGTCTCGGAGCCGTCCGAGCAGGTCTCCTTCGCGGCCTACCTGCGCTGGCAGGACCGCCAGCCGAAGGAGACCGCCGCGGACGCCTGGAAGCGCGCGCTGGCCGGGGTCGAGCAGCCCTGCCTGGTCGCCCCCGGGGCCGCGCTGACCACCGGGATGCCCGCGCTGACCCGCCGGGCGCTGTCCGGGAAGCTCTCCGCGGACCTGGCCCGCACCGCCCGGACGGCCGGCCTGACCGTCAACACCGTCCTCCAGGGCGCCTGGGCGGCCCTGCTCGGGCAGCTGACCGGCCGGGACGACGTGGTCTTCGGCACCTCGGTCTCCGCCCGGCCGCCGCAGCTGGCCGGGATGCAGGACCTGGTCGGCCTGGTGATGAACACCGTCCCGGTGCGGGTCCGGCTCTCCGCCGAGCGGACCCTGGCCGAGCTGCTCACCGAGGTGCAGGCCGAGCAGGCCGCGCTCGGCGCGCACCACCACCTCGGCCTGGCCGACATCCAGCGCGGCCTCGGACTGGGCGAACTCTTCGACACCACCATGGTGTTCGAGAACGCGCCGGCCGACCGCGAGGCGATCCGCCGCGCCCTGCCGGGGGTGGAGATCGCCGTCGCCGAGTCCGACCGCACCGGTGTCACCCACTACCCGCTCAGCCTGATCGTCCACCCCGGTCCGCAGCTGCGCCTGGAGCTGACCCACCGCCCCGACCTGTACTCCGGCGAGCAGGCCGAGGCGCTGCTGGGCCGGCTGGAGCGGTATCTGCAGGCCTTCGTCGACTCGCCCGAACTGCCGCTCGGGCGCGTCGGGTTGGTCGATGACGAGGAGCGCCGCGCGCTGGTCGGGGACGGCGGCCCGACGGCCGTGCCGCACGAGGGGGGCACCCTGCACGGCCTGTTCACCGCACAGGCCCGCCGCACCCCGGACGCCGAGGCCGTGGTGTACGGCGAGCGCCGGGTCAGCTACGCCGAACTCGACGCACTCTCCGGGGAGTTGGCCGCCATCCTGGCTGCCGACGGGATCGGTCCCGGCGACGTGGTCGCGGTGGCGCTGCCGCGCGGCGTGGACCTGGTCGTGGCGCTGCTCGCGGTGCTGCGCACCGGCGCCGCCTACCTCCCGCTGGACCCGGAGTACCCGCCGGAGCGGGTCCGGGCGATGACCGAGGACGCCCGCCCGGCGCTCACCCTGGACGAGCGGAGCTTCGCCGGGCTGTCGGCGCGCGAGGCCCCGGGCCCGGCGCCGGACCGCGCGGTCGACCCGGTGCACACCGCGTACGTGATCTTCACCTCCGGGTCCACCGGCCGCCCCAAGGGCATCGTGGTCGCCCACCGCGGCATCGTGAACTACCTGCGCTGGATGCAGCGCCGCTTCCCGCTGACGCCCGGCGACCGGGTGCTGCAGCGCACCTCGATCAGCTTCGACCCGTCGGTGTGGGAGATCTTCTGGACCCTGCACGTCGGCGCGACGATGGTGGTCGCGCTGCCGGAGGCCGACCAGCACCCCGGCTACCTGCCGGAACTGATCCGCACCGAGCGCATCCACACCGCGCAGTTCGTGCCGTCCACCCTGGAGCTGTTCCTGCTGGAGCCCGGCGCCGCCGCGTGCGACAGCCTGCGCCAGGTGTTCTGCGGCGGCGAGAAGATGACCGCCGGTCTGGTGGAACGTTTCCGCAAGGCCGGCGACGCCGACCTGCACAACCTGTACGGCCCGACCGAGGTCTCGATCTACACCACCAGCTGGCAGGCCGGGTCGGAGACCGGCACCGCCGACGTCCCCGTCGGCAGCCCGGCCGACAACCTGCGGGTGTACCTGCTGGACGGCGCCCTGCGCCCCGTCCCGGTCGGCACGCCCGGAGAGATCTACATCGCCGGCACCGGCGTGACCGACGGCTACACCCGCCGGCCGCTGCTGACCGCCGAACGGTTCGTCCCCGACCCCTTCGGCCCGCCCGGCACCCGGATGTACCGCACCGGCGACCTCGGCCTGCGCCGCCCCGACGGCGCCGTGCGCTACCTCGACCGCGCCGACCACCAGGTGAAGATCCGCGGCCACCGGATCGAGCTCGGCGAGATCGACTCGGCACTGTCCGCGGTGGACGGCATCCGGCAGGTCGCCACGGTCGTCCGCGAGGACGTCCCCGGCAGCCCGCGGATCGTCTCGTACGCGGTGCCCGAACCCGGGGCGCTGCCCGATCTGGAGACCGCCCGCAAGCAGGTCGCGGAACAACTGCCCGCGTACATGGTCCCGTTCGCGATCGTGTCGCTGACCGCCCTGCCGCTCACCCCCAACGGCAAGCTCGACCGGACCGCGCTGCCCGCCCCGCAGGCCGGCCGGCGGGAGCGGCGCGAGCCGCGCACCGACCGCGAGCGCCTGCTGTGCCGCCTCTTCACCGAGGTGCTCGACGGACAGCAGGTGGGCATCGACGACAACTTCTTCGACCTGGGCGGCGACTCCATCGCCTCCACCCGGCTGGCCGGGCGGGCCCGGATCGCCGGCCTGTCCCTCACCCCACGGGACGTGTTCCGTCACCGCACCGTGGCGGCCCTGGCGGAGGTCGCCACCGGGATCGAGCCCGAGGCGGCCGTCGCCCCGCCCGCGGCGCCGCAGCTCGAACTCGACGCCGACGAGCTCGCCGAACTCGAAGCGCACTGGAGAAGTGGGAAATGAAGCCGACCTCGTTCGACGCGATCTGGCCGTTGACACCGCTGCAGGAGGGCATGCTCTTCCACGCCCTGTACGACGGCGGGCAGGACGGCGTCGACCACTACAACATGCAGCTCCCGATCGAGCTCACCGGAGCGCTGGACCGGGACGCGCTGCGCCGCGCCTGCGAACTGGTCGTGGCCCGGCACCCCGCGCTGCGCGTCGGGTTCCTCCAGCGCCGCTCCGGCGAACCGTTCCAGGCCGTGGCGTCCCGGGTGGAGCTGCCGTGGGCCGAGGTCCCCCTCACCGGCCTCGACCCCGCCGAGCAGCAGCGCCGGCTGCGCGAGGTGCTCACCGGGGAGCGCCACCGCCGCTTCGAGATGACCCAGCCCCCGCTGCTGCGCTTCACCCTGGTCGCGCTGGCCGCCGACCGGCACGTCCTCGTCCTCACCAACCACCACATCCTGATGGACGGTTGGTCGATGCCGGTGGTCGTCGAGGACCTGTTCCGGATCCTCCACCACGGCGGCGACGCCACCGCCCTGGACCCCGCGGTCTCCGTCGGCGACTACCTCGGCTGGCTGAGCACCCGCAACCGCGACGCCACCGAGGCCGCCTGGGGCAAGGCCCTGGCCAGCCTGGAGGGCCCCACCCTGCTCGGCCGCGGCGCCGAACTCGCCGGCGGCGACGTCGCCCAGCACCGGATCCGCCTGGAGCTGGACGAGGAGCGCTCCCGCGCGCTGGCCGAGGCCGCCCGCGGCCGCAACCTCACCGTCAACACCGTGATCCAGGGCGCCTGGTCGCTGCTGCTCGCGCTGATGACCGGCAGCGACGACGTGGTCTTCGGCTGCACCGTGGCCGCCCGCCCGGCCGCCGTCCCCGGCGTGGACCGGGTCGTCGGCCTGCTGATCAACACCGTCCCGGCCCGCGTGCGGATCGACCGCACCGAGCCGTTCGGCGCACTGCTCGACCGCGTCCAGGACGAGCAGGCCGCCCTCGCCGAGCACTCCTGGCTCGGCCTGGCCGACATCCACCGGATCAGCGGGCACGACAGCCTCTTCGACACCACCCTCGCCTTCGAGAACTTCCCGCTGCCGGCCTCCGCCCGCGGCGTCGAGGTCGCCGGCCTGCGCCTCGCGCTCGCCGGTGACGCCGTCGACGAGGTGCCGGAGGGCACCCACTACCCGCTCAGCCTCGCCGTCTTCCCCGGCCCGACCACCGTCTTCGAGCTCAACTACCGCGCCGACCTGTACCCGAGGGCGCGGGCCGAGGCGCTGCTGGAACGCCTGGGCCTGCTGGTCGGGCACGCCGTCGAGCGGCCGGACACCCCGGTCGGCCGGCTCCCGCTGCTCACCGGGGAGGAGCGGCGCCGCATCGAGCGCGCCGCCGCCCCGGCCCCGGTCGCCACACCGCCCGGCACCCTGGTCGAGCTGTTCGAGCAGCAGGCCGCCCGCACCCCGGACGCGCCCGCGGTCGGCTGCGGCACCGAGCGGCTCACCTTCGCCGCGCTCGACACCGCCGCCAACCGGCTGGCCCGGCAGCTGGTCGCCCGCGGCGCCGCCCCCGAGCGGCCCGTGGTGATGGCCCTGCCGCGCACCGCCCGGGCCGTCGTCACCCTGCTGGCGATCCTCAAGTCCGGCGCGGTGTACGTCCCGGTGGACCTCGAACAGCCCGCCGAGCGGATCGCCGCCGTCTTCGCCGAACTGCGCCCCCACCTCGTGGTCACCACCGGTGCGTCCGCCGCCCGGCTGCCCGGGGGGACCGAGCGGGTGCTGCTGGACGAACTGCCGCACGAGCCCGACGGCACCGCCCTCACCGACGACGAGCGGATCGCCCCGCTGCGCCCGGAGAACCTGGCGTACACCATCCACACCTCCGGTTCGACCGGCCGCCCCAAGGGCGTGGCGGTCGAGCACCGGTCGCTGGCCAACATGTTCCACAGCCACCGCAACCACCTGTTCGAGCCCGAGCAGGCCGCGGCCGGCCGGCCGCTGCGCGCCGCGCTGACCAACTCCCTGGTGTTCGACGCCTCGTGGAGCCAGCTGCTGTGGATGGTCGGCGGGCACGAGCTGCACATGATCGAGGAGGAGCTGCGGGCCGACCCGCACGCCCTGCTCGACCACGTCACCCGGCACGGCATCGAGGTGCTCGACACCACGCCGAGCTTCGCCCGCCAGCTGATCGCCGAGGGACTGCTGGACGAGGGCCGTACGGTCCGCGTGCTCGCGCTCGGCGGCGAGGCCGTCGACGAGCCGCTGTGGCTGCGGCTGCGCGCCGCCGAGGGCCTGTCCGCGTACAACCTGTACGGCCCGGCCGAGTGCACCGTCGACCCGATGTACGCCCGCCTCGCGGCGCACGAGCACCCGGTGATCGGCGGCCCGGCCGACAACCTGCGCGCCCACCTGCTGGACGACGCGTTGCGGCCCGTCCCGCCCGGCGTCACCGGCGAGCTGTACCTGGCCGGCGCCGGCCTCGCCCGCGGCTACCTCGGACAGCGGGTGCTCACCGCCGAGCGCTTCGTCGCCGACCCGTTCGGCGAGCCGGGCGCCCGGATGTACCGCACCGGCGACCGGGCCCAGCGGGACGACGACGGCACCCTGGTCTTCCTCGGCCGCACCGACGACCAGATCAAGATCCGCGGCTTCCGGGTCGAGCCCGGCGAGGTCGAGGCCGTGCTGGCCGCCGACCCGGCCGTGCGGCACGCCGTCGCGGTGGCCCGCGAGGACGGCCCCGGCTCCCCGATGCTGGTCGCCTACGTGGTCGCCGCGCCCGGCGCCACCGCGGACGGCGCGGCGCTGCGCGCCCGGGCCGCCGAGGTGCTGCCCGGCTACATGGTGCCGTCCGCCGTGGTCGTGCTGGACGAGCTGCCGGTGACCGTCAACGGCAAGGTGGACAAGGCGGCGCTGCCCGCGGTCCGTTTCGACGGCGGCGGCGAGGGCGGCGAGCCGCGCGACGAGCAGGAGGAGCTGCTCCGCGGGCTGTTCGCCGAGGTGCTGCGGGTCGAGCAGATCGGCATCCACGACAACTTCTTCAACCTGGGCGGCGACTCGCTGCTGTCGATGCGGCTCTCGGCGCTGGCCCGCCGGGCCGGGCTGGCGCTGAGCCCCCGGGACGTCTTCCTGCACCGCACGGTGGCGGCCCTGGTCGCCGCCGCCCGGGACACCGACCCGGAGTCCGGCGACGCCACCGCCACCGCCGTCACCGGTGCCGCCGACGAGCCGCTGCCCGAGGGCCCGCTGCTCGACCTGACCGCCGAGGAGCGCGCCGAGATCGAGGCCGCCCACCCCGACGCCGTCGACGTGTGGCCGCTGACCCCGCTCCAGCAGGGCATGAGCTTCCACGCCCTGCTCGCGCCCGACCGGGTCGACCCGTACGTCACCCAGCAGGTCTTCGACCTGGACGGCGAGGTGACGCCCGCCGTCCTGCGCGCCGCCTTCGACGCCGTCCTCGCCCGGCACGCCAACCTGCGGGCCCGCTTCGTGCGGCTGCGCTCCGGCCGGGCCGTGCAGGTGATCCCCGAGCGGGTCGGGGTGCCGTGGCAGGAGGTCGACCTCGGCGGCCAGGCCGCCCCGGAGCAGGCCCGCCGGGTCGAGGAGCTGGTGGCCGAGGAGCACGACCGCCCGTTCCCGCCGGGCTCCGCCCCGCTGCTGCGGGCGCTGCTGGTCCGGCTCGCCGACGACCGCCACGTGCTGGTCGTGACGGACCACCACATCCTGCTGGACGGCTGGTCGGTGCCGCTGTTCTTCCGCGAGGTCTTCGCCGCGTACGCCGCCGGCGGCTCCGCGGAGGGGCTGCCGGAGCCGGTGCCGTTCCGCCGGGTGCTCGCCTGGCTCTCCGGCCGGGACGGCGCGGCGGCCGGCACGGCCTGGGCCGGTGCCCTGGCCGGCCTGGACGAGTCCACGCTGGTCGCCCCGCACGCCGACCTGTCGGTGCTGGCCGGGCAGGGCACCGTCCACCAGGTCCTGGACGCGGAGGCCTCCGCCCGGATCACCGCCGCGGCCCGCGCCGCCGGGATCACCGTGAACACCCTGGTGAACGGCGCCTGGGCGATCGCCCTGGAGCGGCTGACCGGCCGCGGCGACGTCGTCTTCGGCGCCGCGGTGTCCGGGCGCACGCCCGAGCTGCCCGGCGTCGAGGACGCGATCGGCCTGGTCATGAACACCGTGCCGTTCCGGGCCGTGCTCGATCCGGCGGAGCCGCTGTCCGCCGCCCTGGTCCGGATGCAGACCGAGCAGTCCGAGCTGATCGCCCACCACCACCTCGGGCTGCCGGAGATCCAGCGGGCCGTCGGCCTCGGCGAACTCTTCGACACCATCGTCGGCTTCGAGAACGCCGGGATCCACCACCCCGAGGCGCGCCGGCCGGTGCCCGGACTGGACATCGGGCTGCGCGAGCCGTCCGTCCCCGGCTCCGCGCACTACCCGCTGCGGCTGCTGGCACGCCCGGGCGAGCACCTGGACCTCAAGCTCCACTACCGCACCGACCTCTACGGCGAGGCCGAGGCGGGCGACCTGCTGGCCTCGGTGCTGCGGGTGCTGGAGACCTTCGCCGAGGCGCCGCGGACCCCGCTCGCCGCACTGGACCTGCTGTCCGCGACCACCCGGGAGACCGTCCTGGAACGGTGGGCCGCGACCGCCCCCGCCGCGCCCGCGGCCACCATCCCGGCGCTGTTCGCCCAGCGGGTCGCCGAGCACCCCGGGGCGCCGGCCGTGCTCACCGGCACCGAGGAGCTGAGCTACGCCGAACTCGACGCCCGGGCCAACCGGACGGCGCGCGTCCTGCTGTCGCACGGGGCCGGCCCGGAGCGCATCGTCGCGGTCCTGCTGCCCCGCAGTGCCGAGCTGGTCACCACCATCCTGGCGATCTGGAAGAGCGGTTCCGTCCACATGCCGGTGGACACCGACTACCCGGCCGACCGGATCGAGTTCATGCTCACCGACGCCCGGCCGGACCTGATCCTGGCCGCGCCCGACGCCGTCGCGAAGATCCCGGCCGGACTGCGCGACCGGGTCGTCACCACCGACCGGCTCGCCGCCCCGGCGGACACCCCCTCCGGCGAGGTGACCGACGCCGAGCGCGGCCGCCCGCTGCTGCCCGGCTGCGGCGCGTACGTCATCTTCACCTCGGGCTCCACCGGCCGCCCCAAGGGCGTCCTGGTCACCCACGCCGGCCTGGCGAGCTTCCTGGCGACCCAGCGGCGGCACCTGGACCTCGGCCCCGGCCGCAAGGTGCTGTGGTTCGCCTCGCCCAGCTTCGACGGCGCCATGGGCGAGCTCAACACCGCGCTGCTGAGCGGCTCCTGCGTGGTCGTCGGCAGCTACGAGGAGATGCTCCCCGGGCAGCCGCTGGCCGACTGGGTGGCCCGGACCGGGGTGCAGACCCTGACCGTCCCGCCGTCCTCGCTGGCCGCGATGGCCGACGGCAGCCTGCCGGAGGGGATCACGATCGTCACCGGCGGCGAGGTCCTGCCGCCCGAGCTGGTGGCCCGCTGGGCCCCGGGCCGGCGGATGCTGAACATCTACGGCCCGACCGAGACGACGATCATCGCGACGGTCGGCGGCCCGCTGGAGCCCGGCGTCGCCGTGTCGATCGGCGCCCCGGTCGTCGGCGCCCGGATCCGGGTCCTGGACCACTGCCTGCGCCCGCTGCCCGCCGGGGTGCCCGGCGAGGTGTACATCTCCGGAGCCGGCCTGGCCCGGGGCTACCTGCACCGCGCCGACCTCACCGCGAGCCGCTACGTCGCCGACCCCTTCGGCGGGCCCGGCGCCCGGATGTACCGCACCGGCGACATCGCCCGCTGGCTGCCGGACGGCCGCCTCGACTACGTGCGCCGGGCCGACGACCAGGTGAAGCTGCGCGGCTTCCGGATCGAGCCGGGCGAGATCGAGGCCGTGCTGGCCACCGACCCGGGCGTGCGGCACGCCACCGTGCAGCTGCGCGAGGACACCCCCGGGGCGCGGCAGCTGGTCGCGTACGTCGTCCCGGCCGGGCCGGACGGCACCGACCCCGCCGCGCTGCGCGAGCTGGTCGCCGCCCACCTGCCCGAGTACATGGTGCCGGCCGCCGTGGTCGAGATCCCCGAGCTGCCCACCACCCCGCACGGCAAGCTGGACCGCGCCGCACTGCCCGCCCCACGCTTCGCCGGCGCCGAGGGCGGCCGGGAGCCGCGCACCCCGCGCGAGGAACTGCTGCGGCAGCTCTTCGTGGACGTGCTCCGGGTCGAGCGGATCGGCATCGACGACAGCTTCTTCGCGCTCGGCGGCGACTCGATCATGTCGATCAAGCTGGTCACCGCGGCGCGCGAGGCCGGGCTGGAAATCTCCCCGCGGGACGTCTTCACCCACAAGACCGTCGCCGAACTGGCCGCCGTGGCCGGCGAATCGGCGCCGGAGGCCGCCGGCGGGGAGGTCGAGGAGGCCGAGGAACCGCTCGTCGACCTCGACCAGGACGAACTCGACGAGTTCATCGCCAGGTTCGCCGACGAGGACTGACAGACCCGGGCGGAGAGCCGGCCGGGACCCTGCTCGGCCCTCCGCCCGTGACACCACCCGCCGCCCGCCCCGCGCCGACGGCACAGGACCATCCGCCCGCCCACCCGGCCGAACCGGTCGGAGAACAGCAAAGGAACGCCTGATGCTCCGTCGAGAACCGTCCACTGCCACCGCTCCGACCCCGTTCCAGGGCCGCCTGGCCGAGTACGCCCTGAGTCCGGACGAGGCCGCCGAGCTCGCCCGGGCCGCCCACAAGATCGCCGACGACTGCGGCAACCCGCTGGACGAGGAGTTCTACGACCGCGCCTGGCAGTTCGACCGGATGCTGCCGGTCGGCCTGCAGTCCTTCCTCGCCGACTTCCGCCGCCGCGAGCCCGCCGCCGCCTGCCTGGTGCACGGCCTTCCGGTGGACGACGTCGAGCTCGGCCCGACCCCGGCGCACTGGCGCGACGCCATCGCGGCGGAGACGGCCCGCACCCAGGAGGCCATGCTGGCGCTGGTCGGCCTGGCGCTCGGCGAGCCCTTCGGCTGGGCCACCCTCCAGGAGGGCAGCATCATCCAGAACGTCCTGCCGATCCGCGGCGACGAGGACCGGCAGAGCGGCTACGGCAGCGAGGCCCTGCTGGAGTTCCACACCGAGGACGGCTTCCACCCCAACCGCTGCGACTACCTGATCCTGCTCGGCCTGCGCAACGCCGACCACGTGCCGACCATCGTCGCCTCCGTCCGGGACGTCGAACTCGACGACCGCACCCGGGAGGTGCTCGCCCAGGACCGCTTCCACATCCTCCCGGACACCGAGCACATCCGGCAGCTGGAGACCTCCGACCCGGACCACCCGGCGCTCGCCAAGCTCCGCCGGATGGCCGACGACCCCACGCCGACCAGCGCGCTGTTCGGCGACGGCCTCTCCCCGTACCTGCGCATCGACCTGCCGTTCATGCGCTGCGTCGGGGACGACCCGGAGGCCGTCGAGGCGCTGGACCGGCTGATGGCGGAGCTCACCCGGGTCCAGCAGGAGGTGGTGGTCGGCCCCGGCACCCTGCTGGTCGTGGACAACTACCAGGCCGCGCACGGGCGGCGCTCCTTCAAGGCCCGGTACGACGGCACCGACCGCTGGCTGAAGAAGATCACCGTCAGCCGCAACCTCCGCCGCAACATGGCCGGTTACGCCCCCGACCGGCACCGGGTCATCGTCTGATCCGGGCAGCGGGCCCGCACCCGCCGCCAGCTCCGCACCCGCACACCCAGCCGGGACCCGGCCGCTCCGGCGGCCGGGCCCGGCGTCCTCCGAAAGGCCCCCGTCCATGCGCACAGTCATCGTCTCCGGCGCCTCCAGCGGCATCGGGAAGGCCACCGCCGAGCGGTTCGCCGCCTCCGGCGACCACGTGGTGAACCTCGACATCACCGAGCCCGCGGCCCCGGCGGCGGGCCTGGACGGCGGCCCGGGGTCGGTGAGCTTCCTGGAGGTCGACGTCGCCGACTGGCAGGCCGTCAAGGAGGTCGTCGACACCGTGCACGCCGCCCGGGGCGGCCTGGACGTGGTGATCGCCAACGCCGGCATCAGCATCCGCAGCGGCGTGCTCGAACTGACCGAGGCCGACGTGCGCCGCGCCGTCGACGTCAACCTGGTCGGCGTGCTGGCCCTGTGGCGGCACTCGGCCCCGTACCTGCTCGGCCAGGGCCACGGCGTGCTGCTCGCCACCGCCTCGGTCAACGGCAGCCGCGGCTACCCGCTCTACGCGCCGTACAACGCCACCAAGGCCGGTGTGGCCTCGCTCTGCCAGACCTTCGCCATGGAGCTCAGCCCGCTGGTGCGCACCGCGTGCGTCACCCCCGGCGCGGTGCTGACCCCGATGCAGCGCGCCGAGTACACCGACGCCATGCTGGACGAGGTCAACGAGCGCATCCCGGCGCGCCGGCACGCCTCCCCGGAGGAGATCGCCGAGGTCTTCCACTTCCTCGCCTCCGACCGGGCGAGGTTCGTCACCGGCCAGGAGTTCGTGGTGGACGGCGGCGAGACGGCCGGCGCCACCACCGCCTTCTTCCCCGGCCCCCTCGCGCCCGGCTCGGCGCAGGTCTAGGGACGTCCACCACGGCGGAGGGCGGTGCCGACCCCGGCACCGCCCTCCGCCGTCCTGCTGTTGTCCTTCCGCCGTTCCGGCCCGGCCCGCCGGCCCTGTTCAGACCCGCGCGTCGTGCTCCAGCACGGCCTCCAGGCCGAAGTACCGCCGGCTGGCCCGGCACTCCTCCATGACGGCCTCCAGCCCCGGCAGGTACGCCTCCTGCTCGTCCAGCACCACGTCCCGGTCCAGCCGCTGCAGCAGTCGGCGGAGCACCAGGACGAGCCAGCCCGCGTCCGGCGCGGAGCCACGGTTGTGCAGCCAGACGTGCACGCAGGAGGCGGCGGCGTGGAAGACGCAGTGGTCCTCCGCGGTGCGCGAGCCGGCCACCGAGGCCGCGTCGATGCCGTGCTCGGCGACGCGGCCGTAGAGCGCGGCCCGGCGGCGGTCCAGCTCGGCGACCGCCTCGGCCAGGTCGCGGGCCTGCCCGGGGGCGCACTCGGCCGCGGCCACCCGGTCCAGCCGCTCCACCGCGGTGCGCCAGCCCCGGGTGATCTCGTCCTGCCCGTTGGTCGCCAGGGCCAGCCTGTTGCCGTCCGGCTCCCAGACCGGGGCCTCGACGGAGAGGTCGAACAGCCGCTCCAGCAGCTCCTCGGAGCCCTCGGCGGCCCGGTCCACGAGCGGGGCCAGCGCGGCCAGCTGGGTCGCGATGTTGAACAGGTTGACGTGCGTGGTGCCCTCGAAGATCGAGGTGATGCAGTGGTCCCGGCGGATCTTCTGGAAGGCGCCGGAGGCGACCAGCTCGCGCAGGTAGCCGCGCGCCGCGAGGACCTTGGACATCTGCTCCATGGTCTCCTCGCCGATCACCGGCACCAGGTACTTCACCACCGAGGACCAGAGCGCCAGCCGTGCCGGGGCGAGGGTCAGCGCCCGGGCCACCGGGATCGTCACGCAGTCGGCGACCAGCAGGTCCAGGTGCGCGTCGACGAGGTGCCGGCGGACCACCGGGAGGCGGTGGATCGCGGCGCCGTAGAGCCGGCGCTCGTGCGCGTAGTCCAGCCCGATCCGCAGCACGGCGTCCATGCTGCCGAGGGACATGCCGCCGATCGCGGTGCGGGTGATCTGCAGGGTGCGGACGGTGTCGATCAGCGCGCGGCCGGGCCGGCCGATGACGGCGCCGGCCGCGGGCACCCGGGAGCCGGTGAACCGGATGCCGCTCACGTCGTGGCCGCGCAGGCCGAGGGCGCGGACGATCGGCTTCGGCTCGACGCTGTCCGGGTCCAGCTCCCGCCGGTCGACGAGCAGCAGCACCGGTCCGCGCGGCCCCTGGGCCAGCACGGTGTAGAAGCGGGCCCGGTTGCCGTTGCCCACCGGCCACTTCTCGCCGTCCAGCACGTAGTCCTCGCCGTCGGGCACGGCGGTGGTGGCCGTGGTGGTGAGGTCGCTGCCGACCTCCGCCTCGGAGACGGCGAAGCACAGCTTGTCCCCGGAGGTCACCGCCTCGGCGATCCGCTTCTGCTGGTCGGGCGTTCCCCACAGCCAGACCGGCTGGCAGCCGAGCATGCTGGAGCCGAACATCACCGCCATGGTCAGGTTCCGCCGGGCCAGCGAGCGGGTCACCGCGAGCACCGATTCGAGGTTGAGCATCCGCCCGCCGGCCAGCGCCGGGACGAGGCGCTCCGGCAGGCCCCAGTCCAGGAGCAACTGCTCGGCGCCGGGCGGGACTTCACCGAGTTCCTCGTGCTCCACGACCTCGGCGAAGGCGAACGGGCCGGATGCGGCCAGCGGGTCGCCCAGCAGCCCCTCCAGCTCCGCGGTCAGCCGACGGGTCGGGCGGGGAACGGAATTCGGTTCCATACGACTGGCTCCTGTGCACGGGAATACGGAACGCCCAGCGTGTTCCGGTGCAGTGTCGTCAGGAGGTCTTCCGCACTTCCAGGCAGCGGCGCAGGCAACTCGTCATGCCTGCAAGTTGCCCAGTGAGTGCCTAGGTTCTGCGGGTTATCCGTCCGAGAGTATCCGGTGTGGCAGTACGTCAATCCGAAGGAGCCCGGCGGCGATGAACACCGAATTCCACGACGAACGGGAAACCGTGCTGTTCACCCTGGACCGGACCAGGGAGAGTCTGATGGAGGTCGACGCCGCGTTCAAGGCCAATCTCAACTGGAACTACGGCGAGCGCAACAACCGGCTGTGGGCGCTCTACGAGAAGAGCAAGATCGCGCAGTGGAATGCCGCGACCGACATCGACTGGAACCACGAGGTCCGGTTCGGTGCGCTCCTGGACGAGGGCCAGAGCACCGGTCTGCAGAACTTCCGCGGGCCGGGCAGCCCGGTGCCGGAGGAGCTGATCAACCAGTTCCGCTGGGAGTACCTGTCCTGGATGATCAGCCAGTTCCTGCACGGTGAACAGGGCGCGCTGGTGACCACCGCCCGGCTGGTGGAGACCGTGCCCGACATGGAGGCCAAGATCTACGCGGCCGCCCAGGTCGCCGACGAGGCGCGGCACGTCGAGGCCTACGCCAAGTACATCGACGAGAAACTGGGCAACTGCTACCCGATCAATCCGGGGCTCAAGTCGCTGCTGCGCGACCTGCTCTCGGAATCCGACTGGGACATCGTCTACCTCGGCATGCAGGTGATCGTCGAAGGCCTGGCGCTGGCCGCGACCCGACTGGCGGGCACCGGATTCGGCGAGCCGATCATCACCCAGATCACCCGGATGATCGCCCGCGACGAGGCGCGGCACATCGGTTTCGGCGTGGTCTCGCTCACCGGAATGTACGAGCAGATGAACAGCAAGGAGCGCGCGGAGCGGGAGGAGTTCCTGCTGGAGTCGATCTTCCTGATGTCCCGCCGGTTCCTGCTGCGCGAGGTGTGGGAGCGCATGGAGCTGGACGTCGAGGCCGGCATCACCTTCGCGATGAACGACCCGATGATGTTCGGCTACCGCCAGCTGCTGTTCCAGCAGGTGATCCACATCCTGCGGCAGGTCGGCCTGCTCAGCCCGAAGCTGCGCGACCTGTTCCTGAGCGAGCAGCTGGCCAAGCCGGAAGCCTTCGTCGGCGTCAACTGACCCGGACGACGAGAACGAGGACGAGAACGAATCGGAGGAGCCGCGTGCCTGCGCAGCGCGACGACGTCGTCATCACCGGGCTCGGCGCCACCACGCCGCTGGGCGGCGACGCCCGGTCCACCTGGACGGCACTGCTCGACGGGGTCTCGGCGGCGGTCGCGATCACCGAGCCCTGGGCCGAGGGCCTGCCGGTGCGGATCGCCGCCCCGGCCGCCGTGGAGCCGGGCCCGCTGATCGACCGGGTCCAGGCCCGGCGCACCGACCGTTCCGCGCAGTTCGCGCTGCTGGCGCAGCGGGAGGCCTGGCAGGACGCGGGCTTCAGCGCCGCCGCGGGCGCACCGGGGCACCCCGAACCGGAGCGCCTCGCGGTGGTCGTCGGCAGCGGCATCGGCGGCCTGAGCACCCTGCTGCCGGCGCACGACCTGATCCGGGCCGGGGACACCCGCCGGGTCTCGCCGTTCACCCTGCCGATGCTGATGAACAACGCCGCGGCCGCGCTGTGCGCGCTGGAGCTGAACGCCACGGCGGTGGCCCACGCGCCCTCGACGGCCTGCGCGGCCGGCGCCGACGCCCTCGCGGCGGGGCTGGACCTCATCCGCCTGGGCCGGGCCGACGTGGTGGTGGCCGGCGGTACCGAGGCGGTCATCAACCCGATGGCGATCACCGCCTTCGCGGCGATGAAGGCGCTGTCCCGCAACAACGACGCCCCGGCCTGCGCCTCCCGGCCCTTCGACAAGAAGCGGGACGGCTTCGTCCTGGGCGAGGGCGCGGCGGTGCTGGTGCTGGAGTCCGCCGAGCACGCCCGGCGGCGCGGGGCCCGGGTCTACGCCGGGTTCGCCGGGGCCGGGGCGAGCGCCGACGCGCACCACATCACCCGTCCGCACCCGGAGGGCGAGGGGATGGCGCGGGCCATCCGGCGCGCGCTCGCGGACGGCGGGGTGGAGCCGGCCAAGGTCGGCCACGTCAGCGCGCACGCCTCCTCCACCTCGGTGGGCGACGCGGCGGAGGCGCTGGCGATCCGGACCGCGCTGGACGGCGTGCGGCCGGCCGTGTCGGCGGTCAAGTCGTCCGCCGGGCACCTGATCGGCGCCTCCGGCGCACTGGCCGCGCTGACCACCGTGCTGGCCCTGCACCACCGCACCGCGCCGCCCACCATCAACCTGGACGACCTGGACGACGCGATCGACCTGGACGTGGTCCGGGTCGCGCCCCGCCCGCTGCCCGCCGGGCCGCTGGCGGCGCTCACCCAGAGCGCGGGCTTCGGCGGGCACAACACCGTGCTGGCCTTCCGCGCCGGGGCGTGAGCCCCCCCCGGCACCGCGCGCGAGGCGGCCCGGGGCGTGCGCCCGTAGCGGACGCGCGCCCGCTACCGGACGCGCGCCCGCTACCGGACGTGCGCCCGCTACCGGACGTGCGCCCGTACCGGGCATGAGTCCGCCCCCGGTCAGGTCGGCTCTCCTGGCCCGGGGGCGGTGGCGGGGCGTGCGGGTGGGTGCGGTGCGGGCGGGTGTGTGCGTGCGGTGTTCCCGGGCTGTCCCGCGGTCAGGACGCCGGCGGCCAGTCGCCGCCGAGCGGGACGACGATGGACTCCAGGTGGTCGACGGTCGGCAGCGCGCCCTCGCCCTCGTCCAACAGCTCCCGGACGAGCTCGACGAGCTCGTGGACGGTCTCCAGCGAGGAGGCCCGCTCCTGGGGCAGGCCGTCGAACTCGAAGACGTCCTCGATGGTGAGGCCCAACTGGACCATCGCGAGCGAGTGGTAGCCCAGTTCGCTGACGAGCTTGGTGTCCGGACCGATCGGGTCCTTCTTGGTCGGCGCGATGAGGAGGACCAGCTGGCTGATCACAGCAGGGATCTGGTCGGAGGCGATGTCGGTCATACAGGGATCGTCGCCGCGCGGGGGCCCGACATTCCAGGCATCGCCTCCGGCAACGACTCGGCAAGATCGCACCTTGGGTGACCGCGCCGACCCGGCGGGTGACCGGATTGCCGCCGGTTTGCCTGGAGACCGGCCGGGTCGGCCCCCTATGCTCGGAGCATGGGCACCCGTGCGCTCTCTGAGCCACCGTCAACAGTCGTGACGGTCAGACCGGTTGGGGCTCGGCGGCGGCGACTGCGGGGGGTCCGCCTGCCGCACGGCACGTGGCCCGACCATCACCCCTGACACCACCGAGGTGGCTCTATGACGCTGTTGGCATCCTGGGGATCCCTGGCCGCTCAGCCCTCGCCCGCGGACGACACGCTCTTCGCCGTGATCAACGTGGCGTTCATCGTCCTCATCACGGCGATCGTCCTCGTCTCCCAGTTCAGCGTCCGCGACGTCAGGGCCCAGACCTTCCTGTGGGTCGCGATGCTCGTGCTGCGCGGCTTCCTGCCGCCGGGCCCCGCCGAGGCGACGGCGACCGGCGTCGTCTTCCTGGCCATCGGCCTGGCGTTCTCCCTGGTCTTCGGCTACTACCGCGGTCTGACGATGCCCATGTGGCGGGACCAGACCGGCCGGCTGCTGCGCAAGGGCGGCCGGACCACCGCCAAGCTGTGGGTGGCGAACCTGGCCGAGCGCCTGGTCGTCGGCGGTGTCGAAGCGGTGTTCTTCCACGGCCGGTTCAACGGCAACGGGGTCTGGCTCGGGGTCGGTGTGACGCTGGCCGTCCAGCAGGCCGTGATGATGCGCCGCGCTCCCGGCATCACCGAGGTCCGGCCCACCGGTCCGGGTCGCACCGTGCCCGCGGTCGAGCAGCCGGACGCCCGGACGAACTGACCGCGGGCCGTACCGGCCGGCCGCGGGCCGATTCACCGCGCGTAGCGAGAAGTGCTCCGAGGCCCACGGCCCCGGAGCACTTTCCGTGTCGTCAGTCGGCGAGCGGTTCGAGCTCAAAGATCACGCTGTCCGCCGGGGTCACCACGCGGTGCGCCTCGACCAGGCGCCAGCCGCCCTCCTCGAACACCCCGTTCCACTCCTGGAGGGTCGGCAGGTAGGCGCCCATCATGCGGTGCGCGACCTCGAAGCCCAGGGTGAAGACCGGGATCTCGGAGTCCGGGATGTCGGTGGTCATCGCGGTGTCGCCGAGCAGGAAGCGCTTGACGTTGGGGAACGCCTTGCGCAGCCCGCGCAGGGAGGTGACGCAGTTCTCCCGCGGCCAGAAGTCGTGGCCCATCAGGAAGGAGGTCAGGAGGTCGACGTCGGCGAACTCCGGGTGCGGCTGCGGGTTGGTGGCGTCGTCCTTGACGAAGGACACCTTGCCCTCGAAGCCGGCCTCCTTGGTCGAGGCCCGGGCCACGCCCAGCGCGCCCTCGGCGATGTCGATGCCGAGGCCGGTCGCGTCCGGGTTCTGCCGCAGCACGCTGATGATGCGCTCGCCGCTGCCGCAGCCGAGGTCGGCGATCTTGCGGAACCCGCCGACCGAGCCGAGGGCCTTCTTGAACACCGGGTCGAAGAAGTTGGCGTTGATGTCGCGGCAGGCGATCGCGATGGCGGCGGAGTCGCGGCGGTAGAAGCTGCCGACCCGGTTCTCGTTCTTCAGTACGGCGGGCATGTCGGCGAAGAGCGCCGCGCAACCGCGGGACAGCCAGTGGTAGAAGGCCTTGGCGCGGTACACCTCGGCGAAGTTCGCATCGGTGGTGATCAGGGTGCCCTGCCGCTGGACGACGCGGACGCTGGCCAGGGCCTGGAACATCCCCTCGACCGCGTACTGGTCGAGGCCGTTGCGTTCGGAGAACTCGGCGACGTCCAGTTTGTCCTGGTCCGCCAGCTCTTCGAGCGCCCCGGCCTCCCAGGCGGCACCGATCGCCGAGGAGGCGACGGTGGCGTTGAAGATGTCGGCGGCGGTCATTCTCGCCGCTCCGAGCACGAGGTTGTCGGTCACGTCCTGGTCCCCTCTGAGGAATGGAATCCGGCAGGCCGGACGGGAGGTCCGGCCGGGCTGGTGGTGATCACGGGCGCCGGGCGAGCAGGATCCGGTGCATCGGGGTGTCGACCAGCGCCGTCCTCACCAGGCCGGCCCGGTCGAGCCATTGGTCGTAGTCCGCCAGGGAGAAGGAGTCTCCGCCGCCGGTGACGAGCATCGACGCGGCGAACAGTCGGAAGAAGCGGTTCTGGATCGACTGGGCGTCGGTCTCGTCGTCCACGATGTGGTCGACGACGGCGACCACACCGCCCTCACGCACCGCCTGCGCCGCCCGTCGCATGAGCTCCTCGGAGCCCTCGGCGGTCTGCAGGTGGAAGATGTTCACCAGGAGGACGAGGTCCTGACCGGTGTTCCACTCCTCGGTGAAGAAGTTGCGCTCCACCGGTTCGAACCGGTCCTGCACGCCCAGCCGTTCCGCCTGTCCGCGGGCGATGGGCACGATCCGCGGGTGGTCCAGGCCGGTGGCCCGCAGCCCCCGGAAGCGCTGCAGGAGCAGCTGGCTGTAGATGCCGGTGCCGCAGCCGACGTCGAGCATCGAGCGGTCCGCCTCGCCCTTCCAACCCTCCTCCTCCGCAAGGAGGTTGGCGAGCGATTCGACGATCGGCGGGGCCCAGAAGTTGATCCCGCGGGCGACCTGCTCGTAGTCCTCGGCGGACAGCTGGTTGGCCTGGTAGTCGCCGTCCGCACCGCGGGCGGGCCGCTTGACGTGGTCGGCGAGGTTGCGCCACACGTCCCAGCCGATCGCCCGGTCGTAGCCGATCCGGCCGGCCAGGCTGTAGAGGCCGCCGGGCAGCAGGCACTCGGCCATGCCGTCCACCAGCCGGTAGACGTCCTGACCGTCCTCGGTGCGCACCCGCTGGACGATCTCGTAGCAGTACAGGCCGTCGAGCAGCACCCGCAGGCCGTGGGCGTCGGCGTCCAGCCGGGCGGCGAGGTCGGCCGGGGTGGCCGGTCCGTCCGCCAGGGCGACGAAGACGCCGAGGTCGAACGCGGCCTCGATCATGCCGGGCGCGAACATCGCGATCAGGTGTTCGTAGACGCGATGCGAGGCCCGGACGACGGCGCCGTCCCGGGGATCGCCGATCAGTTTCGAACCGTCCACCAGGGGCGCCACACCGGTGTCCGGCAGCGGAGTGTTCTCGTCCGACGTTTCGCCGGTTCTGTCGTCGTGGACGGAGGCGTCTATCGTGGTCATCGATCCCCATTTGCGCTCAAGGCATTAAGCCGGGCAGTGCTGAATGACCCGCGGAGGAGTTTCCCGAATGGACCGGAGAAGTTAACCCGTCGATTCGATCGAATTCGATCGCCGGTCGGCCGGGTCGCACCCGGAACCGATTCCGGGCACGACAGTGCGGCCGACGCGACGGAAAACGCCCCGACGAGCGGACGGTGTGCGTGCGGGCCGGCCTCAGGCCGGAATGGCGTTGACGTACTCGCGCATCATCCGGGGGACCCGGTACGCGTACTGGTGGCCACGTTTCACCTGGACGACGGAGAAATCCACGAGATCGGCCAGCACATCGATATTGCGGGAGGGCTCCCGGCCGCCGTCGACCGGTTCCTGCCGGACATCGTCGATGGAGAATTCATCGGGAAAGCGGGAGAGTTGTCTGAGGGCCCGGCGCTGCCGGTCGTCGAGGAGTCCGTAGGCCCAGGCGAGGCTGCGGTGCAGCGAGCGGTGGTGGGACAGCCCGCCCACCTCGTCCTGACCCAGGATCGGCAGCACCTGGCACTCGTCCACCAGGACGTGCAGGGGCACCGAGCGCATCCGGAAGGCGGCGTTCTCGATGGCGAGCGCGAGACCGCCCAGCCGGCGGCAGAGCTCGACCACCTGCGGCATCTGGTCGCCGAGGTCCAGCGTCGGGACGACGGAGTGCACCCGGCGGCAGAACAGCTCGGCGGCGGGCGGGCAGCCGTAGCTGCCCTCGGGGTGGTCGACGGACAGCGGCGACACCTCCCACAGGTCCGCCGGGATGGAGGCGGGCGCCCGCAGCGAGGTGATCAGGATGTGGAGCGCGGGATGCCGCTCCAGCATCATCCTGACCTGCCTGGTCACCGCGCCGATGACGTGCTCGGCGTTGTCGATGACGACCATCATCTGCAGTTCGGGGTTGGTCCTCGGGTCCCGTTCGTAGCCGTGCAGCAGGGTGTCGAGCGAGCGCTGCACCTCCGCCGAGGCCGCGGCGGCGTCGACGCTCTCGGGGGTCACCGAGCCGAGTTCGAGCACCACCACGCCGTCCCGGAAGCGGTCGAGCAGGTGTGCGGCGGAGTCCAGGGCCAGTCGGGTCTTGCCCACGCCGGCCGGGCCGGTGAGCACCAGCGGCCGGCCCGGCCGGAGGGTGGTCACCACGTGCAGCAGGTCGGCCTGGCGTCCGACGGTGATGTCCGTCTTGGGACGCAGCCCCTGCCACCGGGCGTTGTCCGGGACCTCGACGACGTTGGTCAGCAGACCGGGCTCCAGGCGGGAGGAGAGCATGCCGGTCGGGGTGCCCGGACGGGCCACGTGGGACATCAGCGTGTCCTGGCTGGTCGCCGCGGACAGCAGGGCGCCGACCAGGAGTTCCACGGAGCTGCGCCGCGGATTCTTGATGGCCCCGGTTTCCAGATTCCTAATGGTCCGCACACTGACATTGGAATGCTCGGCTAACTGCTCTTGGCTCCAGCCGACCATCTTCCGTTGGGTTACTAACATGGAGCGAAGCTGATTGTTGTCCATTCCCCCGCGCTTCCTGCTGTTGTGAGCAGAATTCAAGTCAGAACTTAACACGCCGACTTGCGGCGCCAATCACTCCAGAACGATCATTACGTGCCGCGCGGTCATGGCGGAGCGCATGCGAGAGCGCCCGCGCCGAGCGTGGGTCGTGATGTGTCAGAACCGTGGAAAAATGAGTTGAGGACGTTCCGCTGCTGCTCGGGAGCGGCCTTTGAGGGTGAGGTGACCACAGCCCGTTAGGCTACTCAAGCTACATGTGAACGAGTGTACTACGCGGACTATTTCTGCGAACCTGCCGCTACGTTCGATTTGCCCCTTTTGGCACCGGCAACTCCCCGGTGCTCCCGGCAATATCCGGCTGTTCTGCCGAGAGTATGCAGGCATTGTCGGCCAGGTTGGCCGGATCACACTGCCCCTTCCCGGCCGTGATCGACCGTCGGGCCGGCGGGGCGTCAGGCGACGGCCGCCCGCTCTTGACACGGCATACTCGTTCACCTGCGCAGACCGCAGTGGATACCCGGTGGAAACCTGGTTGAGACCGCCCACAGCCGAAGGATAAGAAGAGGAAATGACAACGCTCAAGGAGCAGCTGCAGGAGGACCTCACGGCTGCCATCAGGGTCCGGGACGAGCTTCGCGCGTCCACCATCCGGCTCACGCTGGCCGCCGTCACCAGCGAGGAGGTGGCGGGCAAGCAGAAGCGCGAGCTGTCCGACGCCGACGTGCTGAAGGTGATCGGCCGCGAGGCGAAGAAGCGCCGGGAGGCCGCCGAGGCCTTCGACGGGGCGGGTCGCACCGACCAGGCCGCCCGGGAGCGGGCCGAGGGCGAGGTGCTGGCGACCTACCTGCCCAAGCAGCTCTCCGACGAGGAGCTCGCCGCGATCGTGGCGGACGCCGTGGCCGAGAGCGGCGCGACCGGCCCGCAGGCGATGGGCGCCGTGATGAAGCTGGTGAAGCCCAAGGTCGACGGCCTGGCCGAGGGCGGCCGGGTCGCCGCCGCCGTGAAGGCCGCGCTGTCCTGACCGCGGACCGCCCGGGTCCATCGGGTCAAGCCGGCTCTGGCCGGAATCGAGCGGCCCTGTAGGGCTCGCGAGGGGCTCCCGCGGCCCCGGCGGCCCGTCACCCGGCAACACGACGCCGAAGGGGCGCCCTCCGAACCGGAGGGCGCCCCTTCGTCACTGCTGCGCGGCTCGTGCCGGGTGGCGCGGTCAGCCGTTGCCGTTGCCGCCGCCGTGCCGGCCGCCGTTCCCGCCGCCGATCATCCCGGGCGGGAAGGTGAACCCGCCGCCGATCATCCCGCCGGGGCCGCCCCCGGGGCCGCCGCCCCCGGGGTTGCCGCCGCCGGGGTTGCCGCCGCCCTGCTGCGGCGGGGGGTTGCCCGCGGGCGGCTGGGGGTTGGGGTCGGCCGGCGGGGTGGCCGGCTGCGGGTCCGGGATGTCGACGGTCTGGATCGGCTCCATCGGCGTGCCCTGGAGCGCCTGGTTCATCGCCAGCTGCCAGATCGGGCCGGGGCCGTCGGCGCCGAACACCTCGTCGAAGTGCTTGCCGCCGATGTTGATGTTCTTCATCTTGACGCCGCCGGCCGGGCCGCCGAGCCAGACCGAGGTGGCCAGCGACGGGGTGTAGCCGCTGAACCAGGCGGCCTTCTTCTCGTCGGTGGTACCGGTCTTGCCGGCGATCTTGCGGCCGCCGTCCAGGCCGAGCGCGGCCGCGGTGCCCTTCTCGGTCACGTTCAGCAGGACGGTGTTGAGCTTGTCCGCGGTGTCCTCGGAGAAGGCCTGGCTGCACTGGGTCTGCGGGACCTGGAGCTCCTTGCCGTCCACCGTGCTGATCTTGTTGATCGCGATCGGGGTGCAGTACTTGCCGCGCGCGGCGAAGGTCGCGTAGACGTTCGCCATGGTCAGCGGGGAGAGCTCCAGGGTGCCCAGGACCATCGAGGGCACCTCCCGGAAGGCGTCGCCCTTCGCGGACTGGGTGATGCCCAGCTTGTTCGCCATCTGCTTCATCGCGCAGAGGCCGACCTGCTGCTCCATCTGCACGAAGTAGGTGTTGACCGACAGCGCCATGGCCTGCTTCAGCTGGTACGGGCCCTTCTCGGACTCGGACTCGTTCTTGACCGTGGCCTTCTGCTCGCCGGGCGCCGGGACGTTCTTCCAGGTGCCCGAGCAGGTGGACATCTGCGGGTAGTCGATCTTGTTCTCGGACGGGAACGCCTGGGTCGGCGACATGCCCGACTCCAGCGCCGCCGCGGCCAGGATCGGCTTGAAGGTCGAACCGGTCTGGAAGCCGTTGCCGCCGCCCATCGAGGCGTCCACGTTGAGGTTGACGACGGTCTGGTTCTTGTTCGAGTCCAGGCCGTACGGGCGGGTCTGGGCCATCGCCAGGATCTTGCCGGTGCCCGGCTCCATCATGGTCGCGGCCGCCGACACCTGGTCGGTCACGTTGACCTTCTTGGTGACGGCGTTCTGGGCCGCGGCCTGCTTGTCCGGGTCCAGCGTGGTGTAGATGTTCAGGCCGCCGGTGTCCCAGAGCTTCTTGCGCTCGTCGGCGCTCTTGCCGAACGCCGGGTCCTGCTTGACCACGTGGCGGACGTAGTCGCAGAAGAAGCCCATCCCGGCCTGGGCGGTGATGCAGCCGTTCTGCGGGTCCTTGTACTTCAGACCCAGCGGGGCGGCCTTCGCCTCCTTCGCCTGGTCCGCGGTGATGTGCTTGTTCTCCAGCAGCTTGTCGATCACGACGTTGCGGCGCTTGACCGTGTTCTCGGGGTAGCGCACCGGGTCGTAGGACGACGGGTTCTGCACCATGCCGGCCAGCGTGGCGGCCTCGGCGACGGTCAGGTCCTTGTTGCTCTTGCTGAAGTAGCGCTGGGAGGCGGCCTCGACCCCGTAGGCCTGGTGGCCGTAGAAGGTGATGTTGAGGTAGTTGGTGAGGATCTGGTCCTTGCTCAGGTCCTCCTCCAGCTTGATGGCGACCTTGAGCTCCTGGATCTTGCGGCCCAGGGTCTTGCGCTGCGCCTCCAGGACGGCGGCCTGGTCGTCGCCGGCCTTCTCCACGTTGACGTTCTTCACGTACTGCTGGGTCAGCGTCGAGGCGCCCTGCGAGGCGGTGCCGCTCTCGGCGTTCTTGCTGGCCGCGCGGAGGATGCCCTTGAGGTCGACGGCGCCGTGCTCGTAGAAGCGGGCGTCCTCGATGTCCACCTGGGCGTGCCGCATGAACGGCGACATCTGGTCGGCGGTGAGGACGGTGCGGTCGCGCTCGTAGACCTTGGCGATCAGGCCGCCCTTGGCGTCGAAGATCTGGGTAGCCTGGGTGAGCGGCGGGGTCTTGAAGTCGTCGGAGATGTTGTCGAAGCTCTCCGCCGTGTCCTTGGCGGTCAGCCCGATGGCGCCGACGGCGGGCAGGGCGAGTCCTGCCAGCAGGACTCCGGAGAGCACGCTGACGCCCAGGAACTTCACGCCGTTGCCGACGTGCTCCAACGGTGATCCGCCGCTGCCGCCGCGCGGAGCTCCGGTGTTGCCTGGGGGCTGGGATGCCTGTGGGCGCTTCGGTGCCATGGGGAGAACCCTACGTCGCGGATTCCCGTACATAGGGGCACGTGTTCGCCTAGGCTTGTCACAAGCTTGGTACAGCTTCGGTGCGTCAGCATCATTCACTCTTGTGGGCGAGGAGAGTTGCCCGAATCGCCCTGGAATGTCCGGGCTTTGAGGCAGCTGGGGCCTGCTGTGCACGGGTGAACGGTTGCGCTCCGTGACGACGCCTGCGGCGAGAGTGGGGGCTCCGCCCTTGGCAAGGTGCGCGACCTGCGATCACTCCAACGAGTGAGCTGACCGATACCCATAGTCCAATCGGGTCATTCGAGATTGAGCCCGAAGGGGCTGTTGCAAGCTGTCGTTCTTCCGTAACGTCCTCAACTGGCAACGGTGAATATGCCGTTGCCGCCGTGGGGGAGCCTCGATACGGGAGAGGACGGCGCCGGCATGGGCTGGGTTGACGACTGGAGTGCGCAGGCCGCCTGCCGCACGAGTGATCCGGACGAACTGTTCGTCCAGGGGGCGGCGCAGAACCGCGCGAAGGCGGTGTGCAGCGGCTGCCCGGTGCGCACGGAGTGCCTCGCGGACGCCCTGGACAACCGGGTGGAGTTCGGGGTCTGGGGCGGGATGACGGAGCGCGAGCGCCGGGCGCTGCTGCGCCGCCGCCCGACGGTCATCTCGTGGCGGAGGCTGCTGGAGACGGCCCGCACCGAGTACGAGGAGTCCCTCGCGACCGGTGTGATACTGACGGACTACGCCCAGGCGGGCTGAGCCGGGGCACACCGGCTGCACAGGCCGAACCGGCCGTACCGGGGGGTCCGGGCCGGTCGGCCCCGGGCGGGCGCCCACGCCGCACCGCCCGAGCCGTCCGACGGCGTTCCGCGCCGTCCCACGTCCTACGTCGTCCGCCGTCCTACGCCGTGCTGCTGAGCCGGTCGCCGATGGCCCGCAGGCCGTCGAGGTCGTGCACGTCACCCGGCAGCGCCGGGACCTCCACGATCGGCACGTCCGGGTAGACCGAGACGAAGCGGTCGCGGGTGCGGCGCTCCCGCCCCATGATCTGCATCCGCTCGGCGTGCAGCCGCAGCAGCCCGGCCGCGAGCAGCTCCGCCTCCGGCGAGGAGTGCTCCGAGCCGTTCTCCTCCAGCGCCTCGGCCGCCGCCAGCGCCCGCTCCGCCGTGAGCTGCGGGGCGCCCGAGCCGTGCACCCGGTTGAGCACCAGCCCGGCCAGCGGCATCCGGTCCGCGGCGAGCCGGTCCACGAAGTACGCCGCCTCGCGCAGCGCGTCCCGCTCCGGCGCGGCCACCACCAGGAACGCCGTGCCCGGCGCCTTGAGCAGCTGGTAGGTACGGTCCGCGCGCTCGCGGAAGCCGCCGAACATCGAGTCCATCGCGCTGACGAAGGTCTGCACGTCGGTGAGCAGCTGGGCGCCGAAGATCTTGCCCAGGGCGCCGGTGAGCAGGCCCATCCCGGCGTTCAGGAACCGCATGGCGCTGCGCCCGCCGACCTTGGCCGGGGCGGTCAGTATCCGGATCACCCGGCCGTCCAGGAAGGACCCGAGCCGGTTGGGCGCGTCCAGGAAGTCCAGCGCCGAGCGCGACGGCGGGGTGTCCACGACGATGAGGTCCCACTCCTCGGCGTCGCGCAGCTGCCCGAGCTTCTCCATCGCCATGTACTCCTGCGTGCCCGCGAAGCCGGCCGACAGGGACTGGTAGAACGGGTTCTCCAGGATCGCCCGGGCCCGTTCGGGCTCAGCGTGGGCCAGCACGACCTCGTCGAAGGTCCGCTTCATGTCCAGCATCATGGCCTGGAGCTCCCCGTCGCCGGTCACCCCCTTGACCACCCGGGGGGTGTTGTCGAGTTCGGTCAGGCCCATCGACTGGGCGAGCCGGCGGGCCGGGTCGATGGTCAGCACCACGACCTTGCGGCCCCGTTCGGCGGCCCGCAGGCCGATCGCCGCGGCGGTGGTGGTCTTGCCGACGCCGCCGGAGCCGCAGCAGACGATGATCCTGGTCCCCGGATCGTCGATCAGCTCGTCCACCGCGAGCCGCTTCCCGGTGCTCCGCACCCCGTTCGAGGTCATGCCGCCCCCTGCCGCTTCAGGTCGCCCGCCAGCCGGTACAGTCCGCCGAGGTCCACGCCCTCGCCCAGCAGCGGCAGTTCGTACGTCGGGATCCGCAGCTGCTGCAGGTCGGCGCGCTGCGCGCGCTCCAGCTCGACCCGCTCGGCGTGCTCCCTGGCCTGCTCCAGCAGTGGGTCGATCAACGGCTCCACCGCCGCGCGGACCGTCTCCGGCTTGCGCGAGCGGCCGCCGAGCCCGGCCTCCCCGAGCGCCAGCGCGACCTCCTCGCGGTGGTTGCCGTCCACCGCGGCCACCGCGGCGGCGTCCAGGACCGGCGGGCGGACCATGTTGACCATCACCCCGCCCACCGGCAGCTTCGCCTCGCGCAGCTCCGCGATGCCGTCGACCGTCTCCTGCACCGGCATCTCCTCCAGCAGGGTGACCAGGTGCACCGCGGTCTCCGGGGACTTCAGCACCCGCATCACGGCCTGCGCCTGGGTGTGTATCGGGCCGATCCGGGCCAGCCCGGCGACCTCGGCGTTGACGTTCAGGAACCGGGTCAGCCGCCCGGTCGGCGGGGCGTCCATCACCACCGCGTCGTAGCGGCGCCGGCCGTCCGGGTCCTTGCGCCGGGTCGCCTCGCAGGCCTTGCCGGTGAGCAGGACGTCCCGGACGCCGGGCGCGATGGTGGTGGCGAAGTCGACGAAGCCGACCTTCTGCAGCGCCTTGCCGGCCCGGCCGAGCTTGTAGAACATCTCCAGGTATTCGAGCAGCGCCTGCTCGGTGTCGATCGCCAGCGCGAACACCTCGCCGGGCTGCGCCGCGTCCGCGGACGCCTCCGCGGCCGGGAGCCCCAGCTGCCGACGGGAGACCGAGGCGATCCGGCGCTCCTCGTAGGGCAGTGCGGCGATCCCGAACAGTTCGGCGATGCCCTGCCGGCCCTCGACCTCGATCAGCAGGACCCGACCGCCGTCGGCGGCGAGCGCCAGGGCCAGCGCTGCGGCCAGCGTGGTCTTCCCGGTGCCGCCCTTGCCGCTGACCACGTGCAGCCGGACGCCCTCCCAGTCGGGGTCGCGCCGGTCCGCCTGGCCGGGGGTGCGTGCCACGCTCCGTCTCCGTCCGTCTCCGTCCTACGGGCGTCCCCTCCTGACGAGGGTGCCCCTCGCCAGGGTGCCCTCCCGCGAGGGTAACCAGGGACCGCGCCGGATGCCCGGAGCACCTGGGGTTGCCAGGCCTGATCATGCCCTCTTTGTGCCCCACCTCACACGCCGCCCGCCACGCGGCGCCGATCCCCGCGGCGGCTCGTCTAGAGTCTGGCCATGACCAAGTGGGAATACATGACGGCGCCCCTGCTCGTGCACGCCACCAAGCAGATCCTGGACAACTTCGGCGAGGACGGCTGGGAGCTCGTCCAGGTCGTGCCCGGCCCGAACCCGGAGCAGCTGGTGGCCTACTTCAAGCGGGAGAAGAACGCATGAGCGCCGTCGAGTCGAAGCTCGCCGAGCTGGGCCTGACCCTGCCGCCGGTGGCCGCGCCGGTCGCCGCGTACGTGCCGGCCCTGCAGTCCGGCGAGTTCGTCTTCACCTCCGGCCAGCTCCCGGTGGTCGAGGGCAAGCTGCCGAGCACCGGCAAGGTCGGCGCCGAGGTGTCGCCGGAGGAGGCCAAGGAGCTCGCGCAGATCTGCGCGCTGAACGCCCTGGCCGCCGTGAAGTCGGTGATCGGCGACCTCGACCGGATCGAGCGGGTCGTGAAGGTCGTCGGCTTCGTCGCCTCCGCCCCCGACTTCACCGGCCAGCCCGGCGTCGTCAACGGCGCCAGCGAGCTGCTCGGCAAGGTGCTCGGCGCCGCGGGCGTGCACGCCCGCAGCGCCGTCGGTGTCGCGGTGCTCCCGCTGGACGCCCCGGTCGAGGTCGAACTCCAGGTCCGCGTCAAGACCGTCTGAGTCCGATCACGAAGGCGGGATCGGCCCTGGCCGAGCCCGCCTTCGTGCGCTTAGCATCCGGGCATGGACCATCGAGCAACGACGCTCCCGATGCCGCCCGGTTGGCCTGCCCGCATCCGGGCGGTCGACTCCGGCGTGCTGATGCCGCCGGTGCCCAGGCAGGCGGCCACCGTCGTGCTGCTGCGCGACGCCGACGCCGGGCCGGAGGCCTACCTGCTGCGCCGGCGCACCTCGATGGCCTTCGCGGCCGGGATGTACGCCTACCCGGGCGGCGGGGTGGACCCGCGCGACGCCGAGGTCGAGACGGGCTGGGCCGGGCCCCCGCCCGAGGAGTGGGCGCGGCGCCTCGGGGTGGACGTCCGGACCGCCCGGGCGGTGGTCTGCGCGGCCGTCCGCGAGACCTTCGAGGAGGCCGGCGTGCTGCTGGCCGGCCCGGACGAGCGGAGCGTCGCCGCGCCGCGCGACTGGACCGCCGAACGGGCCGCGCTGGAGGCGCACGAGCTGTCCTTCGCCGAGTTCCTCCGGGACCACGGCCTGGTGCTGCGCAGCGACCTGCTGGGCGGCTGGGCGCGCTGGATCACCCCGGAGTTCGAGGAGCGGCGCTACGACACCTGGTTCTTCGTGGCGGCCCTGCCGGCCGGCCAGCGCGCGGCGCTGGAGGTCGGCGAGGCCGACCGGGTCGCGTGGCTGAGCCCGGCCGAGGCGGTCCGGGGTTACCGGGAGGGCCGGTTCGGCATGCTGCCGCCGACCGTGACGGTGCTGCGCGAGCTGTCGCCGGTGCGCACCGCCGCCGAGGCGCTGGCCGCGGCCGCCGAGCGCCGGCTGGAGCCGGTCCTGGGCCGGGCCGAGGTCCGCGGGGACCGCATGACGGTCCGCTGGCCCGGGTACGACGAGCTGACCATCGACGGGGAGTTCCCCGAGGACTCCTGAAGCCGTCCGCCCGCGCCGCACCACCGGCGGGGACGGCCGGCCCGGGGAGCGAATCCCCGGGAAGCCTTGTCCGCAGAGGACCCGTCCGCAGAAGATCCATCCGAAGAAGATCCGCCGCACCACCGCAGAGAAAGGACCGACGCCCGATGACCCACAACGACGTGGCTCGCCGGACGGCACCCGAGATGCCCGCCCGCCGCCTGAACCCCCGCACCCCGGCCTGTGACAGCCCGGTCCCGTTCGTCGAGGTGGCGCAGCGCGCCCTCGTCCGGGCACTGCCGCTGCGGGCCCTCCAACGCGACGCCGAGGGCGGCCGGTGAGCGAGCAGCGCGAGCGAATCGTCGAGGTGGGTGCATGAGCCTCCTGCCGGGTGACCCCGCCGCCGTCGTCGGCGGCGAGGCCACCTCCCGGGCGCTGTGCGTGCTGGCGCCGAACCCGTCGCCGATGACGCTGGACGGCACCAACACCTGGCTGCTCTCCGAGCCCGGCTCCGACCTCGCCGTGGTGATCGACCCGGGCCCGCTGCACGAGGAGCACCTGCGCCGGGTGATCGACCTCGCCGAGGAGCGGGGCAAGCGGATCGCGCTGACCCTGCTCACCCACGGTCACGCCGACCACTCCGAGGGCGCGGCCCGGTTCGCCGAGCTCACCGGCACCGAGGTCCGGGCCCTGGACCCGGCGCACCGGCTGGGCTCGGAGGGCCTGGTGGGCGGCCAGCGCCTGGACGTCGGCGGTCTGGACCTGCGGGTGGTGGCCACCCCCGGCCACACCTCGGACTCGCTGACCTTCCACCTGCCGGACGACGGCGCGATCCTCACCGGGGACACCGTGCTCGGCCGCGGCACCACGATGGTGGCCCACCCCGACGGCCGGCTGGGGGACTACCTGGACTCGCTGCGCCGGCTGCACACGATGGCCTCCGAGCACGGTGTGCGGACCGTGCTGCCCGGGCACGGCCCGGTGCTCGCGGACGCGCTCGGCGCCGTCGACTACTACCTGGCGCACCGGGCCGCCCGGCTCGCGCAGGTGGAGACGGCGGTCGAGGCGGGCTTGCGGACCGCTCCCGAGGTGGTGGCGCGGGTCTACGCGGACGTGGACCGGGCGCTCTGGCCGGCCGCGGAGCTGTCCGTCCGGGCCCAGCTGGAGTACCTGGAGGAGCACGGGCTGACCCCGGAGCTCGACTGACCCCGTAGCTCGACTGACCCCGGCGCCCGGCCGGCCCCGGAGCCCGATCGACCCGGGCCGCTCCGGGAGCGCGACAGCCGAAGGGCTCGTGAACGCCGAAGGGCTCGTGAACGCCGAAGGGCCCGTCCGTCCGGACGGGCCCTTCGGCGTGTTCGGGGCGTCAGCGCGAGCGGCGGGACAGCCGCTCGACGTCCATCAGGACCACCGCGCGCGCCTCCAGCTTCAGCCAGCCGCGGCCGGCGAAGTCGGCGAGCGCCTTGTTGACCGTCTCGCGGGAGGCGCCGACCAGCTGGGCCAGCTCCTCCTGGGTGAGGTCGTGGGCGACGTGGATGCCCTCCTCGGACTGCACGCCGAAGCGGCGGGAGAGGTCCAGCAGGGCCTTGGCGACGCGGCCGGGCACGTCGGAGAAGACCAGGTCGGACATCACGTCGTTGGTCCGGCGCAGTCGGCGGGCGATGGCCCGCAGCAGCGCGATGGAGACCTCGGGGCGGGCGTGCAGCCAGGGCTGCAGGTCACCGTGGCCCAGGCCCAGCAGCTTGACCTCGGTCAGCGCGCTGGCGGTCGCGGTGCGCGGGCCCGGGTCGAACAGCGACAGCTCGCCGATCATCTCGCTGGGGCCGAGGACGGCGAGCATGTTCTCGCGGCCGTCCGGGGATGCGCGGTGCAGCTTGACCTTGCCCTCCGCGACGACGTACAGCCGGTCGCCCGGGTCGCCCTCGTGGAACAGCGACTCCCCACGGGCGAGGGTGACCTCGGTCATGGAAGCGCGCAGCTCGCCGGCCTGTTCGTCGTCGAGTGCCGCGAAGAGTGCGGCGCGCCGCAGAACGTCGTCCACGTGCTTCCTCCTTCTCGGCCGTACGGCGGGTGGGCCGTCCGGCGCAAGTTCCGTTCAGTGTTCTGCATCACCAAGCATGGCGCATGTCGCTCCGATCATATGAGGAGGGGGTGTGCCGAGGTGTGCCGTGCGGGGCCATTCGTACCGGTTGGTCATGGGGCGGGGCGGGCCGCAGGAGCGCCCTCACGTGCTCCTGTCGAACTCCTGTTCGTCCTGATCGAACAGCGAATCGCCGATCGCGGTGCGGGCGTGCAGGACGGCGTGGCCCGCCCGGTGGGCGCTGGTGAGGCCCGCCGTGCGCAGCGCGGTGAGGTGCTGCGAGGCCCCGGCCGGGGAGAGCCCGGTGCGGTCGGCCAGTTCGGTGGTCGAGGCCGGGGAGTCCAGCTCGGCCAGCAGCCGGGCGCGGGAGCGGCCGAGGACGCCGGCCAGCGCGTCCGTGCGGGCCGCCGTGCCCGCCCGGCGCTCCCACAGGGCGGCCGTGCCGCGTGCCGGGTAGATCAGTTGCGGCGGGTCGGGCGGCAGCACCCGGGTGAGCACCCGGGGCCAGGCGAAGGCCGAGGGCAGGAGCACCAGCCCGGAGCCGGCGGTCAGCCGGGTGAGCGCGCAGTGCCGCTGCTCCAGCAGCAGTGCGGTGCCGTCCCAGCGGACCGTGTCGTGCAGCTCGCCCAGCATCCGCGCGGTGCCGTGCTCGGCGGCCTGCCGGGAGCGGTGGAAGACGTCCGCCGAGAGCAGCGCCCGGATCCGGGCCCAGTAGGGGGCGAGCGCCAGCTCCCAGTACGCCCGGAGGTCGGCGGCCAGCCGGGGCAGCTGGGCGGCCGGGTCGCGGTGCAGCGGGGCGAGGACGGCGGGCAGCCGGCCGCCCGCCTCGGCGGCCATGATGTCGAGGTCGGCCCGGACCTGTTCGGCGCCGGTGGCGGTGATCGCGGCCAGCTCTTCGGCGAGCGTGGGGGAGTGGCCGGCCGGGGCGGGGTTGAGGAAGTCCGGCAGGTGGCCGGTGGGCGGCACCAGGGCGGCCAGCCGGTCCATGGTCGGCGCGGCGGCGGTCAGCCGCCCGCGGACCTCCGCGGCCCAGCGGCGGTGCAGCGCCGGCGCGGGGTGCCGTGCGAGGGCGCGCAGGCTGGTCACCACCTCCTGCATCGGGGAGACGGCGAACCGGGTCAGTGCCAAGTCCTGCGCGGAGAAGTGCAGTTCGGATCGCATGCGGCCCCCTCCGGGAAAGATTCAGCCTCAGCTTAATCACTGGTACGGGTGGGGGAGCCGGGCGCAGGATGCCTGCGTCCCCACCGATCCGTACGAAAGCCGGTGACACCCATGTCCACCACCCCCGAGTCCCGCGAGCGGGCGCTGCGGCTGCGCGAACTGGTCGCCGACGGCGGGCTCGTCCTGCCCAACGCCTGGGACGCGGGCAGTGCCGCCGTGATCGCCTCGGCCGGCGCCCGGGCGGTCGCCACCACCAGTGGCGGCGTCTCCTGGTCGCTCGGGCACGGCGACGGCCAGCGCCTCGGCCGGGCGGCCGCGGTCGAGGCGGCCCGCCGGATCGTCGCCGCGGTGGACCTGCCGGTCACCGTCGACGCCGAGGGCGGGTACGGGCCGCTGCCCGCCGACGTGGCCGAGACCGTGACCGCGCTGGTCGGGGTGGGCGCCGTCGGCGTCAACCTGGAGGACTCGACGGCCGTCGGCGGCCCGCTCTTCCCGGTGGCCGAGCAGGCCGGGCGGCTGCGCGCGGCCCGTACGGCGGCCGCCGCCGCGGGGCTGCCGGAGCTGGTGGTCAACGCCCGGACGGACGTCTTCCTGTTCGGACTGGGCGGGCTCGACGACGTGCTGGTCCGGGCCGAGGCCTACGCGCAGGCGGGCGCCGACGGCCTGTTCGTCCCCGGGCTGCTGGACCTCGACGTCCTCACCGAGCTGTGCCGGCGCTCGGCGCTGCCGGTGAACGCGATGGCCGTCCCGGGCGGGCCGAGCGTCGCGGAACTCGCCGCCACGGGGGTGCGGCGGATCAGCGTCGGTACCGGCCTCGCCCAGCTCGCGTACACCGCGGCCCGCCGCGCCGCCGTCGAGCTGCTCGGCGCCGGGACGCTGACGCAGCTCGACGGGGCGCTGGGCTTCGGGGAGCTGGACGGGCTGTACCGGGGCTGACGGCGGACGGCCCACGGCGGCCGACGTCCGGCAGCGCTGCCGTGGGCCGGCCGCCGCGGGTCAGCCCTGGAAGCCCAGCTCGGCGAGGGTCCGCTCGATCCGGTCGCGGTGCTCCGCCGCCCACTCGTCCAGGGTCTGGGCGGCCTCCTTGGCCAGCTTCGCCCGGGCCGCCTCCAGGACCCGGTCCCGTTCGGCGGCGGGCACCGCCACGACACCCTCCTCGTCGGCCACCACGATGTCGCCGGCCGCCACCAGCACGCCGCCGCAGCGCACCGGGGCGCCGTGCGTGCCGAGCGCCTTCTTCGCCCCGGGGATCGGGATGACCCCGCGGGCGAAGACCGGGAAGCCCGCCTCCCGGACCTCGCCGAGGTCCCGGATCAGGCCGTCGGCCACGAAGGCCACCACGCCCCGGCGCTGCGCCACGGCGCACACGTTGCCGCCGGCCAGTGCGTAGTCCAGGTCGCCGGACTCGACCACGATCACCGAGCCGGGCTCGGCCCGGTGGATCGCGGCGTGCAGCATCAGGTTGTCCCCGGGCGGGCACTGCACGGTGAAGGCCGGGCCGGCCACCCGGGGCATGCCGTCCCAGAGCGGGCGCAGGCCGATGTCCATGACCCGGTCGCGGCCCAGGATGTCGGCCAGGGTGGTGGTGGGGATGTCCTTGAAGTCCGCGTCCATGCTCCCTCGTTCTCCGCTCGTCGGTTCGTTAGTTCGTCAGTTCGACGATTCATCGGTTCGTCGGAAGACTAGTGACCGCGGGGCGCGGCGCGGACCGGTGGTCAGGCGAAGAACTCCACCAGTTCCGGCACCAGAGCCCCGGCCGCCACCTCGTGGGTCTGGTCGGCCAGCGTCCGGTACTCGGCGTCCGGCACGGCCGCGGCCACCGCGGCGGACGGTGCCCGCAGCAGCTCCGGGCTGGCACCGCCGTCCAGCACCAGGGTCGGCACCGCGATCCGGGCCAGCACGTCCACCGGGACGGTCCCCCCGGTCCGCGCGCCGAGCGCCGCCGCGTCGTACGCCAGCGTCGGCGCGACCGCCTCGAACAGCGGCCACACCGGGGCGGCGCGCATCCCGTCCACCGCTTCGGCGGGCATCCCCACGAAGGTCATGAAGGCCGCCACGGCGTCCCCGCGGCGTCCCTCGGCGAGCGCCGCCTCCAGTTCGCCGGCGTACCCGACGAAGCGCTCGCTCTGCCCCTCCGCGGTGCTGAACGGCGGCTCGTAGACGGCGAGTCGGCGCACACCGACGCCCGCGGCGGCCGCCCGCAGCGCGAGCGCGGCGCCCGAGGAGATGCCGTACACGGCGGCCGAGCCGCCGGCCGCCGCGATCACCGCGGCCAGGTCCTCGATCTCGCGCTCCACCGCGAACGGCGCGGTGTCCCCGCTGCCGCCCCGGCCGCGCCGGTCGTACGCCCACACGGTGTGGTGGGCCGAGAGCTGCTCGGCGACGGCGACGCCCGGGTCGAAGGCCCGGTGGCCGATCGCCCCGTCCACCAGCACGACGGCCGGGCCGGAGCCGGTGACGGTGCAGGCGATGGTGGTGCCGTCGGTGGAGACCACGGTGCTCATGGGAGTTCCTTCTGTCGTCGTGCGAGCCGGTCACAGGGGTAGACCGGCGCCCGCCGCGAAACTCATCGCTCCCGCCGAGGAATCCCGAGGAATCCCGAGGAATCCCGCCGAGGAACTCGCCCCGGCCGGGCCCGCTTCCGCGCATGATCGCCCCCGGGCCACCCGTCGGTCGGCGTAGCCTTCGTGCATGGCAGAGAGCAAGGTCCGGAAAGCGGCGGCGCCGAAGGCCGAGCCCGCGGTGAAGCGGGCGGCGAAGCGGCCCGCCGTGAAGCCGAGGAAGCCCGAGTCGCACCTGGCGATGGTGCGGCGGGCCCGGAGGATCAACCGTGAACTGGCGGAGCTGTACCCGTACGCGCATCCGGAGCTGGACTTCGACAACCCCTTCCAACTGCTGGTGGCCACCGTGCTGTCGGCGCAGACCACCGACCTCCGGGTGAACCAGACCACCCCCGCGCTGTTCGCGAAGTACCCGACGCCGGAGGACATGGCGGCGGCGGACCCGCAGGAGCTGGAGGAGATCATCCGTCCGACCGGCTTCTTCCGGAACAAGGCGAAGTCGCTGCTCGGCCTCTCGATCGCGCTGCGTGACGAGTTCGGCGGAGAGGTCCCCGGCCGCCTGGCCGATCTGGTGACCCTGCCGGGCGTCGGCCGCAAGACCGCCAACGTCGTGCTGGGCAACGCCTTCGGGGTCCCCGGGATCACCGTCGACACCCACTTCGGCCGCCTGGCCCGGCGGTTCGGCTGGACGACCGAGGAGGACCCGGTGAAGGTCGAGGCGGCCGTCGCGGAGATCTTCCCGAAGTCGGAGTGGACGATGCTCTCGCACCGCGTGGTCTTCCACGGCCGCCGGATCTGCCACTCCCAGAAGCCGGCCTGCGGCGCCTGCCCGATCGCGCCGCTCTGCCCCGCGTTCGGCGAGGGCGTGACCGACCCGGAGAAGGCGCGCAAGCTGCTCAAGTACGAGATGGGCGGCCAGCCGGGGCAACGGCTGAGGCCCCCGGCGGACTACCCCGGCGAGGCGGCCGCCCGGGCGGACGCCGCCGCCCACCACGGGCAGGTCGCGGACCTGGCGGTGGCGGAATGATCACGCGCGGGATCGAGCGGAACGACCTGCCGACCTGGCTGGAGCCGGTCCGGGAGGCTGCCGAGCGGGTGCTGCCGGAGCAGCTGAGCCGCTTCCTGCCGCCGGCCGACGGCGGCCGGGCGGCGGCCGTGCTGATGCTGTTCGGCGAGGGCCCGGAGGGGCCGGACCTGCTGCTGATCGAGCGGGCCCGCTCACTGCGCTCGCACGCCGGCCAGCCGTCCTTCCCGGGCGGCGCGCTGGACCCGGAGGACGGCGACCCGGACGGTCCGGGCCCGATCGCCGCGGCGCTGCGCGAGGCGTGGGAGGAGACCGGACTGGACCCGGCCGGGGTGCAGGTGTTCGCGGCGCTGCCGCGGCTGTACATCCCGGTGAGCCGCTTCGTGGTGACCCCGGTGCTCGGCTGGTGGCGCGAGGAGTCGCCGGTGCACCCGGTGGACCAGGGCGAGACCGGCGCGGTGTTCCGGGTGTCGATCGCCGACCTGGCCGATCCGGCGAACCGGGTGCGGCTGCGCCACCCGTCGGGGCACATCGGTCCGGCCTTCGCGGTCGCCGGGCGGCTGGTCTGGGGCTTCACCGCCGGGGTGATCGACCGGGTGCTGCACCACAGCGGACTGGAGCTGCCCTGGGACCCGTCCCGGATCGTCGACCTCTCGGACGACGCGCTGGCCCTGGTCCAGGGCGACCTCGAACATTCCCGCGTCCTGCCGGGCGGCGACGCCGGAGCCCCGTGAGCCGGCGGCGCCCCGTGAGCCGGCAGCGTCCCGTGACAGGTCGTCGGTACACCCGGCCGCCGGGCCGTGGGAGGGTGTCGTGGTGAACGTCCTGGATGTCCTGCTGATCATCGCCGCCGTGGGGTTCGCCGTGTCGGGCTACCGGCAGGGCTTCGTGGTCGGCGTGCTGTCGCTGGTCGGCTTCCTCGGCGGCGGCCTGCTGGCCGTCGAGCTGCTGCCGCTGCTGCTGGACCACCTGAGCCCCGGCACTACGGCCTCGGTGGTGGCGGTCGTGGTGGTGATCGTCTTCGCGGCGATCGGCCAGGCGATCACCGCGCACTTCGGCTGGAAGCTGCGCGGCCACATCGACCGCCGTCCGGCCCGGGTGCTGGACGCGGCCGGCGGGGCGGTGGTGAACGTGCTCTCGATGCTGCTGGTGGCCTGGCTGATCGGCTCGGCACTGGCCGGTGCCTCGCTGCCGACGGTCTCCAAGCAGGTCCGCTCCTCGGCGATCCTCGGCGGCGTGCAGAACGCGCTGCCGTCCGACGCACCGAACTGGTTCTCGGACTTCTCCAAGGTGCTCGCCCGCAACGGCTTCCCGCAGGTCTTCAACCCCTTCGAGCACGAGCCGATCACCCAGGTCGACACCCCGGACCCGGCGCTGGCCGCCAGCCCGGCGGTGGCGCGGGCCAAGCAGAGCCTGGTCAAGGTGGTCGGCACCGCGCCCTCCTGTGGCAAGACCCTGGAGGGCAGCGGCTTCGTCTTCGCCCCGCACCGGGTGATGACCAACGCCCACGTGGTCGGCGGGGTCAACGAGCCGACCGTGCAGATCGGCGGCGTCGGCCAGCTGTACGACGCGACGGTGGTCCGCTACGACTGGCAGCGCGACATCGCGATCCTGGACGTGCCCAAGCTGAACGCGCCCGCGCTCACCTTCGCGGGCGAGGCGAAGACCAACGACAGCGCGATCGTGGCCGGCTTCCCGGAGAACGGCGCCTTCAACGTCCAGCCCGCCCGCATCCGCGGCCGGATTCAGGCCAACGGCCCGGACATCTACCACCGCGGCCAGGTGGTGCGCGACGTCTACTCGGTGCGCTCGACCGTCCGCCAGGGCAACAGCGGCGGCCCGCTGCTCACCCCGGACGGCCAGGTGTACGGGGTGGTGTTCGCCAAGTCCCTGGACAGCGCCGACACCGGGTACGTGCTGACCGCGGCCGAGGTCCGCGAGGACGCCCAGCAGGGCGGCGCCGCGACCGCCCGGGTGGACACCCAGGGCTGCGCGCTCTGACGGGGGCGCCCCGGGCCGGGACCGGCCCGGGGCGGGGCGACGGGGCACGTGCAGGCCGGATGGGCTCCGGGTCGGGCCGGCACGACGGGGCGTGTGCAGGCCGGACGGGCCCCGGGTCGGGCCGGCAGGACGGGGCACGTGCAGGCCGGATGGCCCCCGGGTCGGGCCGGCACGACGGGGCGCGACGGGACGCGCCGGGCCGGGCCGTGCGATATCCGTCGCGCCGTCAGCCCACCCTGGTAGCGTCGGCCGCGCTCACCCGTTCGGCTCAACCGGGCGCCGTCCCGGAGTGGGCCTTACGGGGAGGTCCTGGCAGTCCGATGATGGGTCACTCGCACGCGGTGAGCGGGGCGATGCTGTACGCGGCCTCGGCCCCCTTCCTGCCCCCGCTGCTGCTGCACACGACGCTGAAGCCGGCGGACATACTGATGGGCACGGTGCTGTGCGCGGGCGCCGCCCTGCTGCCGGACCTCGACCACCACGACGGCTCGATCGCCAACTTCCTCGGCCCGGTCTCCAAGGCGCTCTGCCGCGTCGTGGCCTGGGCCTCCGGCGGCCACCGGCACGCCACCCACTCGCTGCTGTTCGTCGCCCTGATGGGCGCCGGCACGTGGGCGGGCGTCACCTACCTGGGCCGCAACTTCACGCTCGCGCTGACCTTCTTCCTGCTGGCGCTCGCGATCCGGGCGCTGCGGCTCTGCCCGCCGAGCAACGGCCCGGAGGCGTGGATCACCGTCATCGGGCTGTCCGCGCTGGGCACCTTCGGGATGAACACCTGGATGCCCAACTCGCCCGGCTGGCTGCCGTACGCGGTGGCGCTGGGCACGCTGGCGCACCTGCTGGGGGACTGCCTGACCAAGAAGGGCGCGCCGCTGCTCTGGCCGCACAAGGAGCGCTACGAGGTCGTGCTGATCAAGCGCAGCGGCAACAACGTGGAGACCAAGGTGCTGGTGCCGATCATGTCGGTGGCGACCTTCGTCCTGCTCTGGTTCACGGCGCTGTCGCCGATCACGATCACGAACTGAGCGGCGCGGGCCGGGCGGCCGTCGACCGGCCGCCCGCCACCTCCGGGCAGACGCCACCTCCGGCTGCCCGCCACCTCCGGACAGACGCGGCGCGGGGCCTCAGGTCTCGCGCCGCAGCCGTGCGCCCACCCAGCGGGCGCGTCGGCCGAGGATGCGCGGGATGCCGAGCTCCCGCCGTTCCGCGCGAGGACGGCCGTCGAGGCCGTCGAAGCCGAGGTCGTCCGTCCGGTCGGGGCGGTGGGCGGAACGCTGGGGGCTGTTCTGGCGTCGGCCGCGCGGGGCGGCGCCGCGATCGGGCATCCAACTCATACCGGAATGGATGCCCCTGGGCCGGTGGGGGAAACCGTCCGGGCTGTGCCGAAATTGGCCTATGCGATTGTCATATGAACTCAGCGTCAGGGCAGTTGGACCCGGGGGCCCCTCCGCGACGTCGCACGGTCGGCCGCCCCGGGTGCCCCCGTCCGTCACTCCTTGTGGCGCCCGACCCAGTCCAGCAGCTCGGCGGTGAACTCCTCCGGCGCCTCCTCGTGCGGGAAGTGCCCGACCCCCGGCAGCAGCCGCCAGCGGTACGGAGCCGCCACGTACTCGCCGCCGCCGAGCGCGGTGTGCGACAGCAGCACCGGGTCCGCCGCGCCCTGCACGTGCAGGGTCGGCGCGGTGATCGGCTTCTTCATCCGCCGGGCGAACTGGATGCCGTCCGGCCGGGCCATCGACCGCATCAGCCAGCGGTACGGCTCGATCGAGCAGTGCGCGGTGCTGGGGATCTGGATCGCCTGCCGGTACGCGTGCACCGAGGCCTCGTCCAGGCCGTTCGGGCCGGTCCAGGAAGTCAGGTAGCGGCCGACCAGCGCGGCGTCGTCGGCCACCAGCCGGCGTTCCGGTATCCACGGCCGCTGGAAGCCCAGGACGTGCTCGAAGGCCGCGAACTGGCGGCGGTCGGTCAGCAGCGCCCGGCGCAGGTCCCTCGGGTGCGCGGCGGAGACCGCGGTCAGGCTCTGGATGACGGACGGCCGCATCACCGCCGCCACCCAGGCCAGGGTGCCGCCGGAAGCGTGCCCCACGAGGTGTGCCCGGCGCTCGCCGAGCGAGCGGATCACGCCGGTGATGTCCAGCGCGAGGTTGCCCGGGTCGTACCCGCGCGGGGTGCGGTCGCTGCCGCCGATGCCCCGCAGGTCGAGCGCCACCGCCCGGTAGCCGGCCTCCGCGAGCGCGATCAGCTGGTGGCGCCACGCCCACCAGTACTCGGGCCAGCCGTGCACCAGCAGCACCAGCGGGCCCGAGCCCAGCTCGGCGATGTGGAAGCGGGCACCGTTGGCCGCGAGGTCGCGGTGCGCCCACGGGCCGGCCTGCCGGATGCTCCACGCCTCGGCCCCGGCGCCGGCTCCGGCCCCGGCCCCGAAAGCGCCCCCGCCCGCAGCTGCCGGCTCGGCCCCGGTGCCCGCCTCGACGGCCGCTCCGGCGGTCTCCCGTCCGGCGGTCGGGCCGGTGCCCTCGGGGGCGGGGCCGGACCCGGAGTCTGGCCCGGAGTCTGGCCCGGAGTCTGGCCCGGAGTCGGGTCCGGAACCGGCGGACGGCTGCGCGGGTACGGGCTTCTGGTCAAGCGGCATACCGAGAGCGTGTCACATCCGCGCACCGGACACGTGCCCGGCACTCACTGTCGGGGGGTTCGCCCAGGGGTGTCCGTTGACGCGGGTGCTTTACGGGATGCGGCCCAGGGCCCGGTCGATCTCCTCCTTGGTGGCCGGGCGCGGCCGGGCGTTCTTCAGCACGTCGGCGGTCTTCTGGGCGCCCTCGATGGTGCGGTGCGGCGGCTCGATCTTCCTGAACGAGCGGTACGCCAGCACCCCGAGCAGCGCCGCGAGCAGCAGGTAGGCGCCCGCCACGATGAGGAAGGACCAGCCCAGCGACAGACCCAGCGCGTGGATGCCGAAGGCCGCCGCGGCGCTCAGCATCGGGATCGAGAACAGCGCCACCACACCGGCGACCATCAGCGAGACACCGCCGGAGACACCGCGCTTGACGTCCGCGCGGATCTCGGCCTTGGCGAGTGCGATCTCGTCGTGGACCAGCGCGGACAGGTCGGCGGTGGCCGCCGCGAACAGCTGCCCCACCGAACGCTCGCCCTCGTAGGGCGCCCGGCCGTTGCTGGACGGGTCTGCGGCTCCTGCGGGCATCAGCGGTTCTCCTCTGCGGCTGTGCGGCGTGACGCCACCGCGGGTCTGCGGTTCCGGGGGCCGGTGGGGGGTCCCGGGGCGTCAGTGGATTGTCGACAGCTCAGAATCATGCCTCTACCGGTCAGTCGGACACCACTCCGGGGCCCCGCGGGAGGGACGTGTCCGGCCGCCTGCGGCCTCCGGGGACTCCTGGAGGGGGCTGCCGGAGGGATTCCGGGAAGGTCCCGGGGCGGGGCTCCCGTGAGAGTTCCGGCGGGAGTTCCGGCGGGAGCGCCGGGGTGGGCTCCGGGGTGGGCTCCGGGGTCCGTTGTGTGGAGTCCCGGAGGGACCGTCAGTGCTCCGACGAGGAGTCCCCGGAGGTCCGGGAGTCCGGGGCGTCCGCGGAATCCTGGGAGGCCCCGGGAGCGCCGGAGGCCCCGGTAGCGCCGGAGGCCTCGCCGGGCAGCGGTCGGGCCCGCTCCGAGCCCCGGGCCTGCTCCGAGCCGCGGGCCCGCTCCGAGACCCGAGCCCGCCAGGCCGGGTCGTCCTCCTGGTAGACGTCCGGGACGCCGTCCTCGTCCACGTCCCGCTCCTCCTCCTCGCACAGCGCGCGGTAGTGCTGGTTGCGCAGCTTCAGCAGCACCGTGGCGACCGTCGCGCAGAGCAGTGAGCCGACCAGCACGGCGGTCTTGGCCCGGCCGGCGAGCGTCGGGTCGTCCGGGAAGGCCAGTTCGCTGATGAGCAGCGAGACGGTGAAGCCGATGCCCGCGACCACCGAGACGGCCATCATGTCGGCCCACTTGAGCTGCGGGTTCAGCTCGGCCCGGGTGAACCGGGCGGTCAGCCAGGTGCCGCCGAATATGCCCACTGACTTGCCGACCAGCAGACCGATCACGATGCCGATCGGGACGGCCTGGGTGAACACCTCGCGCAGCGCCGTGCCGGAGATCGTCACCCCGGCCGAGAACAGCGCGAACAGCGGGACGGCCAGGCCGGCCGAGAGCGGGCGGACCAGGTGCTCGATGTGCTCGCCGGGGGAGTGCTGCTCGTCGCCCTCCCGGTGGCAGCGCAGCATCAGGCCCATCGCGACGCCCGCGACCGTGGCGTGGATGCCGCTCTCGTGCATCAGGGCCCAGGTCACCAGCGCCAGCGGCACGAACAGGTACCAGCCGTGCACCCCGCGCCGGTGCAGGAACCAGAACAGCACCAGCCCGACGAGAGCCAGTCCGAGCGCCCAGAACTTGATGCCGGAGCTGTAGAAGATCGCGATGATCAGGATGGCGATCAGGTCGTCCACGACGGCCAGGGTGAGCAGGAAGGCGCGCAGCGCCGAGGGCAGGTGGCTGCCGACCACGGCCAGCACGCCGAGGGCGAAGGCGATGTCGGTGGCGGTCGGGATCGCCCAGCCGCCGGGGTGTCCGCCGCTGCCGGAGTTCACCAGGGCGTAGAGGATCGCGGGCAGTGCCACCCCGCAGACGGCGGCGATGACGGGCAGCACCGCGGCGCTCGGTGTGCGCAGCTCGCCCGCGACGAACTCGCGCTTGAGCTCGATCCCGGCGACGAAGAAGAAGACCGTCAGGAGCCCGTCCTTGGCCCAGGTGGCCAGCGTGAGGTCGAGGTGTAGCGGGGTGGAGGGGCCGATGGTGTAGTCGAGCATGCTCTGGTACGCCTGCGGCCAGACGTTGGCCCAGATCAGCGCGATGACGGCGGCGCCGAGCAGCAGCACACCGCCGACCGTCTCGGTGCGCAGGGCGTCGGCGATGAAGGTGCGCTCGGGCAGTGGCAGCCGGCCGAGGAACTGCCGGCGGCGGGTCGTCGGCTCTTGGACGGGCGGCTGGTCGGTCACGCGGGACCTCCTGGGGCGGGGAGCGGCAACGGATGCACGGGTGGTGCAGTTGCCGACCAGACTTCCCGGCTCGCCCTGTGACGCCCGGATCCCCGGCGAGGGGATCTTGATGCGTCGTTAACAGTCTAGCGGGGTGTTCGGGTGACATCCGGATTGTCTTGATAAAGGACTTAAGCCCTGTGGGCCGGTCCTGCACTCCGGAGGGCGAGCGGCCCGGCGCCCGTACGGCCCCGGTCGCCTGCACCCGGGTGAACGCGGAGGAGCCCCGCCCCCGCGCCCGGAGGTGTGACCGTTGCCGGTTCCCCGGCCGCCCCCCGGCCGACGACTGGGCTGCCGACGGCGGCTGCCCCTGCCGACGACTGTGCCCCGGGCGGTGACCACCGCCCGGGGCACAGTCGCCGTATCAGTCGGATCAGCCGTTGCCGTTCTCCGAGGGCGGCAGCTGGGCCTGGATCTGGCTCATGACCGAGCTGTCGGCCAGCGTGGTGGTGTCGCCGACCTCGCGGCCTTCGGCGATGTCGCGCAGCAGGCGGCGCATGATCTTGCCGGAGCGGGTCTTCGGGAGCTCGCCGACGACCTTGATCTGCTTGGGCTTGGCGATGGGGCCCAGGGTGCGGCCGACGTGGGCGCGCAGCTCGTCGACGAGTTCGGGGCTCTCGGTGACGCCGCCGCGCAGGATCACGAAGGCGACGATGGCCTGGCCGGTGGTGGCGTCGGTGGCGCCGACGACCGCGGACTCGGCCACGGAGGGGTGGCCGACCAGGGCGGACTCGACCTCGGTGGTCGAGATGTTGTGGCCGGAGACGAGCATGACGTCGTCGACCCGGCCGAGCAGCCAGATGTCGCCGTCCTCGTCCTTCTTGGCGCCGTCGCCGGCGAAGTAGCGGCCCTCGAAGCGGGACCAGTAGGTGTCGATGTAGCGCTGGTCGTCGCCCCAGATGGTGCGGAGCATGGAGGGCCAGGGCTCGGTGAGGACGAGGTAGCCGCCCGAGCCGTTGGGGACCTCGACGGCGTTGTCGTCCACGACGGTGGCAGCGATGCCCGGCAGGGCGCGCTGCGCGGAGCCGGGCTTGGTCTCGGTGACGCCGGGCAGCGGGCTGATCATCATGGCGCCGGTCTCGGTCTGCCACCAGGTGTCCACGATCGGCGTCTTGCCGGCACCGATGTGCTCGCGGTACCAGATCCACGCCTCGGGGTTGATCGGCTCGCCGACGCTGCCCAGCACCCGCAGGCTGGACAGGTCGAACTTCGCGGGGATGTCGTCGCCCCACTTCATGAAGGTGCGGATCGCGGTCGGCGCGGTGTAGAGGATGGTCACGCCGTACTTCTGGACGATCTCCCAGAACCGGCCCTGGTGCGGGGTGTCGGGGGTGCCCTCGTAGATGACCTGGGTGGCGCCGTTGGACAGCGGTCCGTAGACGATGTACGAGTGGCCGGTGACCCAGCCGATGTCGGCCGTGCACCAGTAGACGTCGGTCTCCGGCTTGAGGTCGAAGACCGCGTGGTGGGTGTAGGAGGCCTGCGTGAGGTAGCCGCCGGAGGTGTGCAGGATGCCCTTGGGCTTCCCGGTGGTGCCGGAGGTGTAGAGGATGAACAGCGGGTGCTCGGCCTCGTGGGCCTCGGGGGTGTGCTCGGTGGACTGGCGGGCGGTGATCTCGTGCCACCACACGTCGCGGCCCTCGGTCCAGGCGATGTCCTGGCCGGTGCGGCGGACGACCAGGACGTGCTCGACGCCGTCGGCCTTGGTGAGGGCCTCGTCGATGGCGGGCTTGAGCGCGGAGGGCTTGCCGCGGCGGTAGCCGCCGTCGGCGGTGATGACGAGCTTGGCCTGGGCGTCCTGGATGCGGGAGGCGACGGCGTCGGCGGAGAAGCCGCCGAAGACCACCGAGTGGGTGGCGCCGATCCGGGCGCACGCCAGCATCGCGACGACGGCCTCGGCGATCATCGGGAGGTAGACGGCGACGCGGTCGCCCTTGCGGACGCCGAGCTCCAGCAGGGCGTTGGCGGCCTGGGAGACCTCGTCCTTGAGCTGGGCGTAGGTGATGGAGCGGCCGTCGCCGGGCTCGCCCTCGAAGTGGATGGCGACCCGGTCGCCCAGGCCGTTCTCGACGTGGCGGTCGACGCAGTTGTAGGCCACGTTGAGGCTGCCGTCGGCGAACCACTTCGCGAACGGCGGGTTCGACCAGTCCAGCGTCTCGGTCGGCTCGACCGCCCAGCTGAGGCGGCGGGCCTGCTCGGCCCAGAACGCCAGGCGGTCCTCGGAGGCCTGCGCGTACGCGGCCGCGGTGACGTTGGCCGCTGCGGCGAGCTCTGCCGGAGGAGCGAAGCGCCGCTCCTCCTTGAGCAGGTTGGCCAGGCTCTCGTTGCTCAACACGCACTCCTCATCGAGTCATGATCGGGGACGATCCCGTGCGTGGGGATTGTCCCGTGTGTCCCAGCGCACAGCTCACCAGGCGAATGGGGCACTTGACAAGAGGCTCCCTGGAATTGGTGTAGACCTTTGGCTGCTGGGCGGGCTGAGACCCGCACGGTTCGCCGCCCGGGAGCGGAAGACCGTCCGGGGGCTGGTGGGCCCGTGCCCCGGCCCGCCCGGCGGGGACACGGGCCCGGCTCTCAGGCGGCCAGCCGGGGGCCCTTCCCGCCGCCGCCGGACGGAACCAGACCGCCCTCATTCACCCGTTCGGCGGAGCCCTCCCCGGTCCCGGATCCGGGACCGGGGCCACACCCGGAACCGGCACCTGTTCCGGACCCGGCGCGGGCCTCGACCGGGCTGAACGTCCCGGCGGCGCGGTCCAGGACGTAGGCCTGGGCGGTCGCGAAGTCGAAGTACATCCCGACCAGTCGCAGGGTGCCCTCCTGGACCCGCCGTTCCACGGCCGGGTTCGCCATCAGCTGGTCCAACTGCTGCACCACGTTGGTGATGCAGAGCTGCTCCACCGGGTCCACCACGGGCCGGGTGGCGAACTCCGCGGGCACCCGTCGGAGCCGGTCCAGCGAGCCGCGGCCGTTGCGCAGCCAGCGGGCCAACGGGGTGGGCGGACCGGGGCGCTCGTGCACGCCGTCCAGCAGGGCCTGCATCGCGCCGCAGCCGGAGTGGCCGCAGACCGTGATGGAGCGCACCTCCAGCACCTCGACCGCGTACTGCACCGCGGCGGCCACCGAGTCGTCGGCCGCGCCGGGCTCGAACGGGGCCGGCACCAGGTTGCCCACGTTGCGGACGGTGAAGAGGTCGCCCGGGCCGCTGTTGGTGATCATGCTGGTGACCATCCGCGAGTCCGCGCAGGTCAGGAACAGCTGGGAGGGCGTCTGCCCCTCCCGTGCCAGCCGGGCGAGTTCGGGCCTGATCAGCGGGGCGGTGTGCAGCTGGAACACCCGGACCCCGTCCAGCAGCCGACCGTGCGGGTCCTCCTGCTGGTCGATGCAGTGGTGGCCGACCCAGGGCGTCCAGGCCCGGCAGCGGTGCGGCCCCGGTGAACTCCCCGCGCGCACCGTGCCGTCGGGATCGAGCACCTCGTCGTCCTGGCGCCTCGTCACCATCGAGACCCGGCCGCCCGCGTCCTGGTGTCCGGCGCGCCAGGTGTGCAGCGTCTCGTACGCGGCGTGGTCCAGGAAGGAGCCGTCGTGGATCACCGTGACCCCGGCTCCGGCCGGGATGCCGGCCAGTGCCCGGCTGAGCCGGGGCACGGCGGTGAAGGTGAGCGGGCCGTGCGTCTGGACGGTGACCGAGCCGTCCGGCCCGGTCTCGACGTCCACGTGGGCGCGGGTCAGCCGGTAGAGCGCGAGCAGGACGGCGGTGCCGGCCCCGATCGCGACGCCCCACAGCACCCCGGCCCCCACCACGGCGACCACGGTGGTGAGGTAGACGGGGAACTCGCGGTGCCGGTGCACGTTGCGGATGTGCGCGAAGCTCACCATCTGCAGCCCGACCACCAGGACCAGCGCGGCGAGCGCGGCCAGCGGGATCCGGCGCAGCCCGCCGGTCAGCGCCAGCGCGGCGGCCAGCACCCAGACGCCGTGCAGCACCGAGGCCCACCTGGACTGCGCGCCGGCCTGCACGTTGGCGGTGCTGCGCACCGCGCCGCCGGCGATCGGCAGCCCGCCGACCAGGCCGCTCAGCAGGTTGGCGAGGCCTTGGCCGCGCAGCTCGCGGTCGAGGTCGCCGGTGCGGCGGGACATCCGGTCGATCGCGACGGCGGACAGCAGCGATTCCACACTGGCCACGGCGGTGACGGTGAGGACGGCGGCGATCAGGCCGGGCACCGGACCGTGCGGCAGGGCGGGCACGAGGGAGTGCGGCTGCCACGCGGGCAGCTCGATGTGGGCGAGCCGCAGGTCCAGGGCGAGCGCCAGGGACGTGGCCAGGGCGACGGCGGCGAGCGGGCCCGGCAGCCTGGCCGCCCGGGCGCCCAGCCGGCCCGCGCGGCCGGGAAGTCGGCCGAGCCGGGGCCAGCCGAGCAGGACGGTCACCGTCACCGCGCCGACCAGCAGCGCGGGCGGGTGGGGGCCGGCCAACTGCCCGGGCAGGGCGAGGAGGTTGGCGATCGCGGAGCTCTGCGGCGAGCCGCCGAGCACGACGTGCAGTTGCGCGATGGCGATGGTGAGGCCGACCCCGGCCAGCATGCCGTGCACGATCGCGGGCGACACGGCGAGCGCCGTTCGGGCCACCCGGCGTGCGCCGAGCAGGAGTTGGATCAGGCCCGCGGCGAGGGTGATGGCGCAGGTGGCCCGCCAGCCGTACTGGGTGATCAGCCCGGCGGTGATCACGGTCAGCGCCGCCGAGGGGCCGCTGACCATGAGTGCGGTGCCGCCGAACAGCCCGACCACGATGCCGCCCACGGCGGCGGCGGCCAGCCCGGCGGTGAGCGGGGCGCCGGTGGCCAGCGCGATGCCGAGGGAGAACGGCACGGCGATCAGGAAGACCACGAGCGAGGCGGAGAGGTCCTGGGCCCAGCGGATCCGGGCGCCGGGGCCCGGTGGTGCGTGGTCGGTGGTGTCGGAGGCGATGGGGGCGCTGGAGATGTCGAGGGTCATTGTCTTCCCGTCTGTCCGGGGGAACGAACGCAGTCAGGTCCGGCGGTGAGTCCGGGGTGGGGCTCCGGGCGGATCGGCTGTCGTGGGTCGCGACGGCGTGGCGGGATGGCGTGGCGCGGCGGGGAGTGCGGGTGTCACCGGCCGGCGTTGACCATCGGGCCCGCCAGGAGCCCGGGCGAGGTGCGGGACGTCTCGCCGAGGGCCGTCGGGACGGACCATCAAGACTCGGTAAACCGAGGGTAATGAAAGCTTTGCACAGCGTGGTTGCGGGTGGGAAGCGGAAAACCCCCTGGTTCACCCCAATGGGTGGTGTCCGAACCGCAGGGAATCTGCTGGTGGGGTCGGTGGGCGGCCGGGCGCCGGGCGCCGGGCGCCGGGCGGTGGGTGGCTGGGTGGCAGGGCGAGCGGCGGTGCCGGAAACGGCGGACGGGCCGCGGCCTTCCCGGGGTGGAGGGAGGTTGCGGCCCGTCCGGGCGCGGTGGCGCGTGCGTCAGGCGTGGGCGCCCGCCGGGGTCGGCTGCTCGCGGTCGTCCGCGAACCCGCCCGGCACGAAGCCCTCGTCCACCTGGGTCGCCAGGTCGATGCCGACCTTGGCGTTGGCCCAACTCTCCGCGTTGCGGCGGTGGAAGAGCACGGCCTGCTCGGTGTAGCGGTGCGCGTCCCGCCGTCCGTACGCCGCGTCGGCCTCGGCCCGCAGCTGCTCCAGCACGGCGCGGTTGGCCGGCTCCAGGGACTTCAGCGGCGGCTCGGCGCCCTGCTCCAGCCGGCGCACCCAGTCCGAGTGCCCGAAGGTGGTGAGCAGGTCGTCGCCGACCTCGCGGCGCAGGAAGGCCAGGTCGTCCGGGCCCTGCACCTTGTTGCCGACCACCCGCAGCTGGACGCCGAAGTCGGCGGCGTAGTCCCGGTACTGGCGGTAGACGGAGACGCCCTTGCGGGTCGGTTCGGCCACCAGGAAGGTCAGGTCGAAGCGGGTGAACAGGCCGGAGGCGAAGGAGTCCGAGCCCGCCGTCATGTCGGTGACCAGGTACTCGTCGGGGCCGTCCAGCAGGTGGTTGAGCAGCAGTTCCACCGCGCCGACCTTGGAGTGGTAGCAGGCCACCCCGAGGTCCTCCTCGGTGAAGGCGCCGGTCGCCAGCAGCCGGACCGAGCCCTCGTCCAGCGCGACCGGGCGGGCGCAGGCGGCGTAGACCGGGTTCTCCTCGACGATCCGCAGCAGCCGCGAGCCGCGGCCGGGCGGGGTGGTCTTGATCATCTCCTCGGCCGAGCGGATCAGCGGGTTGCTGCCGCGCAGGTACTCCTTGATCTCCGGCAGGTGCGCGCCGAGCGAGGGCAGGTCGGCGGCCTGGCCGTCCGTCAGTCCGAGGGCGGGGCCCAGGTGCTGGTTGATGTCGGCGTCCACGGCGATGACCGGCCGGCCGGCGGCGGCCAGGTGGCGGATGAACAGTGCGGACAGCGTGGTCTTCCCGCTGCCGCCCTTGCCGACGAAGGCGATCTTCATCTGGGGACTCCGGCTCTCGCTCAGGGCCCTCGCTCGGGGCCGCCTGTCCAGGGGCGCGTGTGACGGGGGCGCCACCTAGTTGGAAATCGTTATCGTCTCCGATAGCGGCCATGCTAGCCGGGGTTTGGGCGTCGCCGGGGGAGGGAAGTGAGGATTGCCTCTAACGGGTGATGCGGGGTTGCTGTTCCAGGATGGGCGGCCCGTTCATTACTCTCGGGTAGGTGAGCACTGGAACAGATCCCCTCGCCCCGCTGGCCCAGCTCCCCGGGGTGCCCGACGCGGTGGCCGAGGTGCGCAAGGCCGTCGACCGGCTCTACGGCCACCGGGTGATGCGCCGCCGCGCGGCCGAGGTCACCTCCGAGTCCGCACTGCGCGGCGCCCGCGCGTCGGCGGCCCTGGCCGGGGCCGACTGGCCGCTGGAGGAGGTCCGCCGCCGCACCGACTTCGGCGCGGACGCGGAGTCCCGCACGGTCGGCGCGTCCCTGCGGATCGCCGCCGAGGCCGGCCAGCTGCTCAGCATCTGGCGGCACTCGCCGCTCCAGGTGCTGGCCCGGCTGCACCTGCTCGCGGTCGGCGACGGGGACCCGGCCGCCGGGCGTCCGCGCCGGGCGGGGGAGGGCGCGGAGGCGCTGTTCCCGCTGGAGCTGGAACCGGTGGAGAGCGTCCGGGTCGAGGCCGTGGACGGGCCGCTGCCCGAGCTGCCGCCCGCGCCGGGCGCGGAGGAGGTCGCGGCCCGGCTCGACCAGCTCTCCCGGCTGCTGGTGGCGCGCGCGGACGGGCAGGGCGTGGGCACGCCGGCCCTCGTCGTGGCCTCGGTGGTGCACGGCGAACTGCTCGCGCTGCGGCCGTTCGGCGCCCACAACGGGGTGATCGCGCGGGCCGCCCAGCGGATCGTGCTGATCGCCGAGGGGCTCGACCCGAAGGCGATCTGCCCGGCCGAGGTCGGCCTGGCGGAACTCGGCACCGGCACCTACCGGCGGGCCCTCGCGGGCTACCTCGCGGGCACGCCCGAGGGGATGGCGGCCTGGATCGCGCACTGCGGTGCGGCGCTGCGGCTCGGCGTGCGGGAGAGCACGGCGGTCTGCGAGGCGATGCAGCGCGGCATGGCCTGAGCGGCCGGAGCGGTGGAAGGGTCCGTGTGCGGGCCCGTACACACGGATGCGGCGGCACCTGGTGTTGCAGGGTGCCGCCGCTGGTGCAGGTACCGGGTGACCATGCATGCACCGGAAGTGCCGATCAGACGGGGATCCTGCCCGTTCGTCTGGTCCGGCGGCCCGACAGCGGGTCGGCTGCATGTGGGTGCTCGGATACCTGTACGTGCGGTCCGTGGGGCCTGAACTGCGTTGTCGGTTTGACCTCTTCGGTCCTGACCGGGTCTCGCGGGCCGTGCTTCATTTGTATCGCGTTTCGGGCGAAAGGGGAACCCGAAACAAGAAGTCTGTGCCGATTGCCCGTTTTGTCCGAAGGGAGCCCGGGCGGGTCCTCAGGCCAGTGGGCGGCGCCGACGGGCCAGGTACCAGATCACCCCGGCGGTCACGGCGGCCGTCCCGATCGCCACCGCGGTCAGCACCGAACCGCTCGGGGCGGAGAACTCGGGCAGCCGCCGCCGCAGTTCCACCGGCTTGTCGAAGACCAGCACCGGCCACTCCCGCGCCTGCGCCTCCTTGCGCAGGGCGCGGTCCGGGTTGACGGCCGACGGGTGGCCGACCGCCGCCAGCAGCGGCAGGTCGGTGGAGGAGTCGCTGTAGGCGTAGGAGGCGGCGAGGTCGTAGCCCTCGACCGCGGCCAACTCCCGGATGGCGGCGGCCTTGTTCTCGGCGTAGGCGTAGTACTCGATCTCGCCGGTGTAGCAGCCGTCCTCGACCTTCAGCCGGGTGGCGATCACGTGGTCCGCGCCGAGCAGGGCGCCGATCGGCTCGACCACCTCGGAGCCGGAGCTGCTGACGATCACCACGTCCCGGCCGGCCGCGTGGTGCTGCTCGATCAGCGAGGCGGCCTCGTCGTAGATGATCGGGTCGATCAGGTTGTGCAGGGTCTCGGCGACGATCTCGCGGACCTGCTGGACGTTCCAGCCCCGGGTGAGCGCGGAGAGGTACTCGCGCATCTTCTCCATCTGGTCGTGGTCCGCGCCGCCGACCAGGAAGACGAACTGCGCGTACGCACTGCGCAGTACGGCCCGACGGTTGATCAGGCCGCCCTGGTAGAAAGGGCGGCTGAAGGCCAGTGCGCTCGATTTGGCGATGATGGTCTTGTCGAGGTCGAAGAAGGCCGCCGTGCGCAGTCCGCCGGACCGGGCGGGGGCGGGTGCGCGGAGCTCTTCGGGCCCGCTGGTGCCGCCCTGGGACTCGTCGGCGTGGTCGTCGGCGTTCTCGGTGGTGTCCACGGGAACCGAGGATAGAGGGAGCCACAAAACACCCCGCCATTCGGCGTACTCGCGGGCGTGCGGGTTTGTGTTTCTGGCCGCTCGGGTACACCATGGAAGTCACGGATCGTTCGCGACCGTGCTAACCCGGTCCGGCTCCTCCCCCCCGAGTCGGGCTGTGGATAGACGACCCCCGCTCTCCCCCCCGGCGGGGGTCGTCGCACGTCCGGGGCCATTTTCGGGGCTTGAAGGCGCTTGGGGGCGCATTCCGTCCGCGCCGCGCCGACGGTCTACAGGGGGTGTCGACACCTCGGCCCGCCGACCGTCTTCGGTCACTCTGTGTTGCTGTTTGCTCATGGCTGCCGGGAAGCGAACGGCTGGTTCCGATCGGCGGGGCAGGACCGGTCCGCGGGGTGCCGTTACCCGAGTGAGGGCCGCCGGAAGATCCTCCGATCCCGTCGCGACGAGTCGCCGGTTCATCTCCGTGACCTCCTTTCGTCAATTCTTCGCCGATTAGCCCCCCGCCCGGGTGAACGTTTTCATCCACAGCCCACGAGTTATCCACAGGCAATCGCAACGTGGATGACGGAATCCGGATCTCCCCCCACCGTGATGGTCGGCGGCGGTCGCCGGGCAGGCCCCATCCCCCTTCTTCTCCCAGGGGTCTGCCGGGCGGCCGTCCGCCGGAACCGTCCGACGTGCGTCGCCGGCCGCCCCGGTGGCCGGCGACGCGGAGGGGAGACCACCATGTCGACGCCGATCGCCGACCACGTCACCGCCGAGGGCCCCGGCTCCGCCGGGCCGCTCGTCGTCACCGAGGACGACGGCCTGGCCGAGCACCTGCTGCGGCTCTGCGCGGCGGCGGGCACCGAACCGAGGCTGATCCGCGGCGCGCCGCCGACGCGGGAGCTCTGGGAAGAGGCCTCACTGGTCCTGGTCGGGGACGACCAGGCCGTCCACTGCGCCGAGTTGGGACGGCGCGGCGGGGTCCTGCTGCTCGGGTTGGACCTCGACGACCCCAGCGTGTGGGTCCGGGCCGTCCGGCTCGGCGCCGAGCACGTGCTCTTCCTGCCCGACGCGGAGGCCTGGCTCCTCGACCGGATCGCCGACGCCGCGGAGGGCGGCGGGCCCCCGGCGGTCACCGTCGCGGTGCTCGGCGGCCGCGGCGGGGCCGGCGCTTCGACGCTGGCCTGCGCGCTGGCGGTCACCTCAGCGCGGGCGGGCCGGCGGACCATGCTCATCGACGGTGACCCGCTGGGCGGCGGCCTCGACGTCCTCCTCGGCGGCGAGACGGCGGGCGGGCTGCGCTGGCCCGATCTGGCCGGCTCGCGCGGGCGGGTCAGCGGGGCCGAACTGGCCCGGGCACTGCCGGCGCTCAAACGGCTCTCCGCGTTGGCCTGCCTCTCCTGGGACCGCGGCGACACCCTGACGGTGCCGCCGGAGGCCATGCGCAGCGTGCTGGCCGCCTCCCGGCGGCGCGGCGGACTGGTGGTGGTCGACGTGCCCCGCCATCTCGACGCGGCCGCCGGGCAGGCGCTGGAACAGTCCGACCTGGCACTGCTGGTGGTGCCGGCCGAGCTGCGGGCGGTGGCCGCCGCCGACCGGGTCGCCGCGGCGGCCCGGATGCGGCTCGGGGACGTCCGGGCCGTGGTCCGGCCGGTCCGGGCCGGCGGGCTCCCGGCCCACCGGATCGCCCGCGGGCTACGGCTGCCGCTGGCGGGGGAGTTGGAGCCGGAGCCCGGTCTGGCATCGGACGTCGAGAAGGGCGTCCCGCCCGGGATCCGGGAGAGCGGCCCGCTCGCGCGCTTCTGCGCGACCTTCCTGGACGAGGTGCTGCCGCCGGTTCCGGCGGTCGGAGGAGGTGTGTACTGATGGTCCGTCTGCGCAGAACAAGCCTTCGGGGCGGCGAGCCCGGTCCGCTCGCCGGTGCGCGGGAGCACCGGCCGCTCCGGAGCGTCCCGCCGCCCGACGGGCCGCCGGAGGCCGAGCACGGGCCCTGCCCGTACGGCCGGACGGCCCGTGAGCAGCGGGCGGCGGCCCTGGTGGACGCGGTGCGGCTGCGACTGGCCGAGTCGGGGGCCGCCCCGACGGCGGGGTCGGTCGCAGCCGCGCTCCGGGCGACCCGCCCGCCGCTCGGCGGGGACGAGGTCCTGGACACCGTGCGCTCGCTGCGCGCCGAACTGGTGGGTGCGGGCCCGCTGGACCGGTTGCTGGCGGCGCCCGACGTCACGGACGTCCTGGTGAACGGTCCGGAGGAGGTGTGGGTCGACCGTGGCGGCGGCCTGCAACGGGCCACCGGAGTCCGCTTCGCCGACACCGAGGCGGTGCGGCGACTGGCCCACCGGCTGGCCACCGCGGCCGGGCGGCGGTTGGACGACGCCCGGCCCTGGGTGGACGCCCGGCTGCCGGACGGCACCCGACTGCACGCCGTACTGCCGCCGATCGCGGCCGGCTGCACGCACATCTCGTTGCGGGTGTGCCGGCCCCGGCCGTTCACGCTCGACGAGTTGGTGGCGGGCGGGGCGCTGCCGCCGCAGGGCGCCGACCTGCTGGCCGGCATCGTGCGGGCACGGTTGTCGCTGCTCGTCTCGGGTGGGACGGGCTCGGGCAAGACCACCTTGCTCGCCGCGCTGCTCGGGCTGGTCGGGCCGGACGAGCGGGTCGTGGTCGCCGAGGACTCCGCCGAGCTGCAACCGGCCCATCCGCACGTGGTCCGGCTGCAGAGCAGGCCGCCCAACCAGGAAGGGCTGGGCGAGTTCACGCTCAGGGACCTTGTCCGGCAGGCGCTGCGGATGCGCCCGGACCGGCTGGTGATCGGCGAGGTGCGCGGTGCCGAGGTGTCGGACCTGCTGGCCGCGCTGAACACCGGGCACGAAGGCGGCTGCGGCACGGTCCACGCCAACACGGCGGCGGACGTGCCGGTCCGGCTGGAGGCACTGGGCTCACTCGCCGGGCTCGACCGGCCTGCGCTGCACAGCCAATTGCGGGCCGCGCTGGACGTGGTGGTGCACCTGGTCCGGGATCCGGGCTCGGGGCGGCGCCGGGTGGCGGAGATCCACACCCTGGCCGGGGACCGCACCGGGTTGGCGGTGACCACCCCGGCGGTGGCCTTCCCGGCGGCGGGCGGGCTCGTTCCCGGGGCGGGCTGGGAGCGACTGGTCGGGCTGCTGGCGGCCCGTGGAGTGGCGCTCGGGCCGGGGTTCGGACCGGGGCCTCTCGGGACCGGGCCCGGAGGCCCGTCGTGACGGCGGGCGCGTGGGCGCGGGCGGTCGAACTCGCCTTCGTCCTGCTGCTCGGCGGCTGCGCCGCCGGTGCCCTGGCGTTGCTAGGGCCCGTCTTCAAGCCCCCGCCTGCGGGGCGACGCTCCCCCAGCCTGGCGGCCGGGAGGTGCCCCCAGGCCACGCACCTCGCCGCGTTGTCGTCGGTCGCCGATGGCCCCCAGCCTCCGGCCGGGAGGTGCCCCCATCCTCCGCCTTGCGATGCACGCACCCCAACGCCGCCCCGCCCGCCCTTCGGGCGGACGACGGGGGCTTGAAGACGGGCCCTGAGGGCCTGGAAGAGAAAGGAGTGACGGCGACATGGCCATGGAGGTAGGCATGGCGGCGAGGGATCAGCTCGCGCTCTGCTGGACGCTGGCGCTGTGCCTGGTGGCTTTCGCCGGGTGGCGAGCGCTGCAGGATCGGCTGCCGGGCGGGCGGCGTTCCAGGCTGGTGCTTGCGGGAAGTGGGCCTCCCGGGCGGGCGGCTGGCCGGGCTCGGGCGAGGTGGCTGCGAGCCCGACTCCGAGTCCGGCTCGGGCTCCGGCGATCGGAAGTTCTCGTGCCGGAACTCCTGGCCCTGCCCGTGGGGTTGGCGGCCGGGCAGGCCACCGCCTCTCCGGTGCCGGTGCTCGCGGCAGCCCTGGCCGTCCTGCCGCTGCGCCGCTGGCGGTTGCGGCGACGCCTGGCGGCCGAGGCCCGGCAGCGGGCCGCCGCTGTCGTGGAGCTCTGCGCCGGGCTGGCCGGGGAACTGCGCGGCGGAGCGACACCGGAGCGGGCCTTGCACGTGGTCACCGGTCGGCTCGTCGGCGACTCGGCCGGGCGGCGCAGGCTCGGCGAGGAGCCGGTGGCCCGGCTCGCGGCGGGCCGCTACGGCGGGGACGTGCCCGCAGCGTTCCACCTGCTGGCCGAACTGCCGGGCGGGAGCGGCGCGGCGGCACTCGCGGCCTGCTGGCGGGTCGCCGCGGACAGCGGGGCGGGGCTGGCCGCCGCGTTGGACCGCGTCGCGGAGGCGCTGCGCGGAGAGCAGGCGTTGGCGGAGGAGATCGCCGGGGAGCTGGCCGGGCCGCGGACGACGATCGCCGTCCTGGCCGCGCTGCCGGGAGCCGGGCTGTTCCTCGGTGCCGCGCTCGGGGCCGACCCGCTGGCCGTCCTGCTGCACACGCCCGTCGGCTTGGGCTGTCTGGTGGCGGGGGCGGTCCTGGAGGGGCTGGGCGTGCTCTGGACGGCGCGCATCGTCCGGTCGGCGGCCCGGGGCGCACTGGAGGCGCCTCCGGGGCGCGGTGGGGCCCGCCGGGCTCCCGGCGGTCCACCGTCCGCATCCCGCCCGGGCGGACGGAGTTGCGGGCTGTCGCGACTGAGGGAGCGGGCACTCGGCGCGGAAGCGGTGACCGGGTGATGCGGGGAGCCGAGTGGGCGGCGGCCGGAGTTCCGGCGGCGGCGGCCGCCGTGGTGCGGGCGCGGGCGCTGATGCGGCAAAGGGCGAGGCGGCGGCGGGCGATCGCCGGGGCCCGCGAGCGGGAGGAGGGGCGGGCGTCGGCCGGGCCCACGAGTCCCGGGGCGGGACGCCGACGGCGGACGGCCTCGGCTGTCGGAGCGGGGATCGCGGCGGCCCTGTTGATCGGTGGCGGCGCCGGGCTCGTCGCCGGGGCGCTGGCGGCGGCGGCCGTCCACCGCTGGTCGGCCGGGGCGCGGTCACCGGCGGAGCGCCGGGCGGCGCTGGAGGAGGAGCTGCTGACCAGGCAACTCCCGCTGAGCGCCGAACTCCTGGCGGCCTGCCTGGGCTCGGCGGCACTGCCCTCCGAGGCGGTGTCGGCGGTCGGCCGGAGTGTGGGCGCGCCGATGGGCCCGCAGCTGGCCGCGATCGGGGCCGAGCTGGCCCTCGGCGCTCCGCCGGAGCTGTGCTGGAACCGACTCGGCGACCAGCACCCGTCGCTGGCGTCGATGGCGCGCTGCCTGGTGCGGACGAGCCTCGGCGGGACCCCGGCCGCCGAGCCGCTGATCGGGCTGGCCCAGGGGCTGCGGACGGCGGCGGCCCGAGCCGCCCACGCCAGGGTCCGCCGGGCCGCGGTGCTCGCCACCGCTCCGCTCGGGCTCTGCTTCCTGCCGGCCTTCGTGCTGATCGGGGTGGTTCCGGTGGTCGTCGGCCTCGCCGGCCGCTTCCGGCAAGTGATGTGACGTGACATCGGAAGTGTGGACATCGAGAGATCAGGAGGGATCCATGACTGCAGTGATCGCGATCAGGCCCGTCAGTGGGCGCCCGCTCCGGAGGTTGCTCGGGGCGTGGCGGAGGAAGAGCCGCTGGGCGGGTTGCCGGATGCGCGGGGTGGCCCGGCGCCGGGGCCGCTCGGACGCGGGGATGACCACGGCCGAGTACGCCGTCGGGACCTTGGGCGCGTGCGCCCTCGCCGCGGTGCTGTACAAGGTGGTGACCAGTGAAGCCGTCTTCGGCGCGCTGACCGACACGCTCCAACGGGCGCTCCATGCGGCCTAGTTCCAGTCCACGGACCGTCGTGGGCCCACCGCCGCCCCCGCGCCTCGGCGGCCGGGAGACGCCTCCGTCCTCCGCCGTGCTCGGCGTGCGCTCCGACGCAGCCGCGCGGGCCCGCTGGGCGGACCACCGGGGGCCGAGGACGGGGCCCGGAACCCGCCTTCCGGGCGCGGGCGTCGGTCCGCGCTCCGGGGCGACGCGGGGAGGAGGTCGGTCGGGGCGGCGGGGTGACGGCGGCTTCGTCACGGCGGAGACGGCGGTGGCCCTGCCGGCTCTCGTCCTGCTCGCGGCGATGCTGATCTGGGGCGTGCTCGCGGCGGCTGCCCAGATCCGCTGCGTGGACGCCGCCCGGGTCGGGGCCAGGGCGGCCGCGCGCGGCGAGGTGGACGCCGCCGGACTCGCCCGTGCGGCGGCCCCGGCGGGCGCGCGCGTCCGGGTGACCCCGGCGGCCGACACCGTACGGGTGGACGTGGACGCACCGTGCGCGGCGCCGGGCAGGCTCGGCGGACTGCTCGCGGTACGGGTCGGGGCGGCGGCCGTGGCAGCGCGTGAGGACGTGCTGGCGCGAGCTGCGGAGGGAGGTGGCTCCCCATGGCCGCCCTGACCGTTCCGCCCGACCTGACCGCGCCGATGGGTCCGGCCGAGCCGATCGGCGGGCCCGGGCCCGCCTCCCTCGCGGGGCCGCCCGTCCGGTCCGGCCTGCGGAGGGCGGTGGAACGGGCCGCCCGGGCTCGTGCGGGACGAGCGGCGGCGGATGGGCGGGGGCCAGACGCCGGCTCGGCGACGGTCTGGCTGCTCGCCCTGGCGATGCTGGGCACGGCGGTGTTCGCCGCGACGCTCGCGGTCGGCGCCGTGGTCGCCGCACGGCACCGGGCCGAGTCGGCCGCCGACCTTGCGGCCCTCGCGGCGGCGGACCGGCTGCTGCTGGACCCGGACGGCGGCTGCGCCCGGGCCGCGGGGATCGCCGCCGCCCAGGGCGCCGTTCTGGTGTCCTGCGCGGTGGACCGGTCGGCGGACGCCGTCGACGTGGTGGCCGAGGTGGAGGTCGGCCGGCTCCCGGTGCGCCTGCCGGTCGGCCCGGCGCGGGCGAGGGCCCGTGCCGGGCCGGTACGGGCTGCGGTCACCGCCGCCGAGGACGGCCTCGACGGCGCCCCGGGCGGTGCGGAGGCGGCCTCATGACACGCTCGGCGCCCCACCGTCCGGTCCCGACCCGACCTCCCGCGACTCGGACGCCCCGGCCCCGGCTGCAGTGCCGGCCCCGACCTCCCGCGACTCGGACGCCCCGGCCCCGGCTGCAGTGCCGGCCCCGGCCTCCGCCTCCGCGGCCCCCGGTGCTCCGGCCAGCAGGACGTCCAGGAGCCGGACGGCCGCCGCCTTGTCCAGCGGGTCGTTCCCGTTGCCGCACTTGGGCGACTGCACGCAGGACGGGCAGCCGCGCTCGCACTCGCAGGAGGCGATCGCCGCGCGGGTGGCCGTCAGCCACTCGACCGCCCGCCGGAAGCCGCGTTCGGCGAAGCCGGCCCCGCCCGGGTGACCGTCGTAGACGAACACGGTCGGCAGCCCGGTGTCCGGGTGCAGCGGGACGGAGACGCCGCCGATGTCCCACCGGTCGCAGGTGGCGAACAGCGGCAGCAGGCCGATCGAGGCGTGCTCGGCGGCGTGGGCGGCGCCGGGCAGCTGGTCGAGCGGGATGTCCGCGTCGAGCAGCTGGTCCTCGGTGACGGTCCACCAGACCGCGCGGGTGCGCAGCGTGCGGGGCGGCAGGTCGAGCTTGGTCTCGCCCATGATCTCCCCGGTGGAGATCCGCTTCCGGAGGTAGCCGACCACCTGGTTGACCACCTCCACCGAGCCGAAGCTGAGCCGGCCCTCGCCCCAGTCGACGGTGGTGTCGGTGTCGAGGACGGAGATGGAGGTGATGTCGCGGGCGGCCGTGGTGTACGGCGGATCGGCCGGTTCGACCAGGGCGACGGAGTTCTCCAGGTCGAAGTCCCGGACCAGGTAGGTGCGGCCCTGGTGGAGGTGGACGGCCCCGGTGTGGACGGTGGTGTGCGCGGCCGCGGCGTCCACCGTGCCGAGCAGTCGGCCGGTGTCGGCCTCGACGATCTGGACCGGGCTGCCGCCGCTGCCGCGCAGGTCCACGGCGTCGGCCGCGCGCTCACGGCGGGTCCAGTACCAGCCGTCGCCGCGTCGGCGCAGCAGACCGCGCCGTTCCAGGACGGGCAGCAGCGGGGCGGTGGAGGGTCCGAACAGCTCCAGGTCGGCTTCGGCGAGCGGCAGTTCGGCGGCGGCCGCGCACAGGTGCGGGGCGAGCACGTGCGGGTTGTCGGGGTCGAGCACGGTGGCCTCGACGGGCGCCGCGAACAGCGCCTCCGGGTGGTGCACCAGGTAGGTGTCCAGGGGGTCGTCGCGGGCGATCAGGACGGCCAGTGCGCCCTGGGCCTCGCGGCCCGCCCGTCCCGCCTGCTGCCAGAGCGAGGCCCGGGTGCCCGGGTAACCGACCATCAGGACGGCGTCGAGGCCCGAGACGTCGACGCCGAGTTCGAGGGCCGAGGTGGAGGCGAGGCCGAGCAGTCGGCCGCTGTGCAGGGCGCGTTCCAGGGCCCGGCGTTCGTCGGCCAGGTAGCCGCCGCGGTAGGCGGCGACCCGCTCGGCGAGCGGTCGGCCGAGCTGGTCCTGGGTCTGGAGGGCGACGAGTTCGGCTGCGCGGCGGGAGCGGACGAAGACGACGGTGCGGGTCCCCCGCTCGACCAGGTCGGTGAGCAGGTGCGCGGCCTCGGCGGTGGCGGTGCGGCGGACGGGCGCGCCGTGCTCGCCGACGTTCTCGGTCAGCGGTGGCTCCCAGAGGCCGAAGACCATCGGCCCGCGCGGCGAGGCGTCCTCGGTGACGGCCACGGCGGGCAGGCCGGTGAGGCGCTCGGCGGTCGCGGCCGGATCGGCGGTGGTGGCGGAGGCCAGCAGGAAGGCCGGTGACGAACCGTAACGCGCGCACACGCGGCGCAGTCGGCGCAGCACCTGGGCGACGTGCGAGCCGAACACGCCCCGGTAGCTGTGGCACTCGTCGACGACCACGTAGCGCAGCGCTTTGAGGAAGGAGGACCAGCGGGCGTGGCCGGGCAGGATGCCCCGGTGCAGCATGTCCGGGTTGGTGAGCACGTAGGAGGCGTACTGGCGGACCCACTCGCGCTCCTCGGGCGGGGTGTCGCCGTCGTACAGCGCGGCGCGGACCCTCGGCGGGGCGAGGTCGGCGGCCCGGCGGCGCTGGTCGGCGGCGAGGGCCTTGGTCGGTGCCAGGTAGAGGGCGGTGGCGCCGCGGCCGTTGCGGGCCTCGGTGCCGTCCAGCAGGTCGCTGAGCACCGGGGCCAGGTAGCCCAGCGACTTGCCCGAGGCGGTGCCTGTGGCGATCACCACAGTCTGACCGCTTTTCGCCAGGTTCATCGCTTCTGCCTGGTGTGCCCAGGGCTGTTCGACCCCGACCGCGAGTGCCGCGTCCACGATCTCCGGACGGATCGACTCGGGCCAGGGTGAATAACGCGCAGGTCGGGCGGGAAGGTGCTCCGTATGGGTGAGCCGGTCGGACCGCCCCCGATCAGTGGTCAGGGTCGTCAGCAGTGCCTCGGGCGGGCTGTGTCGGGGCGGCATGAGGACCCAGTGTGTCACCGGCGTGACGGAGAATCGTCGTAAGCCATCGTGCGGGCATGGTCGCAGGTGGTTGAATGTGGCCGTGACGGCCGTACGGCCGTGGGTCGCAGCGCTGAGGCTTGCCACGCGTTGGCTGGGCGCGTCCGGGCTCGCGACCATGCGGTGGCGGCCGTCCGGCCGAGGATCGCACATGACGTAGCAAGGCAAGGTGCTGGAGGTTCCGTGGACCTGTCCCTGTCGACCCGTTCAGTCGGCGATCGCACGGTCGTCGAGGTTGGCGGCGAGATCGATGTGTACACCGCCCCGAAGCTGCGCGAGCAGCTGGTCGAGCTCGTCAACGACGGCAAGTACCACCTCGTCGTCGACATGGAAGGCGTTGACTTCCTGGACTCGACCGGTCTGGGTGTGCTGGTGGGCGGTCTGAAGCGGGTGCGCGCTCACGAGGGCTCGCTGCGCCTCGTCTGCAACCAGGAGCGCATCCTGAAGATCTTCCGCATCACCGGCCTGACCAAGGTCTTCCCGATCCACACCTCGGTGGACGACGCGGTCAACGCGACCGACTGACGCGGCCGGGCCGGCCCTCGTGGCCGGCCCGCCCCGTTTCCTCGCGTCCGGGGTGCCTGGGCCCCCGCGGCCCGGCGCGTCCCGGTCGCCTCTGGGCCGGCCCTGCCGGCCCGTAGGGGCCGTACTTCCGGCCCCGGTCGGAGCACCCCGAGGGGGAGAGATGGCAACCGTCGAACTTCGATTCAGCGCGCTTCCCGAGCACGTGCGGACGGCCCGCCTGGTCGCCGCGGCCGTCGCCAGACGGGCCGGGGTCGACGAGTCGGTGCTCGACGAGGTACGGCTCGCGGTCGGCGAGGCGTGCTCCCGCGCGGTCGGCCTGCACCAGCGGGGCGGCATCGGCGGCACGGTCAGGGTCGCGCTGACCGACCAGGAGAAGCGTTTCCTCATCGAGGTCGAGGACGAGGCCGGCCCCGTCGCCGTCCCGGACTCGGGCGCCGCCGACGGCGGTGAGCCGGAGGACGACACGCTGGGCATCGCCGTGATCACCGGCCTGGTCGAGGACCTGGAGGTCACCAACGGCACGGACGGTGGCCTGATCCGGATGAGCTGGCCGGTCTCGGTCGCCTCCGTCTCGGTCTGAGGCACCTCCGACGCGCGCGGGGTCCGCTCCCCGGGCATGCGTTGACAAACTGTTGAGCCTCGCGGTTCGCTGCTTCCGGCACGACCGGGTCCGATCGCTGATCGGACCTCGTCGCGGAAGAGGAATTCCATGCGGATCCGCATCCTGTGGCCGGCCGGGCAGGCGACTGCCACGCTGGCGGCCACCCCCACCGCCGAGGCGCTCTGGGCCGAGCTGCCGATCAGCTCGTCGGCGAGCACCTGGGGCGAGGAGGTCTACTTCGGCACGCCCGTCAGCGTGCCGCGCGAGAACGACGCCCGGCAGGTCGTGGAGCCGGGCACGGTCGCCTTCTGGACGGACGGCGACAGCCTCGCGCTGCCGTACGGGCCGACGCCGATCGCACGCGACGGTGAGTGCCGGCTGGCCGGTCCCTAGCAACGTCCTGGGCGCGTTGGACGGGGACGCCGCCGTGCTGCGCACCGTCCGGCCGGGTGATCCGATCCGGGTCGAGCGGGCCTGAGCCGTGGCTGCGGCCGCAGACGTGGGCGGGCCGGACGGGAGGTCGGCGGCGGGAACCGGGAACCGGGCGGTGGGGAGCGGCCGTGTAGGTTCGACGACCGATGACGACCGAAACCGAAAGGCTTCTCCCGGTGAACAAGCGACTGCTGGCCGTACCCGCCCTCGGCGTGCTGCTGGCGTTCGGCGCCGTCGGCTGCGGCGGTGGCGACGACAACAGCAAGCAGCTGGAGTCCTGGGCGTCGAACGTCTGCGGCGCGGCCAAGGACCCGATCGCCCAGTCCCGGACCGCGCTCGCGGACACCGGTCAGGTGAAGACCGGCGAGGTCCCGGCGGACCTGCAGAAGCGGCTCTCCACGGACATCGGGCGGCTGGCCAAGACCAACCAGGACATAGCGGCTGCCATCGACTCGGCCGGTGCCCCCAAGGTGCAGGACGGTGCGGCCCTGCAGAAGGACACCGTCGACGAGCTGAAGAAGGCGGCCGACGGCTACCAGGAGGTCCAGAAGAAGCTGGACGCGCTGCCCAACGACGACCAGGCCAAGTTCGCTGACGGGCTGCGCAGCGTCGCCGACCAGGTGCAGCAGCTGGCCACGCTCTCCACCCAGGCGCAGAGCAAACTGCAGCGCGGCGACCTCGGCGCGGCGATGGCCAAGCAGGAGGGCTGCAAGCCGTCCCCGGCCGGCGCCCCCACGGCCGGCGCGACCGGCGGTGCGAGCGGTGCCCCGACCGGCGGTGCGAGTGGCACCCCGGCTCCCGCGGGCGCGAGCGCGACCCCGACCCCCGGTGCGAGCGGCACCCCGGGCACCGCCGCCACGCCCGCGCCCGGTGCGACCGACACCGCGAGCCCCGCCGCCGGCGCCACCACCCCGGCAGCCCCGGCCGGCACCCCGGCCGGCACCCCGGCTCCCACCGCGAGCTGACCGGGCAGATGATCCCGCTCTCCTGCCAGGGGAGGGAAAGCAGCCGGTGCCGCTCGCAGGAGCGGCACCGGCTGCTGCGCATCGCAGACGCAGACGCAGACGCAGGCACACGCGCAAACGCGGGCTCGGGCGCAGGCTCGGCCAAGGCCGAGGAGCGCCGAACAGCGAGCCGCCCGGCGGAACCACCGCGCCCGGGCTCCGGGGCGTGCGACCGGGCGCGTGGAAGCCCGGTGGGGCGCGCGTCCAGCCTCGGGCTCCCGACGGGATGCTCGCGGTCGGCCGGCCCGGAGGCGGACCTCGCAGCGCGGGGCGCCCGGGCCCGCGGGCGGGCGGCGGCGGGGGATCGGCGGGGGACAATGGCGGGGTGATCAGTAGCCCCGTTCTCGACCCGACCCGCCTCGCCAAGCTGCGCGAGGCGCTGCTCGCCGCCTCGTTCACCGCCGACGGGTGCCTGGACCTGCTCGGGCCCACCGGCTATTCGGCGCTGGCCCGCAGCGAGGCGGTTCCGGCGCTGCGTGCGACACGCGGTGGCAGTCCGCTGGAGACGCTGGTGCGGCTGTTCTTGCTGCAGCAGCCGGTGCCGTACCGGGCGGCCGCCGCCGCGCTGCCGGTGGAGGACTGCCTGGCGGACGGCTGGCTGCGCCCCGACGGGGACCTGGTGCGCGCCACCGTCGACGTCCGGCCGTACGCCAACGAGGTCGCCGGGATGCCGAGTTCGGACGCCTGGGTGGTCTCCGACCTGGGCTGCGCGGTGGGTGGCGCGGGCGGAATCGGCTCCGGCGAGACCGCGCACGGGGTGGCCCGGCAGGACCTGGTGCTGGGTGTCGGCGGTGCCTCCACCACGCTGGCCAACATCACCGTGCGCCGTCCGGTCCGGGCCGCGCTGGACCTCGGCGCGGGCTCCGGCGTGCAGGCGTTGCACGCGGCCCGGCACGCCGGCACGGTCACCGCCACCGACCTCAACCCGCGCGCGTTGCGCTTCACCGAACTGACCCTGGCGCTGTCCGGTTTCGACCACACCGAGGTGCTCTCCGGAAGCCTCTTCGAGCCGGTCGGGGAGCGGAAGTTCGACCTGATCGTCTCCAACCCGCCGTTCGTCATCTCGCCCGCCGGCCGGTTCACCTACCGCGACGGCGGCATGGCCGGCGACGACCTGTGCCGCAGCCTGGTCCGCTCCGCCGCCGACCACCTGGAGCCCGGCGGCTACTGCCAGCTGCTCGCCAACTGGCAGCACATCAAGGGCGAGGACTGGCACGAGCGGCTGGCCGGCTGGGTCGCGGGCACCGGCCTGGACGCCTGGGTCGTCCAGCGCGAGGTCCAGGACGTGGCCCAGTACGCCGAGTTGTGGCTGCGCGACGGTGGCGACCACCGCGGCCCCGGCGGCGACTACCAGGCCCGCTACGGCGAGTGGCTGGACGCCTTCGAGGCGGGCGGGGTCGAGGGCATCGGGATGGGGTGGATCACCCTGCGGGCGAGCGGTGCCGAGCGTCCGACCGTGCGGGTCGAGGAGTGGCCGCACCCGGTGGAGCAGCCGCTCGGCCCGCACATCGAGGCCTGGTTCGACCGGCAGGACTTCCTCCGTACGCACGACGACGCGGGCCTGCTCGCGGCCCGCTACGTGCTGGCCGACGAGGTGGTCCAGGAGCAGGTCGGCGAGCCGGGCGCGGAGGACCCGGAGCACGTGATCCTGCGTCACAACCGCGGCATGCGGCGGGCCACCAAGGTGGACACGGTGGGCGCCGGCTTCGTCGGCGTCTGCGACGGGACGCTGTCCGCGGGCGAGATCGTGGACGCCATCGCTCAGCTGCTCGGCGAGGACCGGGTGGTCCTGCGGGACCGGGTGCCGGAGTCGCTGCGGCTGCTGACCGAGCAGGGGTTCATCGAACCCGTTCGCTGACGGTCCCGCCCGCATCGCGCCCCCGGTTCACCCGCCCGTACCTCCTGGTTCGTCCAGTGGCCCCCGAACGGCTGCCCCGCGTTGGCCCTCCGCTGTGAGGCTCTGTCCACAGGCTGTGGACAGAGCTGGGGAGCCGGGGGCCAGGAGTGGACACGACGACGGCGACGGTGGCCGGGCTGGTGCTCGCCCTCTTCGGTGGCGTACTGCTGCTCTGGTGCGCCGCCGAAGTGCGCCTCCGCCACCGGGTGCGCCGTCGGGGGGTGGCGGTGGTGGCCACGGTGGTGGCCGACGACGACGCGCACGGCCAGCTGGACAGCTCACCGCTGCTCTCCTTCTCGGTGCCGCCCTCGGTCGGCGGCTCCGGCGCGTGCCGGGTGGCGGGGCTCGTGCTCACCCGTCCGCGCGGGCACACCCCGCTGCGCCGTCCGGCCCGTTTCGCGCCCGGTGCCCCGGTACGGATCTGCTACGACCCGCAGCGCCCGAGCCGGGTGGTGCTGGCGGCCGGGGAGATCGACCGGGCCGCCGTCGCCGACCTGCTGTGGAGCGCCCTGGGGGTGGCCTGTCTCGCGGCGGGCGCCGGCCTCCTGGCCGCGGTCGGCGGCTGAGCGGTCCGCCCACCGGCGCGCGGTCGTCCCCGGCCGCCCGCGAGCAGTTGGTTCCAGCCACCCGTGCGGACGTTCCCGCCGACCCGCGCGCCGCCGACCCGCGCGCCGCCGTTCCCGCTCACCCGCCCGCCGACGTCCCGACCGCGCCCTCGGCGAGCTCCCCCGCCCGGCCGTCGATTTTCCGTTGACAGATCTTGAAATCCGTCATTCCATCCTCCGGAACCTGCCGAAGCCCGGCCTCCACGGGGCGCGAACCTCCGTCATCGGGTTACCGTTCGAGTGGCGTCGGTGAGCCCGGCAAGTGAAAAAGCGGGATCCGTCCGTTTGACAAGGGTGGCCGGGGTACGGTCACACTCCGCTGGTGGGGTGTCGTGAAGCGGCGACCCCGGGACGGTGGAGGGGTCGGGCGGAGCGCAGCCCGTGCTGCCGCGCCGACCAGCCACATAAGGACCGGGAGAGAAGAGCGAAGGTGTCCCCGAGCAGCGAGACCGCGCACGGACAGCGACTCGTCATTGTCGAGTCGCCGGCCAAGGCGAAGACGATCAAGGGCTACCTTGGCCCCGGCTACATCGTCGAGGCGAGCGTCGGGCACATCCGCGACCTGCCGAGCACCGCGGCCGAGGTGCCGGACAAGTACACCGGCGAGGTGCGCCGCCTCGGGGTGGACGTCGACCACGACTTCGCGCCCATCTACGTGGTCAACGCGGACAAGAAGTCCCAGGTCAGCAAGTTGAAGTCGCTGCTCGCGGAGTCCGACGAGCTTTTCCTCGCCACCGATGAGGACCGCGAGGGCGAGGCCATCGCGTGGCACCTGCAGCAGGTGCTGAAGCCCAAGGTGCCGGTGCACCGGATGGTGTTCCACGAGATCACCAAGTCGGCGATCCAGGAGGCCGTGGCCAACCCGCGCGAGCTGAACCAGCGCCTGGTCGACGCCCAGGAGACCCGCCGCATCCTCGACCGCCTCTACGGCTTCGAGGTCTCGCCGGTGCTGTGGAAGAAGGTCATGCCGAAGCTCTCGGCGGGCCGCGTCCAGTCCGTCGCCACCCGGCTGGTGGTCGAGCGCGAGCGCGAGCGGATGGCCTTCCGCACCGCCTCGTACTGGGACCTGGTCGGCACCTTCGGCACCGGTCGCACCCCGGCCGACGCCGCCAACCCGGAGACCTTCGGCGCCCGGCTCGCCTCGGTCGACGGCAAGCGGATCGCCAGCGGCCGCGACTTCGGCTCGAACGGCCAGCTGAAGGCCGGCAGCGCCAACACCATGCACCTGGACGAGCAGGCCGCCCGGCAGCTGGCCGCCGCCCTGGAGCAGACCGCGTTCAGCGTCCGCAGCGTCGAGTCCAAGCCGTACCGCCGCTCGCCGTACGCGCCGTTCCGCACCACCACGCTCCAGCAGGAGGCCAGCCGCAAGCTGGGCTTCGGCGCCAAGCGGACCATGCAGGTGGCCCAGAAGCTGTACGAGAACGGCTTCATCACCTATATGCGCACCGACTCCACCACGCTGTCGGACACCGCGATCTCCGCCGCCCGCGCCCAGGTCACCCAGCTGTACGGCGCCGACTACCTGCCGGACGCCCCGCGCACCTACGCCAGCAAGGTCAAGAACGCGCAGGAGGCGCACGAGGCCGTCCGCCCCTCCGGCGACCGCTTCCGCACCCCCGCCGAGACCGGCCTGACCGGTGACGACTTCAGGCTGTACGAGCTGATCTGGATGCGCACCGTCGCCTCCCAGATGAAGGACGCGGTCGGCCAGTCCGTCACCGTCCGCGTCGGCGGCAACTCCGCCGACGGCCGGGACGTCGAGTTCTCCGCCTCCGGCAAGATCATCACGTTCCACGGCTTCCTCAAGGCCTACGTCGAGGGCGCCGACGACCCGAACGCCGAGCTCGACGACCGCGAGCGCCGGCTGCCGCAGGTCACCCAGGGCGACCCGCTGGGCGCCGAGCGGATCACCCCGGAGGGCCACGCCACCAAGCCGCCGGCCCGCTACACCGAGGCCTCGCTGGTCAAGGAGCTGGAGGACCGGGAGATCGGCCGTCCCTCCACCTACGCGTCGATCATCGACACGATTATCCAGCGCCGGTACGTGTTCAAGAAGGGGACGGCGCTCGTCCCGTCCTTCCTGTCCTTCGCCGTGGTCAACCTGCTGGAGAAGCACTTCGGCCGGCTGGTCGACTACGACTTCACCGCGAAGATGGAGGACGACCTCGACCGGATCGCCGCCGGTGAGGCGCAGTCCGTGCCGTGGCTGAAGCGCTTCTACTTCGGCGAGGGTGAGGGCCACGCCGCGGGCGGCGCCGCCGAGGCCGGCAACGGCGACGGCGACCACCTGGGCGGCCTGAAGGAGCTGGTCACCGACCTCGGTGCGATCGACGCCCGGGAGATCAGCTCGTTCCGGATCAGCGACGACCTCACCCTGCGGGTCGGCCGCTACGGCCCGTACGTCGAGCGCGCCTCCGTCGTCGAGGGTGAGCCCGGCCAGCGCGCCGACATCCCGGACGACCTGCCGCCGGACGAGCTCACCATCGAGCTGGCCGAGGAGCTGCTGGCCAAGCCCAGCGGCGACTTCGAGCTCGGCCCGGACCCGGTCAGCGGCAACATGCTGGTCGCCAAGGACGGCCGCTACGGCCCGTACGTGACCGAGATCCTGCCCGAGGGCACGCCCAAGACCGGCAAGAACGCCGTCAAGCCGCGCACCGCCTCGCTCTTCAAGACGATGTCGCTGGACACCGTCACCCTGGAGGACGCGCTGCGGCTGCTCTCGCTGCCGCGCGTGGTCGGCACCGACGCCGAGGGCGCGGAGATCACCGCGCAGAACGGCCGCTACGGCCCGTACCTCAAGCGCGGCACCGACTCCCGCTCGCTCACCAGCGAGGACCAGCTCTTCACGATCACCCTCGACGAGGCGCTGGCGATCTACGCCCAGCCCAAGCAGCGCGGCCGGGCCGCCGCCGCCCCGCCGCTCAAGGAGCTGGGCAACGACCCGGTCAGCGAGCGCCCGGTGGTGGTCAAGGACGGTCGCTTCGGCCCGTACGTGACCGACGGCGAGACCAACGCCACGCTGCGCAAGGACGACGACGTCGAGACCATCACGCCGGAGCGCGGCTACGAGCTGCTCGCCGAGAAGCGGGCGCGCGGGCCGGTGAAGAAGGCGGCGAAGAAGGCCCCGGCGAAGAAGACGGCGGCCAAGAAGGCGACGGCGACCAAGACCGCGGCGACCAAGACCGCGGCCGCGAAGAAGACCGCCGCCAAGAAGACCACCACCACCAAGACGGCGGCGGCGAAGAAGACGGCGGCCAAGAAGACGGCCGCGAGCAAGACCACGGCGACCGACGAGGGCTGATCGCCGGTCACCGCCGACGGGCCCGCGCCCCCGATCCCGGGGGTTGCGGGCCCGTTCGCTGTCGGCAGCCGGGTGAGCGGTCGGGCGAGTCGCGGGCAGGTCGCGGGGCGAGCGGGTAGGGCGAGCGGAGGGCGGGTCGCGGGGCGAGCGGGCGGGGCGAGCGGAGGGCGGGTCGCGGGGCGAGCGGGCGGGGCGAGCGGAGGGCGGGTCGCGGGGCGAGTCGCGGGCGAGCGGTGGGCCGGGTCGGCCTCAGCCGACCGGCGAGACGATCGGGATCTGTGCGGGGAACGTCACAACCCGGTGATGAGCGGGATCCGGAAGCCCGTTCACCACATTCCGGCCAAGCCCCGCCCGCTACGCTGACCGTATGACGAGCGAGGAGCAGCCCACCCCCAGCGCCGCCCCGGCCGCCAGAGCCTGGGCGTCCGACCTGCCCGAGGTCGCACCCGCCGGTACCCCGGTGGACCGGGCCCGGGCACTGCTGCGGACACGCGCCTACCGGCGTCTGTGGACCACCCAGCTGATCGGCGGCACCGCCGACCGGCTCGGCCTGCTGGTGCTGCTCGCGCTCACCGTGATCGCCGCCGCCCTCGGCGGCCAGTTCGGCGACCTGCCGCGCAGCCTCTCCTTCGCCCTCGCCGCGGTCCTCGCCGTCCGCGTGGTGGCCACCGGCCTGGTCGGCGTGGCGCTGCTCGGCCCGGTGCACCAGCTGGTCGCGGGCAAGCTCGACCGGCGCTGGACGCTGTTCGGCGCCGACGCGCTGCGCGCCCTGCTGATCGGCCTCGCGCCCTGGTGGACCGTCTGGCTGAGCTCCGGCTCCAAGCCCTCCGGCGCCGCCACCTACGTCCTGCTCGCCACCGTGTTCGTCACCGGCGCGGTCGAGCGGGTCCGGGAGATCGCCAGGGCCGCCGCCGTCCCCGGCCTGCTCCCGGCGGCCGACCCCTACGCCCCGGCCGCCGAGCGGCGGCCCGCCGCCGCCAACCTGGAGACCGTCCGGGTCATCGACCGCTTCACCGGCTGGGTCACCGTGCCGCTGGCCGCCGTCGGCCTGGTCGGTTTCACCCTGCTCAACAACATCGGCGCGGCGGCCGGTTCGGACTGGCTCCGCGCTCACCAGCTCACCTTCGCGGCGCTCGGTTCGGCCGGCCTGTTCGCCGCCTCGGCCGCCCGCGGCTACCTCCAGCAGCTGCCCGGCGGTCCGGTGGCCGTCGCCCCGGTCTCCCCGCTGCAGGGCCTGCGCGCCCCGACCGATGCGGTCCCCGGCCCCGCGCTGAGCAAGGGCCGCACCGGTAGCGCCCCCTACTTCACCTTCGCCGTCGCCGCCGCCTTCGCCTCGATGGCGGGCGTCGCCGCGCTCGCGCTGCTGACCGCCGCCGAGCACCGGGCCGGTCCGATCGGCTACGGCCTGGTGGTGCTCGCCGCCACCGGGGCGCCCGCCCTCGGCGCCCGGCTCACCAGGGCCACGCTGCCCACCTTCTCCCGCCGCCGGCTGCTCGCGCTGGCGCTGCTCACCCAGGGCGTCGCGCTGATCCTGGCCGGGCTGGTGCTGGACTTCGTGCTCGTCCTGCTGCTCACCGTGCTGGCCGCCCTGGCCGCCGGGATCGTCCTCTCGGCCGGGCGCACCCTGCTCGCCCAGGAGGTCGAGGAGGCCCGGCTGCCGAAGGTCACCGAGCACCTGTACGCGGTGCTGCGGATCGTGGTCGCCGCCGCGCTGGTCGTCGTCCCGCTGATCGCCGCCGCCTACGGGGACGTCGATTACGGCACCGCCGAGCCCGGCTCGTTCACCTTCATCCACGGCGGCGCGGCCCTCGCCGTGGCCACCGCGGGGCTGCTCACGCTGGTGCTCGCCGCCGTCGTGCTGCTGCGCACCGACGACCGCCGGGGCACCGTGCCGTTCGGCCGGGACCTGGTGGACGCGCTGCGCAGCGCGGCCGGCCCGGTGCCGCACCGGGGCGCGGGCACCGGCTTCTTCATCGCCCTGGAGGGCGGCGACGGCGCCGGCAAGTCCACCCAGGCCCAGGCGCTCGCCGAGTGGATCCGCGGCAAGGGGCACGAGGTCGTGCTCACCCGCGAGCCCGGCGGCAGCCCGGTCGGCCAGCGGCTGCGCGGCCTCGTCCTGGACGTCGGCAACACCGGCCTGTCGCACCGCGCCGAGGCACTGATCTACGCCGCCGACCGCGCCGAGCACGTCGAGAACGTCATCCGCCCGGCCCTCGCGCGCGGCGCCGTGGTGATCACCGACCGGTACATGGACTCCTCCATCGCCTACCAGGGCGCCGGTCGCGACCTGGCCGCGACCGAGGTCGCCCGGATCTCCCGCTGGGCCACCGGCGGGCTGCTGCCCGACCTCACCGTCGTCCTGGACGTCGACCCGACCAGGGCCCGGGAGCGCTTCACCGAGGCGCTGGACCGGCTGGAGTCCGAGCCCACCGAGTTCCACCAGCGGGTCCGGGCCGGCTTCCTCGCCCTCGCGGCCGCCGACCCGGCGCGCTACCTGGTCGTGGACGGCAGCCAGGCACCCGGCTTCGTCACCACCGCCATCCGGCACCGGCTCGACCGCGAGCTGCCGCTCTCCGAGCAGGAGAAGGCCGCCCGCGCCGAGCAGGAGCGCCTCGCCCGTGAGGAGGCCGAGCGCCGCGCCGCGGAGGAGGCCCGCAAGAAGGCCGAGGAGGAGGCCGCCGAGCGCAAGCGGCAGGAAGTGCTGGCTCAGCTGCGCGCCGAGCAGGCGGAGAAGGAACGGCTGGCCAAGGAGGAGGCCGAGCGGGCCGCCGCCGAGGCCCGGCGCAAGGCCGAGGAGGAGGCGCGCCGTCGGGCGGCGGCGGAAGCCGAGCGCCGCGCGGCGGAGGAGGCCAAGCTCCGCGCCGCCGAGGAGGCCCGGCTGGCGGCCGAGGCCGCCGAGCGCAAGCGGATCGCCGACGAGGCGGCCGCCCAGGCCGAGCTGCAGCGCCAGCGCGAGCTCGCCCGTGAGGAGCAGCGTCGTCGGGCGGAGGAGGCGCTGCAGCGGGCCGAGGAGGCCCGGCTGGCGCAGGCCGCCGCCCTGGCGGCAGCGGCCGAGGCGGCCGAGACGGCGGCGGACCGGGCGGCCGGGCGGCCGGGGTCGACCGGCGGGGACGCCGTGACCACGGAGCTGCGGGTGGTCCGGGAGACGCCGCAGGACGCTCCGGTTCGGGGCGCTTCGGACCAGGGCGCTTCGGAGCAGGGTGCTCCGGTTCGGGACGTGCCGGTTCGGGACGTGCCGCAGGAGTCGGCGCAGGGCCCGACGGACGGGCTCGGGGACGAGGCGACGCGCGAGCTGTCGCTGCGGGACCGGCAGACCGCGGTCCTGGCCGCCGATGCCGCCGAGGCGCGCAAGGCGGCCGGAGCCGCCGGGGCGGTTGACGAGACCGCCAAGCTGCCGGTGGTGCCGGCGGTGGATCAGACGGCCGTGCTGCCGAAGGTCCCGGCGGAGGCCGCCGACCGGACGGCCGTGCTGCCCCGGGTCGGGTCGGACCGCCCGGTGGACGGTACGCGTGAGCTGCCGCGAGTCGGCGGGGAGCCGACCGCGCAGCGGCCCCAGGGCCAGCCGCAGCCCCAGGGCCGGCAGCCTCAGGCCCAGCCTCAGCCTCAGGCCCAGCCGGAGCCCCCGTCGGCCGCCGAGCGGTCGCGGCCGGAGTGGGCCGAGGAGACGCCGATGGACGACCTGCCGAGCCTCACCGACACCCTGCTCGGCTCGCACGACGAGTGGACGCGTTGGGAGCACGGCAGCCCGGCGCAGGGCGCTCCGCAGCAGGGTGCGGACCCGCGCGACGGGTTCGGCCAGGAGGGCCAGGACAGGCAGGACACGCAGGAGAAGCAGGAGAAGCAGGACAAGGGCGACGGCAAGGGCAAGGGCCGTCGTTGGGGCCGCCGGGGCTGACCGGACACGACGCGGGCGGCGCCGCCGGGGCAGGTCCCCGGCGGCGCCGCCTTGCTGTCGGGCGGGCGCCGGCGTCGGTGTCGGCCGGTGGTGGTCCCGCCATCCGCCCGTGCCGTCCGCCGGTGCCGTCCCCCGGTGCCCTCCACCGGTGTCTCCGCGTGCTGCCGTCCGCTTCCGGGCCCGTCCGTCGTGACCCGGACGGAGCAATGGCTGTCAGGGCGGAGACGTATGCTCGACGGCGGGGAAGAGGCGCCGCAGGCGCTGCCGTACGGAGCTTGGGAGCAGCAGTGGCCGTCTGGGACGACCTCGTGGGCCAGGAGCGGGTGGTCGAGCAGCTGACCGCCGCGGCCCGGGCGGCCGGGGCGACGGTTGAGGCCGGTCGCGGGGCAGCACCGGTCGAGGGCGGGAACGCCTCGCTGATGACGCACGCCTGGCTGTTCACCGGTCCGCCCGGCGCCGGTCAGGTCACCGCCGCGCGGGCCTTCGCCGCCGCACTCCAGTGCACCAGCCCCGACCTCGCGCTCGGCGGCACGCCCGGCTGCGGATTCTGCGACGGCTGCCACACCGTGCTCGCCGGCAGCCACGCCGACGTGAAGTACGTCCGGACGGACGGCCTGTCCATCGGCGTCGGCGACATGCGTGACCTGGTGATGCGCGCCTCCAGCTACCCGACCGGCGGCCGCTGGTCGGTGATCCTGGTGGACGCCGCCCACCGGCTCACCGAGGCCGCCGCGAACGCGCTGCTCAAGGGCGTGGAGGAACCCTCCCCGCGCACCGTCTGGCTGCTCTGCGCCCCCTCCGTCCAGGACGTCCTGCCGACCATCCGCTCGCGCTGCCGCCTGCTGGTGCTGCGCACCCCCGCCGCCGAGGCGGTCGCCGACACGCTGGTGCGTCGCGACGGCGTCGACCCGGAGACCGCCCGGCTCGCCGCGCTCGCCGGGCAGGGCGACATCGAGCGCTCCCGCCGCCTCGCCGTCGACGAGCAGGCCCGCTCCCGGCGTGCGGAGGTGCTGCGGATCCCGCTGGAGGTCGGCGACATCGGCGGCTGCCTGGCCGCCGCCCAGCGCCTGGTCGACACCGCCAAGGCCGACGCCGAGGCGCTCGCCGAGACCCAGGACGCCAAGGAGACCGACGACCTCAAGGCGGCCTACGGCGCCGCCGAGGGCAGCAAGGCCCCGCGCGGCATGGCCGGGGCGGTCAAGGAGCTGGAGAAGCGGCAGAAGAGCCGCGCCACCCGTACCCGCCGGGAGACCCTCGGCGTGGCCCTGCTCGACCTGCTGGGCTTCTACCGGGACGTGCTCGCGATCCAGCTCGGCTCCAGCGGCGCGCTCGCCAACGAGGACCAGCGGCAGGCGCTGAACCGGGTGGCCCAGGCCGGTCCGGCGGAGGGCACGCTGCGCCGGATCGAGGCGGTGCTGGCCTGCCGCGAGGCGTTGGACCGCAACGTGGACCCGCTGCTCGCGGTCGAGGCGATGACGGTGGCGCTGCGCGCGGGCTGAGCCGACCGCGGTGCGTCCGCCGGTCGTCCGCCGGCCCGCTCTGCCCCGACGCGCTCTGCTCCGACGCGCTCTGCGGGCCCCGCTCCGCCTGACCGGCTCGGTCGGACCGCTCCACCGGCCGACGGCCGTACGCCTGCCGGAGCCGGTGCGCTGTCCCACCTTCGAGTGAACGAGCGATACGCGCCGGGCACACCCGCGTGTGACCGTCCGCCGGTTGTGCACGCTGGGGGCCGACTGCGCCCGGACGGGCCGGTCGCCTCCCGTACGCGCCGGGTCCGGTCCGGCGCCGACCCTCCTCCGAGGCGGTGCGTCGCATGGTTCGTTCGCTCCTCGTCATCCCCCTACTGGCCGCCGCGCTCGGCGGGATCTGGCTCGCCCGCGGGGCCCTCCAGCGCTGGCGCGACCTGCGGGCCGCCGAGACCTACGAGCTGGCCGGCGACCGGTGGCCGATGCTGGTGCGGGCGGGCGGCGCGATGGTCTGCGGGGTGTGCGTCACCGGATTGACGCTGCTCACCGCGCTCGGCGCCTTCGGCGGCCTCGGTCGCGGCGACCGGCAACCGGACCGGTCGGAGCCCGTCGTGGACACGGCGGGCGCGGACGCGGGGGCAGCGGGCGGTGCGGCCGTCCGGCAGCAGGCGGTGCCCCCCGCGGCCACCGAGTCGGCCGCTGCCGCCCCCGGCACGGCCGCCACCACGGCCCCCGCGGTGGTCAGCCGCTTCGACAGTGTCGGCCACCCGGGCGGCGGCGAGCTGCTCCAGTCCGCCGTGCTCGGCCCCGACGGGCGTCCGCGCAACGTCCGGGTCTGGCTGCCGCCGCAGTACGCCAAGGAGCCCAACGCGCGCTTCCCGGTCGTGGTGATGCACGCGGCCGCGCCGCGCAAGACCGCCGACGCCGAGGTGCCCGACGTCTTCGAGGGCATCGGCTCGGCGCTGCAGACCGGCAAGTCCCGTCCGTTCATCCTGGTCGCCCCCGAGGCGCCCAACGGCACCGCCCACCCCTGCGAGCTGGTCGCCGCCGCCCCGGCCGCCGTCGCCGACGACGCGGCGCTGCGCACGACCATCGCGGCCTCCTTCCGCACCCTGCCGCCCGGCCCGGCCTCCTGGGGTGCCCTCGGCGTCGAGGGCGGCGCGCCGTGCGCGGCCGCCGCCGGGCTGGCCCGCCCCGACCTGTACGGCGCGGCCGCCGCGGTCTCCGGCCGGTACGACGCCGCCGCGCTCACCCAGACCGGCGCCGAGGCCCCGACCGGCAGCGCGGCCAAGCTGCTGCTGGCCGCCGCCAAGGCCGACGCCGCCGGGCTGGACGCGGCCCGCAAGCTCCAGGCGTCGCTCAAGGCGGGCCCCGGTCCGGCAGCCAAGGCCGAGGTGCGGATCTCGGACAACGTGCAGGACTTCACGCCCGACCGGGAGCGGCTGCGGCTGGTCCGGCAGGCGGCGCAGTTCCTGGCCGAGGCGCTGGCCAAGTCGTCCTGAGGGAGCGCCGAGCGGGCGTTACGCTGCCCGGTACCCCGGGGTGGGTGCCGGGCAGCGGCGCATCCCCCCGGGTTCCCCGCGTCCCCCAGCCCTCCCGTCTCCCTGTTCTCCCGTCCTCCTGTCTGTCTTCGTGTCATCACGTCATCGCGTCATCGCGTTTTCGTTCCTTCGACCCCTTCTGAGGAGAGCAACCGGATGAGGGCCTTCGGGCGGGTTCGGGTACCGGCCGCCGCGGTGCGGCTGTCGGCCGCGGCGGTGGCCGTCGGGCTGCTGGCGGGCGGGTGCAGTTCGGGCCCGTCCGGGGTGCCGGGGGCGGCCTCGTCCGACTCGGCCCGCCCCGGTGGGTCCTCCGCCCCGGGCCCCGGCACGTCGGGGGCCACGCCGCTGGAGCCGCTGCCCGCCGACGTCCCGGCCGGGCTCGCGCCGTACTACGCGCAGCGGCCGGCCTGGCAGTCGTGCGACGGCGGGTTCGAGTGCACGACGTTCCGGGTGCCGCTGGACTACGACCACCCGGGGGACGGCGACCTCACCCTCGCTGCCGCCCGCTCGGTGGCCGACCCCGCCGCGGCCGGGGCGGTCGCCGACGCCGGCGCGATTCCCGGCGCCGGCGCCCACGACCCGCGGCTCGGGTCGCTGCTGCTCAACCCGGGCGGGCCCGGCGGCTCGGCGGTCGAGTACCTGGAGGCCACCGCCCGGACGTTCGACAGTGGGGTGCGCGCCCGGTACGACCTGGTCGGCCTCGACCCGCGCGGGGTGGGCCGCAGCAGCCCCGTCACCTGCCTCAGCGGCGACCGGATGGACGCCTTCACCGCCGTCGACCTGACCCCCGGCGACCAGCGCGGGATCGACGCACTGGTCGCCGCCGACAAGGAGTTCGCCGAGGGCTGCCGGAAGCAGGCCGGTCCGGCACTCGGCCACCTCAGCACCGTCGAGGCCGCCCGGGACATGGACGTGCTGCGCGCCCTGCTCGGCGACGAGAAGCTCAACTTCGTCGGCAAGTCCTACGGCACCTTCCTCGGCGCCACCTACGCCGGGCTCTTCCCGAGCCGGGCCGGCCGGCTGGTGCTGGACGGCGCGATGGACCCGGCGCTCGACTCGGTCACCGGCAACCGCACCCAGGCCGGTGGCTTCGAGACGGCCTGGGCCGCCTTCGCCAAGGACTGCGCCAAGCGCGAGGACTGCCCGCTCGGGCGTACCGAGCAGCAGGCCGGCGAGCGGCTCACCGCCCTGTTCGCGGCCGTCCGGACCGCCGCGCTGCCCACCACCGACAACGGGCGGCGGCTCACCGAGGCCCAGGCGACCACGGGCGTCATCGAGGCGATGTACGCCGACTTCCTCTGGCCCAAGCTGCGCGCGGCCCTCGCCGACGCCGCGGCGGGCGACGGCACCGGGCTGCTGAAGCTCTCCGACGCCTACTACGGGCGCGAGGCGGACGGCTCGTACCCCAACCTGATGTTCGCCAACACCGCGGTGAACTGCCTGGACCTGCCCGCCCCGTTCAGCGGGCCGGAGGACGTCCAGCGGGCGGTGCCGGACTTCGAGCAGACCTCGCCGCACTTCGGGCGGGACATGGCCTGGATGGCGCTGACCTGCGCGTACTGGCCGGTCCGGGCCACCGGCGCGGCGCACACCATCCGGGCGGCGGGCGCCGCCCCGATCGTCGTCGTCGGCACCACCCGCGACCCGGCCACCCCGTACGCCTGGGCCCAGTCCCTGGCCGGACAGCTGGAGTCCGGCCGCCTGCTCACCTTCGACGGGGACGGCCACACCGCCTACGGCCGGCACAGCGCCTGCGTGGACGGCGCGGTGAACCGCTTCCTGCTCACCGGAGAGGCCCCTGAGCAGGGCAAGCGCTGCGACCGGTAGAGGCGGGGGCGCCGGGCGGCCGGCAGGTAGTTTTCGTTTCAATCGATTACCGGTGCGACGTTACGATGAGCGCCCCCCTCTGCCGCCCTTCCCCCACAGGAGCGCATCGTGCTCGGAGTCGACAACCTGGCGACGTACGTCCTCGGCGCCCTCGTCATCGTCCTGCTGCCCGGCCCCAACTCCCTGTACGTGCTGTCCGTCGCCGCCCGCAAGGGCATCCGGACCGGCTACCGGGCCGCAGCCGGAGTCTTCGTCGGCGACCTCACCCTGATCAGCCTCACCTCGATCGGCGCGGCCTCCCTGCTGAAGGCCAACCCGGCCGTCTTCGCGGTGGTCAAGTTCGGCGGCGCCGCCTACCTGCTCTGGATCGGCTACGGCATGCTCCGCGCCGCCCGTCAGCTCTGGCGCGAACGCCGGGCCGCGGCCGACCCCGCCACCGAGACGGCCCCCGAGTCCGCCGAGAACCCCTTCCGCCGCGCCCTGGTGGTCAGCCTCCTCAACCCCAAGGCCATCCTCTTCCTGCTCTCCTTCTTCACCCAGTTCGTCGACCCCTCCTACAGCCGGCCCGCCCTCTCCTTCGTCCTCCTCGGCGGCATCCTGCAGACCTTCAGCGTCCTCTACCTCTCCCTGCTGATCTTCGCCGGCACCACCCTCGCCACCGCCTTCCGCCGCCGCAAGCGCCTCTCCGCCACCCTCACCAGCGGCGTCGCCGTCCTCTTCGCCGGCTTCGCCGCCAAGCTCGCCGTCTCCTCCGCCTGACCCACCCCCCTGGTATCCGAGTACGGATCACCCGCGAACCTGTGTAGACTGGCCCGCGTTGCCGCCACACACGGCAACGGTGCCGCCTTAGCTCAGTTGGCCAGAGCAACGCACTCGTAATGCGTAGGTCGCGGGTTCGAATCCCGCAGGCGGCTCAGTGAAGGCCCAGGTCACGTAGCCCGTGACCTGGGCCTTTTGTCGTTCGTGGGCGCGCTCGGGCAATTGGGTGGTGATGCGTCGGCTGCGAAAAGTGCCCGGGGGGTGCCCGGGTGTGCCGTGATCATGAATCGGGCGAGGGTGCTTGCCGGCGCCCCGCTGATGGCGCCGCCTGCGACCCTGCTCTTGACCTGGACGACCGACCATGGGGCTCCGTTGAGGCCGACCACGTCGAAGTCCGCTGTTCGGGGACCCCGGCCGGGGTTGATCGGGGTGGGGCCCAGGCCGGGGGTCGTCCGGCCTGGGCCTTTTGCGTCCGCGGGCGGGGGAGTGGGCCGGTGGGGGTGTGGGCGGGCGGACGGATGGGTGGGTCAGGCGGCGATGGCGAGGATGTGGGGGTGGGCCAGGGTTCGGTAGGCGGCGGTGCACAGGGCGATCGAGCGGTCGAGTCGTGCTGCGTTGAAGTAGAGGTGGCTGTGGGTCAAGAGGTCGTGGTCCACGAGGAGTTCGAGGTCGGGGTGGAACGAGAAGGGGATGATCGAGCCGCTCGTGCAGCCGCTCAGTCGTTCGGCGGTGGTGCGGTCCGCGAAGCCGACCCGGTCGGATCCCAGGGCGTGGCCGACGGCGTCCAGGTCGACCCGGCGGTCGCCCGGCACCACGGCGAGCGCGTAGCGGCCGCCGCCGTCCTGCTTGGTTCGCTTGGCTCGGAGGACGATGGACTTGGCGGCCTGTGCCAGTGGGTGGCCGCGTAGTTCGCTGGCGAGGGCGGTGTTCCCCTCCGGCTCGTGGCAGATCGTGCGGTAGGCGGCGGGGTTGGTCGCCAGGAGGCCCAACAGTCTTCTGTAGGTGGAGAGTTCGGCGGGGTCGGAGCAGCCGGAGGAGTCGGAGCAGCCGGAGGAGTCGGAGGAGTCGGTGATCCCGGTCGGGCGTCCGCCGGTGTCCTGGCTCGTGCTGGACAGGGCAGGGGTCATGGGTGCGTCCTCACAGACGGGCATCGGGGCGTGGCGCGGCCCGTCGCCCTGCCTGCGCAGCACGACGGGCCGTCGTTCTGGGCCTTGCCTGGTGCTGTGGTGCGGTTGACGGTCCTGGGCGCGCGCGGCCCTGGCCCACCGTGTGCCGGGAGGATCGCTTCGGCGAGGGGCGGGCCTGCCAGGGCGCTCGGGTGTTCGGCGCCTCCGGGACCGGGCCATCGTACTCCGGCGCTCCGGCCCCCGGCCGGGCCCAATCTGCCGGTTGACCGGCAGCTTTGTGGACCCGGGCGGGTGCGAGGTCTCCCTGTTGCCGGAGGCGACGGGCACCTGTCCGGATGGGTGCGCTCGCGCCCGCCCGGCGGCTCAGCGGGTGGCGTGGCGTATCGCGTCCACCGCGAGCACGCCCAGCGCCAGTGCGGCGGCGAGGCCGGCGACGGCTGCGGGTGCCGGGGCGCGATCCCCGGAGACGCCGAGGAAGTCCAGCCCGCCGACGCGGTTGATCATTCCGTACCAGAGCAGCGGGTAGACGGCCTGGAACAGCCGGGGGCCGCGGGTGACGGTGCCGCAGAGCATGGCCAGGGCGGGGATCAGCAGTGCGCCGGCCAGGGCGCCCGCGGCGGCGCGGGGCTCCCCGGCGCCGAACAGCCGGACGACCGATCCGGCCACCACCGCGAGTGCCGGGACGATCCCGGCGAGCAGGGCGGCCAGCCCCCGGCGGAGCGGGGACGGGCAGGCGCCGAGCAGTTCGGCGGTGCTGCCGCCGTCCGCCCGGTGGCCCATCCGGGACCAGAGCAGCACCGGCCAGAGCATCGCGAACGGCAGCACCGCGTGGCTCGGCCCGTCCGGTGCGACGCTCAGTGCCGCCGCGGCGATGACGGCGGCCCCGGCCCACCACCATTGCTGACCCTGCACCAGGATTCGCAGCTCGCCGGTGAACGCGGCGGCCACCGTGCGGCCCTGGCGGGCCGGGGTCAGCCGGGCCGGATCCAGGGCGAAGGCGGCCGCTCCGGGCTCCGGTGCCGTGCCGGCCCGTTCGCCGTCCCGCGCCGCGCTGCGGCCCCATCCGCCCGGACGCACCCCCGTCGCACCCGGGCGGAGCCCCGTCGGGGCCGGGCGGGCCTCCGGCCCGTCGAAGCGCCGGAACCACAGCGCCCCGAGCAGCGCGAGCCCGAGCGCCGCCGCGATCAGCAGCAGCCCCGTCGCGGCCGGCCCGCCCGCCTCGCCCGGCCCCAGACCGGGCCAGTCGAAGGTGCCGAGCACCCGGTTGTCCGCCGTCAGCCCGACCCCGAACTCCACACCGTCGACGGGTCGTCCGCCCGCCGCGAGCACCTCCCGGATCGACGCGGTGATCCGGCGCATGCCCAGCAGGTCCAGCCCGCCGGTGGTCTGCGCGCCCAGGACGAACACCAGCCAGACCGCGAACCAGACCATCGACCCCAGCCCGCCGCGCAGCCCGGGCACGGTGTCGAAGAGCACCGCGCACCCGGCCACCGCCGCCAGCAGCGGCAGCGTGATCAGGACGTACGGCAGCAACAGCCGCACCACGTCCACCCGGTCCGAGTCCCCCTTGAGCAGCTGCACCCCGAGGGCCGTCCCGGCCAGGGCGAGCAGCATCGAGCCGAAGAGCAGCAGGTTGCTTCCGAACTTGCCCGCCAGGTAGGCGATCCGGCCTGTCGGCGTGGCGGCGAGCAGTCGGCCCACTCCGCTCTGCTCGTCCCGGGGGATCGCCCCGCGCGCGATGCCGAAGCCCGCCAGCGAGAGCCAGACCGCGCCGCCGAGCGCGGTCACCGTTCCCACGTAGCCGCTGGTGTAGCGGCCGTGCAGGTCGGTCACCTGGAACACCTCCCACCGGGAGTCGCCGACCGGCGCGGCCAGCAGCCCGAGGGCGAGCGTGCCGAGCAGCACGACCAGGTACCCGGGCCGCCGCCGGCGCTCCCGGAAGTCGGCCAGCGCGAGCGCCCCGACGCGCGTCACCACGCCGCCACCTCCTCGGCCGAGGCCGAGGCTGACGCCGAGGCCGAGGCTGACGCCGCCGCCCCGGCCGGCGCGGCGGTGAGCAGCAGGTACGCGTCCTCCAGCCGGGGCGTGACGGGCTGCGCCTCCGGTGCGGGCCGACCCCCGGACAGCACCCGGACCCGGACGCCCTCCGGGGTGCGGGTGGTGCCGCCGAGCAGGAACCGCGAACGCAGCGACGGGAGCCGGTCGGCGGCGACGGTCAGCTCCCACACCGAGCCCTCCGCGCGGCCCAGGAGCTCCTCCGGAGTGCCGTGGTGCAGCAGCCGGCCGTGCCCCATGACGGCGATCCGGTCCGCGGTGGCGGCGACGTCCGGGACGATGTGGGTGGACAGCACGACGATCCGGTCGGCGCCGAGCGCGCTCAGCAGGCTGCCGAAGCGCAGGCGCTCCTCCGGATCCAGCCCCACCGTCGGCTCGTCCACGATCAGCAGGGCCGGGTCGTTGAGCAGCGCCTGGGCGATGCCGACCCGCTGGCGCATCCCGCCGGACATCGCCCCGAGCCGCTGCCCGGCCGCGCCCGACAGGTTGACCAGGTCGAGCAGTTCGTCGATCCGGGCCTTCGCGGGGCGGCGCCGCATGCCCTTGGCGGCGGCCAGGTACCCGAGGAACTCGCGGGCGGTGAGCTGCGGGTACACGCCGAAGTCCTGCGGGAGGTAGCCGACGGCACGGCGCAGCGGCCCGGGGCGGCGGGCGGTGTCGACGCCCTCCCAGAGCACCCGGCCCGAGGTGGGCCGGGTGACCGTGGCCAGGATGCGCATCAGGCTCGACTTGCCGGCGCCGTTGGCGCCGAGCAGGCCGAGCACGCCGGGCCGTAGCGTCAGCGAGAAGGAGTCCACCGCGCGCTTGCCGCCGCGGTACTCCTTGGTCAGGTCGAGGATCCGGAGTTCGGTCACGACCGGAATGCTTCCGGGCGGGGCCCGTTCGCACATCTGCCGTTCGGCAGAGATGCGCGGGGTTTCCGGGCGGAAACGGCGGGAGGGGTGGGCCTTTCGGCACACCCCTCCCGCCGTTCACACGACTCAGTCCTCGTCGCCGCCGAAGTCGCCGAGGTCGCCCGCGAGGTCGCCGTCCGGGGTGCCGCTGATCACGTACCCCTGCCGGCGCGCCTCGTAGCAGGCCACCGTCGCGGCCGCCGACACGTTCAGCGAGCCGACCCGGCCCAGCTGCGGCACGAACACCACCTGGTCGCAGAGCGCCAGCGCCTCGGGCGTGATCCCGCGGTCCTCGTGCCCGAGCACGAAGGCCACCGCCGGGGTCAGCTCGGCGGCGAACATCGGCACGGCCTCGTCCGCCAGCTCCAGGCCGACCACCTTGAAACCGTCGGCCTTCGCCGCCGCCACCGCCTCGGCGACGGTCGGGAAGTGCTCCACCTTCAGGTACTTGTCGGTGCCCATCGCGGCCTTCTGCGCGCCGGACGAGCGCACCGACGGGGTGTCCCCGGTCAGGTACAGCTTCTCGGCACCCATCGCCGCACCGGTCCGGACCACCGAGCCGACGTTGAACGGCGACTGCAGGTTCTCCAGGATCATCGCGAGCCGGAACGCGTTGCTGCGCCGCCAGGATCGGTGCAGTCGCTTCAGTTCGGTCCCGCGCAGCTGCTTCACGTCGTCGTCCCTCGTCCGCTCTCGGAGCCCTCGCCCGCCTCGGGGCGGGGCCGCACTTCCAGAATCCGGCTCCCGTTGACCGACGTGACCCGGCTGGTCGGGTAGCCCTGCTCGTTCAGCCACTTCTGGAGCGAGTCCGAGCCCAGGTGCTTCTGCACCACCAGGAACGCCGAGCCGTCCGGGGTCAGCCGGCCGAGCCAGTGCGTGAGCAGGCGGCGCAGCGCGGCCTTGCCGATCCGGATCGGCGGGTTGGAGTAGATGGTGGCGAAGCGGACGTCCTCGGGGACGTCGTCGGGCAGGGCGGCGTGGACGTTCCCGAGCCCCAGCGCCTCGGCGTTCAGCCGGACCAGCTCCAGGGCGCGCTCGTTGACGTCCACCGCCCAGACCGGGAGGCGCTTGCGCCGGCTCGCCCAGGTGAGCGCGATCGGACCGTACCCGCAGCCGATGTCCAGGATCGGGCCGCGCACCCGCGGCGCGGGTGCGTGCTCCAGCAGGATCCGGGTGCACGGGTCGAGCCGGCTGCGGGAGAACACCCCGGTGTCGGTGGTCAGTTCCAGGGTGAGGTCCGGCAGGGAGACCGTGATCGGCCGGCGGTCGCTGGCGACCTCGGGTGCACCGGTGAAGTAGTGCGAGCCGGACATGCTTTCCCCGTCGTTCGTATGGGCCTCGGGGCCACCGGGTGGGTGTGGGTAAGCCCTTTGTACGGCACCGATCGTACCCCCGGCGGCCTCGGCGGCGTTCCGGGCGGCCGGGCCGGCAGGCGCTGCGGCGTCGCTGCGGCGGGCCCCGGGGCGGATCGGACGGCGGGCCCTCCGCTCAGGCGGCGCCGGGGAGGTTGCGGGTGGCCACGTTGAGGCGGTTCCAGGCGTTGACGGTGAAGCAGACCGAGATCAGCTGCCCCAGCTCGGCTTCGGCGAAGTGCTCGGCGGCCCGGGCGTACACCGCGTCCGTCACCCCGTCGCCGACCCGCGCGATCGCCTCCGCGAGCGCCAGGGCGGCCCGCTCCCGCTCGCCGTACACCCCGGCCGGGGCCTCCGGCCAGACCGGCAGCAGGTAGATCCGCTCGTCGCTCTCGCCGGCCTTGCGGGCGTCCTTGGTGTGCATGTCCAGGCAGTACGCGCACTTGTTCAGCTGCGAGGTGCGCATCTGGACGAGCTCGACCAGCGCCGGGTCCAGGCCCTCGCGGGCGGCGGCGTCCAGGGCGATCATCGCGCGGAACACCTTCGGGACGGTGCGGGCGTAGTCGAGGCGGGCGGGGGATCCGGTGGTCTCGTTCGTCGTCATGGCCACGACCCTAGGGACGGAGTGCACCCGTCATCAGGGTCATTCGGGCGCATGATCCGCGGGTCAATCAGGGGGTTCGCGCGCCGGGCCCGGGCCGCGTCCGGGCCACGTCCAGGCCACGACCGGGCCGGGCGCCGCGCGGCCTCCGGCAACACGCCGGGGCGGACCGGCGCTTCGCGTCGGGGCGCCGGGCGGCGGATACTTCCAGTACGCCACCCGAGCCCGTGGGAGCCTCCGAACAGTGAGGACGGACGCCATGCCGCAGGATCACGAGGAGTACCTGATCGACGAGACCGTCGAGACCGTCGAGCCGGACGAGGAGGCGCCGCAGGTCGACGAGTACGACGAGGTCGCCGAGCGCCGCGCCCTCGGCGCCGACCCGGCCACCGACGTCGCGGACGCCGCGGAGCAGTCCCGGGTGGTCCAGCTCGACGAGGACGAGTACCGGGAGTAGCCGCCGGGGCGGTGGTCCCCGGGGCGGTGGCCCCCGGGGCCTACAGCGCGCGGCGGCGCTGCAGCCAGGCCATCGCGGCCCACCCCGGGAGCACCGGCAGGATCAGCGTCAGCAGCCGGTACAGCGCCACCGCCGCCAGTGCGCCGCCCTTCTCCATCGACGCGGTCTGCTGCAGCAGCGTGATCAGCGCCCCGTCCACCGCGCCGGCCCCGCCCGGGGTCGGCGCCGCGCTGCCCGCCGCGTTGCCCACCAGGAACACCACCGCGACCGAGGCGAAGGACGGCTCGCGGCCGATCGCCCGGGCGCAGCAGTAGAGGCAGGAGATCAGGCAGATCGACACCAGCAGCTGACCGGTCACGCCCACCGCCAGGCGGGTCGGGCTGCGCAGCAGGTCCAGCAGTCGCGGCAGCACCTCGGTCGTCAGCGGCCGCAGCCGCGCGGCCAGCCACCGCCGGGCCACCGGGATCGCCGACACCACCGCCAGCAGGGCCGCGGCGCCCGCCAGTCCGCCCACCACCGCCGGCAGCGCGTCCAGCTCGGAGCCGCCCGGCTGCAGGTCCAGCAGGTAGACGAAGGCGCCCAGCTGCAGGAGGTGCAGCACGAGCCCGATCATCGTCCCCACGCCGACGCTGGACAGCGCCTGCGCCGTCGGGATGCCCGCCTTCTGCAGCAGCCGGGTGTTCAGCGCCACCCCGCCGACCCCGCCGGGTGACACCAGCTTCACGAACGACCCGGCCACCTGCGCCAGCACCGCGTTGCGGAAGTCCAGGCGCTCCGGCACGAAGCCGACGAAGCCCATCGCCGCCGTGACGTGGCTGGTCGCCGCTGCCGCCAGTGCCAGGAGCAGCCACCACGGATCGGCGTCGGCCAGGGCGGAGACCGGATTGTCCTCCGCCGCGAACAGCTGCGGGATGAGCAGCCACCCGGCCACCACCCCGCCCACGACGGCCAGCAGCGTCCGCGGCCGCAGCCGCTCCAGGCGCACCGGCCGGCCCACCACCTGCGGCCGCGCCCGCAGCACCTCGGCCCGGATCTCCTCCAGCAGCCCACCGGGCACCGGGGCGTGCTCGGCCTGCGTGCCGTCGCTGCCGGAGCCGGCGATCGGGCGGCCGGGGCCGTCGGCCGGGGCGGTGGATGTGGTGGCGGATGTGGCGGTGAGTGTGGCGGTGACGGTCTTCGCACGGTTGCCGGCGCTGGGGCGGGAGCCCGCGTCGGCGGGTGACGGCTCCGGGTGGGCCGGGGCCGGTTCGGCGGGTTTCCCGTGGTGTTTGAGGGCGCGGCGGGTGGTGTGGGTGAGCGCCATGGGTTGGAGGAGGGGGAGGACGGCGTCGATCGGGTCGGGGCCGAGGACGGCGGTGGCGGTGCGGACGGAGCGGGCGGCGCCGGTGCGCAGGGCGAGCGTGGTGAGGAGCTGGGCGACGTCGCAGCGCAGCACGAGTTCGGTGGCGGCGATGTCGCCGTCGGCGAAGTCGACCAGGTGCACCGCGCCCGAGCCGTCCACCAGCAGGGAGGAGGGGACGAGGGCGCGGTGGGCGATCTCGCGGCGCTGGAGGAGGGCGAGCTGGCCCCAGGCGTCGACGAGCAGCTCGTCGGTGATCTCCTCGTCGGCGAGCTGGTCCAGGGTGCGGCCGTCCAGCCGCTCGTACGCGATGAGGGCGGTGTCCTGGCCGAGGCCGGCGGTGGCGGCGATGTCGCGGGTGCGGACGCCGGCCGCCAGGGCCGCGTACGTGACCAGGGCCTCGTGCTCCAGCCCGGTGCGCGGGGAGCGCAGGGCCCGGGGGTCGGGGGCGGTGCGCAGGCGCAGCCGGCGCCAGGCCCGCTGGACGGCGGCGGCGGTGACGGCCTGCCGGTCGAGGAGCTGGACGTCGAGGTCGGGGCGGCCGTCGGTCTGCCGGACCCGGTAGCGGTCGGGCCCGGTCGGCTGGGCCTCGACCGGGCGCAGGCCGCTCTCGCGCAGGGCGCGCAGGATCTCGCCGGGCCGGGGGCAGGGGTCGGGGCTGCCGACCGCGTACAGGGTGCCGTGGGCGCCGGTCCAGCCGATGAGCAGGCCGAGCAGCAGCGCGGTGGGGGTGGCGAAGCCGCAGGCCAGTCCGGCGAGGCCGGAGAGGGCGAGGACGGTCCAGGGCAGGCGGCGTTCGCGGCTGCCGGAGGCGGTCATGAAGGCGAGGACCGGGGCGAGGTAGCCGTAGACCGGCTCGGTGCGCCCGAGGACGTCACCGGGCAGCGGCTGGGTGAGCGCGGTGAGCAGCGAGTGCGGGGCGAGGCTGTCGGCCCACAGGTCCACGCCGAGGGTGGCGCCGTACGCGAGGACGGCGGCGAGCAGTCCGTCGGAGACCTGCTGGAGGGCCCGCCGCCGGTCGGGGCCGAACAGGCGCCGGACGGCGAGGCCGACCGGCAGCAGCAGGACGGCGGCGGTGGTGAGACCGCCGGCCAGGCTCGCCAGCGGTCGCGGCACCAGGCCGGCGGCCTCGGCGACGTCGGCGGCGATGCCGCCGGTGGTGGCGCGGGCGTAGTCGGCGAGCAGCAGGGTCAGCGCGATGGCGAGCAGGCCGCCGAGCAGCCGGATCAGGGCGACGGGTTGCCGCAGCCGACCGGTGGCGGGCATCGTCCGGGCCAGGAACCGGGCCGGTCCGGGCTGCCCGGGTATGCCGTCGGCACCCCTCGCGCCGGTGCCCCTCGCGCCGGCGCCTCTCGGGCCGGTGCCCCTCGCGTCGGTGCCCCTCGCGTCGGCGCCTCTCGGGCCACTGCCCGGAGCGCCACCGCTCGCAGTGCCACCGCCCGCCTTACCGCTGCTCGCAGCGCCACCACCTGCAGCGCCACTGCCCGCAGCCCGGCTGTCCGGCGCCCCCGCGCCGCCGTTGCGCTGCGCAGGCACACCTCCGGTGTCGCCACCGTCGGTGTCGCCGTTCGTTCTCCCCGTCACGATCGCCACGGGTGGCATGCTCCCATGCCACCCGTGGACGCGGAGCGGGGACGCCGGTGGGCCGGTCACGCCTGCCGGGTCGGCAGCACGACCAGGTGGCGCAGGTTGACGTGCCGGGGGCGGCTGACGGTGTACGCGACGAGGTCGGCGATGTCCTCGGCCGCGAGCGCCGGGATGGCGGCGAACATGCCGCCGAGCTGGTCGCGCAGCACCGGGTTGTCGATGTGCCCGCCGAGTTCGGTGTCGGTCAGGCCGGGCTCGACGGCGCTGACCCGGACGTCGAGCGGCCCGAGCTCGCTGCGCAGGGCGGCCGACAGCTGGGTGAGCGCGGCCTTGGTGGCGCCGTACACGGCGTAGTCGGGGAAGACCACGTGCGAGGCGATCGAGGAGACGTTGACCAGGTCGGCGGTGCGGCCCTCGGCGGCGGCCGCGGTGAGGTCGGCGGTGAAGGCACGGACGATCCGCAGCGCGCCGGTGAGGTTGGTGTCGACCATGCGGGTCCACTCGTCGATCCGGCCGTCGGCCAGGGGGTTGGGCAGCATCACCCCGGCGTTGTTGACCACCAGGTCGACCTGCCCGTAGGCGTCGTGGACGGCCTTCGCGGCGGCGTCCACCGAGGCCTGGTCGGTGATGTCGGCGGTGACGGCGAGCGCCTGGCCACCCGCCGCGGCGATCTCGGCGGCGAGGGCGTCCAGCCGCTCGGTGCGGCGGGCGAGCAGGGCGACCCGGGCGCCCTGGGCGGCGAGCGTCCGGGCGGTGGCGGCGCCCATGCCGCTGGCGGCTCCGGTGACGACGGCGGTGCGGGCGGCGAGGGGGGCGGTGAGGGGGGCGAGGCTCATCGGGGGCTCCGGATTCCTGGTGCGGTCGGGCTGACGTCGACCACTCTGCGCGGACCGCGACGGCCGACCCAGGGCCGTGTGCTTCCCGGGTACCGCCGTCCTGGGAACTCCCTTCCGGGGACGGCCTTTCCTGGGAACGGCAGTACCACCCTCGCTCCGCCGCACGCGACTAACCTGCCGGGCATGGAGAACACCTTGGGGGACTTCCTCCGTTCGCGCCGGGCCCGGATCCTGCCCGAGGAGGTCGGCCTGCCCTCGCACGGCCGCCGCCGGGTGCAGGGCCTGCGCCGGGAGGAGGTGGCGCAGCTCGCGGGCGTCAGCGTGGACTACTACGTCCGGCTGGAGCAGGGCCGGGGCGGCAGCGCCTCGGACGCGGTGCTGGACGCGGTGGCCCGGGTGCTGCGCCTGGACGAGGTGGAGACGGCGCACCTGCGCTCGCTCGCCCGACCGCCCAAGGCCCCGGCCGGGACGGCCACCGGCCGGGGACGGGCGCGGCAGCAGGTCCGGCCGGGGACGAGGCTGATGCTGGACCTGATGACCGGGGTGCCGGCCTTCGTCCTGGGCCGCCGGATGGAGGTCCTGGCGTGGAACGCGCTGGGCGAGGCGGTGAACGGTTTCTCCACGCGTCCGGACGGCGGCGCGGACGGCCCGCCCAATCAGGCCCGGCACGCCTTCCTCGACCCGGCGGCCCGGGAGTACTACCGGCAGTGGGACGCGGTCGCCGCGGAGACCGTCTCCTACCTGCGCCGGGACGCCGGACTGCACCCCGACGACCCGGTGCTGAGCGCGCTGGTCGGCGAACTGTCGGTGCGCAGCGAGGAGTTCGGCCGACTCTGGGCGGACCACCTGGTCCGGGAGAAGACCCACGGCGGCAAGCTGGTCCGGCACCCGCTGGTCGGCGACCTGGACTTCGGCTACGAGACCCTGGGCGTCAACGGTTCGCCGGACCAACTGCTGGTCGTCTACACCGCCCCGGTGGGGTCGCCGACCGCGCAGAAGCTGGCCCTGCTGGCGAGTTGGACGGCCCCGGCCGGGACGGCCGACTCGGCCGGCCCCTCCGGGGTGTCGGAGGCGTCCTGAGCGGCCCGTCCCTGAGCGGGCGGAGCGGCCCCGAGCGGCTTAGCCTGCACTCATGAGTGCCTGCGAAGACCTCGCTCTGGCCCCTCAGGACATCGAGCCGCTCCCGCCCGCCGGCGGCTGCGCCGAGTGCCTGGCGCAGGGCCGCAGGGACTGGGTGCACCTGCGGATCTGCCTGGACTGCGGCCACGTCGGGTGCTGCGACTTCTCGCCGCAACGGCACGCCGCCGCGCACTTCCACAACACCTCCCACCCGGTGATCCGCTCGTACGAGCCGGGGGAGGACTGGCGCTGGTGCTTCGTCCACGAGGTCATGGGCTGAGGGAGGCCGTGGGCTGGGGGAGACCGTGGGCCGGGGGAGGCTGTGGGCCGGGGCGGGCCCTCGCACGGGTCGCGGGTTGCGGGCCGCCCCCGGTGGCACGGGCGCGCAAGCCGGATAAAATCCGGACATAGCGACCGCGCGGCCCCTCCGGTCGACAGCCGTCCGGCCGGTGACCGCCGAAGGGAGGCCGACGATGACCAAGCGAGCCCCGGGCAGCACCGCCCAGCTCCGTCAGGGCACCCAGGAACTGCTCGAACGCCGCGGCATGGCGAGCCCACCCACCCGGATCGCGCCGAAACTGCGCACCGGTGCGACGTCTGCGGCCGGCACCGGCTACGGCAGCGGCGACGCGTTCCGCCACGGTGGGCGCGACGCGCCGACCACCGCCGTCCACGCCGCCCCCGCGATGCACGGCGAGCTCAAGGGCCACCGGCACCGCGGCGCGGAGAAGCACTCCGCGCACTGAGCGGCCGCCCGGCGCGCCGTTCCGCCGAGGGGCGGGCGCCGGGCCGTCGGCGCCCGCCCCTGATGTGCGGTCAGGGGCGTTGCGGGGGGCGGCCGGAGCGCGGCGGACCGGACTGTCGGTGCCCTGCGCTAGGTTCGTCCCGTTCAGCACGCACGGCAGGACGACGGGGGCACACCATGGCCGACGTGATCACGGAGGAGCCGGTCGAGCTCCAGCTGGAGCGGTACCGGACCGAACTCACCGGCTACTGCTACCGCATGCTCGGCTCGGTCTTCGAGGCCGAGGACGCGGTGCAGGAGACCATGGTCCGGGCCTGGCGCGGGCACCGGGGCTTCGAGGGCCGGGCGGCGCTGCGCTCCTGGCTGTACCGCATCGCCACCAACGTCTGCCTGGACGCCTTGAACGGCCGCAACGCCAGGGCCCGTCCGATGGACCTGGCGGGCCCGGTCACGGTGGCCGCGGCGCACGGCACGCAGCTGCCCGAGGTGACGTGGATCGGCCCCGCCCCGGACGGCCGGGTGCTGCCCGAGACGGGGGACCCGGCCGAGGTGGCCGCCCAGCGCGAATCGGTGAAGCTGGCCTTCGTGGCCGTGCTGCAGCGGCTCGCGCCCCGGCAGCGCGCGGTGCTGATCCTGCGCGAGGTGCTCGGCTGGAAGGCCGCCGAGGTGGCCGAACTCCTCGGCGTCACGGTGGCCTCGGTCAACAGCGCACTGCAGCGGGCCCGTGCGGTGCTCGCCTCGGACGCCCCGGCCGCCCGGCCCGCCCCCGCGCTGGACGAGGACCACCGCGCGCTGCTGGACCGCTACGTCCGCGCCTTCGAGGCCTACGACATGGACGGTCTGGCCGCGCTGCTGCACGAGGACGTCACGCTCAACATGCCGCCGTTCGCGATGTGGCTGCAGGGGCAGGACGAGATCAGGGCCTGGATGCTGGGCCCCGGGAACGGCTGCCGCGGCTCCCGGCTGCTCCCGGTCACGGCCAACGGCGGGCCGGCCTTCGCCCAGTACCGGCCGAGCCCGGCGGGCGGGCACGAGCCGTGGGCGCTGATCGTGCCGGAGGTGTCAGCGGGCCGGATCACCGGGTTCACCAACTTCCTGGACACCGACGTGCTCTTCCCGCTGTTCGGCCTGCCGCCCCGGCTGGACGCCGAGGAGGGCGACACCGAGTAGTCCGGCGGGGTCGCGTAGTCCGGCCGGGTCGAGCGGATCGGCCGGGTCGAGCGGATCGGCCGCGTCCGGCAGCAGCGCCGCGAGCCCGCTGAAGGCGAGCAGTTCGCGCAGCTGGCCGCTCGCGTTCAGCAGCACCACGCCCACCCCGTGCCGGGCGGCGGCGAGCCTCAGCCTGGCGAGGGCGTCGACGACGGCGAGGTCGGGGGCGCTCAGCGCGCCCAGGTCGCAGGTCAGTACGGTCGCGGCGGGTGTGGGGCCGGGCGTCGTGCCGGGTGTCGTCCCGGTGGCGGTCGTCATGCGGGTTGGACCGGCGTGAGGGCGCCGACTCATCGGTCCGGCCCGAAATCCGGTGGCAGAGTGGGGTCGTCGAACCCATGCGCCCCAGGAGGACCACCGTGACGACAGAGCCCTTGAAGTCCCGCGAGGAATGGCTGGCGTCCCTGCCCAGGATCTACGCGGCGGCGGGCTGCCTGCTGCGCGACGAGTCCGGCCGGGTCCTGATCGTGAAGGCCGGGTACCGCGAGCACTGGCAGTTCCCCGGCGGCACGATCGACCTCGGCGAGGGCCCGGTCGAGTGCGCCGTACGGGAGTTGGAGGAGGAGACCGGGATCGTCGGGGAGGCCGGCGAGCTGCTGGCCATCTCCTGGACCCACCCGTCGGGCGAACTCGACCACCCCGCCGAGCACTTCATGTTCGACTTCGGCACCGTCCCGGACGGCACCCCCGTGACCGTCCCGGCCGGTGAACTGGACGACCACCGCTGGGCCCCGGTCGAGGAGGCGTTGGAGCTGCTCGGCCCCGCCCGCTCGGCCCGGCTGCGGGCGGCCCTGGAGGCGGCCGAGGACGGCCGGGTCCGGATCGTCACCACTAACGTCTCCGGTTTCTGATCCGATCCGGTTTCCGGCCGGATCCGGTTTTCGGGAGGAAGTGCCGCGCCCCGGTCGGGAGTTCCGTCCGGGGCGCGGCGTCGGGTCCTCAGCCCTGCTGCTCGGACTCGGTGTTCCGGGCGGCGACGAGGGCGGCGATGGCCTCCGAGACGAAGGTCTCCGCCTCGGACTTGTCCACGTCGAGCGAGGTGAGGACGTCCTGCCCGTTGTCCTGCTCCAGCAGTGCCAGCAGGACGTGCTCGGTGCCGACGTAGTTGTGGCCGAGCCTGAGCGCCTCGCGGAAGGTCAGCTCCAGCACCTTCTTGCTCCCCGCGTCGAACGGGATCAGTGCGGGCAGCTCGTCGGCGGCGGCCGGCAGGGCGGCGGTGGCCGCCGCCCGCAGGGCCTCGGAGGTGACGCCCTGGGCGGCGAGCGCCTTCATCCCGATGCCCTCGGGCTCGGCGAGCAGGCCGAGCAGCAGGTGGGCCGTGGTGATCTCGGCGTTGGCCGCCTTCCGGGCCTCCTCCTGGGAGGCGACCACGACGCTGCGGGCCCGGGGGGTGAAGCGGCTGAAGCCCTGACTGGGGTCGAGGTCGTTGGGGGTGGCCGGGTCCTTGGGGACGAAGCGCTTCTGGGCGGCCTGCTTGCTGACGCCCATGCTGCGGCCGATGTCGGTCCAGGAGGCGCCGGAGCGGCGGGCCTGGTCGACGAAGTGGCCGATCAGGTGGTCGGCGAGTTCGCCGAGGTGGTCCGCGGCGATGACCGCGTCGGAGAGCTGGTCCAGCGCGTCGGTGTGGACCTGCTTGATCGCCGCGATCAGGTCGTCGAGGCGCAGCGGAGTGGTGTTGGGAACAACGGGATTCTCCATGCGTCAACCGTAGGTTGTCGACCCGGGGGCCGTCAACCATCGGTTGACGACTGTCGTGGAGTTCCCGGCGGCCCGCTCGGTGCGGCGTCCGGCGGCCGTCCTAGGTGGCGGGCAGCAGCCGGCCGCGAGCGGCGGCGATCCGGGCCGGCGTGACGCCCGCGGCGAGCAGGTAGCCGGCCGGGTCGAACCCGTCGAGCGCGGCCTCCAGGGCGGCCTCGGCGGTGGTCCCGGCCTCGGCGAGCACCGCGTCGATCCTGCGGTACGGGTCGGGTAGGCCCAGCATCCCGTACAGCGGGCGGACGTTGGGGGCGCTCTGCAGGTAGTCCTCGGCGATCGCGGCCCGGTCGACCCCGGCCAGGGCGAGCAGCAGCAGGGCGGCGAGGCCGGTGCGGTCACGGCCGGCGCCGCAGTGCACGACCACGCCTCCGGGACGGGCGCCGGCGATCGCGGCGATCAGCGCGGCGGCGGCGTGCGGGCAGTGGTCCAGGTACGGGCGGAGCGCGAGCGGGGTGCCGTCCAGCCGGCCGTGGGCCTCCCACCAGGCGGGGCCGGCGAGCTCGTCCAGCGGGACGCGGACCAGGTCGACGCCGTCGGGGAGCGGGAGGAGCGGCTTGTACTCCTCGGTGTTGCGCAGGTCGATCACGGTGCGGACGCCGTGGTCGAGGAGGGCGTCCCAGCCCTCGGCGGTGAGGCGGTCCAGGTTGTCCGCCCGGACGATCGCGCGGCGGGCGGTGAGCCGGCCGGAGGCGGTGGGCAGCCCGCCCAGGTCGCGGACGTTCAGGCAGCCGTCCCAGACGAGGGTGCGGTCCTCGATGGTGGTCAGCGCGTCCGTCGTCCGGTGCATGGGGCTCCCCGTTTCCTCGCCGGGGGTCCCGTTACCCCCTCGTTATGTAAGGACTCCCGGGAGATCCGGATGGTTCCTGGCCGTTCGAGCGCCCGGAACCGTTTGTTCACGTGCCGGTCGGGGGGGGGTGCTCAGGCGGCGGTCGGGGCCTCGGCCTCGGCGCCGACCAGCTTCTCCATCGGCTCGACGGCGATCCGGCCGAGCATCGAACCGGCCACGATCGCGCCGATCAGGAACACGGTGGACAGCCAGGCCATGGTCGACACCGGCAGGGTGAAGGCGCCGACCACCCGGGCCACGCACTCGGCCAGCAGGGCGGTGCCCCAGATGCCCGAGAACAGGCGCTCGTGGCGGCGGAAGGGCCGCGACGCGGCCGCCCGGCCCTCGGCCAGCCGCTGCCAGGCGGCGGCGCGGTCCCGCTTGCCCTTGGTGACGAAGGGCATCAGCATCGGGCTCATCACCGGCCTGCCGATCAGCGCGGAGACCAGGATCGCGAGCGCCACGGTGCCGCTCAGTCCGCCGTCCTTGGCGATCATCAGCCGGGCGTCGCCGGTGACGAAGGTCAGCGCCAGGCCCGCCAGGTTGACGGTCAGCATCAGCGTGGCCCACAGGTTGAGCTTGCGCTCGCGCAGCAGGCCGACGACGGTGCGGGCGGCCGGGAAGGCGCTGCTCCAGGCCAGTGCGGCGAACTCGCTCAGGCCGCAGGCCGAGTGCAGCAGGTAGTAGCCGGCCAGCGGTGCGGCGACGTCGAGCGCCAGCGGGCGGAGGCCGGAGGCCAGCGGGTTGGGAGCCTTGGCGTGGGCGGCGCCGGCGGTGGCGGCCTGCGCGGGAGCGGCGACGGTGACGGCGGCGGCGCTGACGGTCTGGCTCACGGTGGGTTCCTCCCCGGCTGGTGGCCGCGGGCTGCTGCCCGCGTCGTGCCTCCAGTCTTTCCGTCCGACCCTCCGCCGGAGCAGTGCCGTCCGTTGCGGGATCCGCATGACAGTTGTCATGGCGCCCGCCGTGACACCCCGCCCCACCTGCGGTTTTCCGGCCGACCCTCGGGGGAAGGTCCACTGCTCGTGGCGCCCGGGGCAGGGCGGCGGACGGTGTCGAACCGCTCGTCCCCGGCGGGCAGGGCGGCGGCCGTCGGGTCGGCAGCGGCAGACCGGACCGGGCTGGGGGCGAAGGCGGGCGGCACCCGGCCGGCGGCGGGGAGCGTCGGATCCCGGCAGGCGGATCCCGGTGGGCGGGGCGCGGCGGGCGGACCCCGGCGGGCAGGGCGCTGCGGGCGGGTCGCAGCATGCGGGGGCGCGTGGCCGGACCGGGCTTCCGCCGCCCCGCCCCGGCCGAGGCGGCGGCCCGGACTGATTCGTCCACGGACGGTGCTGGCGGGGCAGGCCTGCGGGGGCTGCGGACGAAGGGCGGCAGCGCGCGGGAGTCCGCCCCCGGGGTGGTCCGGTCCTTCGGTCGAAGCCGACCTGATCGTCCGAATGGCGCATGATGTGGCGGGTGCAGAGTGCAGAGCGCCCCGGAGCGGGCACCGGCAGCCACGTCGGCCGGTCCGGACCAGTACCGACCACCGGCCCACCCCCGGGACCGGTCGCCGCTCCCGTCGATCTGACCGAGGCGGTCCGAGCCGCGCAGGGCGGGGACGAGGAGGCGTTCCGGCTGCTGTTCCGGACCGTCCAGCCCGGCCTGCTGCGCTACCTGCGGGTGCTGGTCGGCGGCCGGCCGGAGGACATGCAGGACGCCGAGGACATCGCCTCGGAGGCCTGGCTGCAGATCGCCCGCGACCTGCGCGGCTTCTCCGGCGACGGGGACGGCTTCCGCGGCTGGGCCGCCACGATCGCCCGCCACCGGGCGCTCGACCACCTGCGCGCCCGCCGCCGCCGTCCGGTCGCCGACCTGCCCTTCGAGTACCTCGTCGAGCTGGCGGCCGGGGACGACACCGCGGGCGCCGCGCTGGCCACGGTCGGCACCGCCGACGCGCTGGCACTGATCTCCCGGCTGCCGCGCGACCAGGCCGAGGCGGTCCTGCTGCGGGTGGTCATGGAGCTGGACGCGGAGAGCGCCGCCCGGGTGCTCGGCAAGCGGGCCGGCAGTGTCCGGATGGCCGCCCACCGGGGGCTGCGCCGGCTGGCCAAGCTGCTGGAGCAGCCCCTCGCGTCCGGCGGCGGGATCCCGGCCGCGCGGCCGGGGGACCGGGACCCGGCCCCCGGCGGGACCGCCGGAGGGGGCGCCGGCAAGGCCTCCGGACAACCCGCGGGGAAACCGCCGAAAAAAATTTCTCCGCAGGGTGTGACAGAACGCCGGGCCGCGACGCTGAAGGACATGAGATGAGCACCAACCGATCCCGTCGGATCGACCGTGATACCGCCGAGCAGCTGCTCGGCGGTGCCGTGGCCGCCCCGTCGGCCGGGCAGGACGCCTCGCTCACCGGACCGGACGGAGGTCCCGGGCAGCTCGCCCGGGTGCTCGCCGCGGCCGCCGCTCCCGCGACGGTCGGCGAACTGGCCGGGGAGGAGGCCGCGCTGGCCGCGTTCCGGGAGGCGAGTCTCACGCCCGCACCCGTAGTGACCCCCGTCCGGAGACGATCGATGGCAACCGCCGCGCTGGCCAGGGCCTTCAGCACGAAGGCCGCTGCCGTCGTGCTCGGCGCCACCGCACTGTGCGGGGTCGCGGTCGCCGCCGGCACCGGCAACCTGTCGTCCGCGCTGGGCGGCGGCCCCGCCGAACCGGAGCACACGCTCGGGGCCCAGGGCGCCTCCGGCAGCTCGCCGGGCGCGTCGGCCGCCGGTTCGCACGGCGGTGCCCCGTTCGCCCCGGGGTCCGGGTCGGCCCGTCCGTCCGGCGGTGCCTCCGCGGGCCCGCAGACGGTCGCCCCGTCCGGCAGCCCGACCCCCGGCACCCCGTCGGCCGAGGGTCGCGGCGACCGTCCCGTCGTCCCGCCCGCGCTGCTCGGCCTGTGCCGGAGCTTCGCCGACCGGACGGCCAAGGGCGAGCGCCAGGCCCGGCTGGTCACCGATCCGGTCTACGGCCCGCTGGTCGCGGCGGCCGGGGGCGCGGACCGGGTGGCGGACTTCTGCGCCGGCGCCGCCGGCGCGGGGGACGACGACCACCAGGGCACCGGCGCGCAGCCGCGCGACCCCGCCGGGACCGGCGCCGCGCCCGGCACCGGCCCCGGCAAGGGCAGCACCGACGGCAAGAACGGCGGGGGCGGCAACGCCAACGGCGGCAGCAACGGTGAGGACACCGGCGGCGTCGTCAAGCCCGGCAAGGGCGGGGTGCCCGTACCGGCCGTGCCCGCCACACCCCTGGTACCCGACGTCCGGGCGAGCAAGCCCGGTCACGCCGACGACCAGAACACCGAGAGGTAACCCCGAGAACTCCGGGTGAGCGGCGAGCGACTCCCCCCGGGCTCGCCGCCCACCCGGATCGCACCACCCGCGGGACGCACCAGCACCCGCGGGACAGCAGGAAGCAGTACCACCCGAAGACCCCGGGTGGCCGGTCGGCTCCCCCGTGCCCACCGTCCACCCGGCCGGCCCCGGCCGGACCGGCAAGGCGTCACCCCGGACGCGCCGCCGGCCCGGCCGGCCCGGAAAACGTGGGGGCCGCCCACCCCCAGTCAGGGCGGGGCGCCCCCCCCCCCCGGGGGGGGGGGGGGGCGCGGGGCGGGGGCCCCCCCCCCCCCCCCCCCCCCCCCCCCCGGGGGGGGGCGGGGGGGGGGGGGGGGGGCGCGGGGGCCCGG
>NZ_JBEOUW010000004.1:0-169211 GCF_040303045.1 Kitasatospora sp. NPDC096140
CTGATCTGCGGAAACGCAGATCAGGGGCTGTTTTGTCGCATTCGAACACCGGCAATGCCGGATGGTCCTTTCGAGCGGTTTGGTCTCACCTCGTCCTGCCCGGATCCCAGCCCGCGCAGGTGGGTGCAGGTGGGTGTACTTATTGCACACTGCTTGCAATTACGTGCATGAGGCAGCAGAGTGGGGAGCCGGGGGTGGGAGTCCTTCGACGAGCTGATCGTCTTCCCAACCGGCGCCCGCCGGGACAACGGCTCACCCCACCCCCGCCAACAGCCCCTCCGGGCAGGACGACGGGCACGTCAAGGGCCCGTCAAAGCCGCTCGTGGCCGCGTCAGGAACGCGTAGGGGCCGGGGGAGGGCCGGGAACGCGGACCGCAGGATCGGAGCAACTACCGATCGCGGAGGTTCCGTCCGATGTCCAGCGCCACCACGACCCCGGCCGTCAGGGCCGATGAGCCGCCCGATACCGGCGCGGGCGACGAGCGGCACCGGCTCAGCGCGCTCGGCGGACTGGCGGCGCTCTCACTGGACGCGATGGCCTCGGTCGCGTACGGGCCGGAGTCGATCGTCCTCGTGCTGGCCGCTGCCGGCGGGTACGGGCTGGGCTTCACGCTGCCGGTCACCGCCGCGATCGCGGTGCTGCTGGCGGTGCTGGTGGCCTCCTACCGGCAGGTGATCGCGGCGTTCCCGGACGGTGGCGGCTCCTACGCCGTCGCCAAGGCGCACCTGGGCCGCCGGACGGCGCTGACCGCGGCCGCCTCGCTGGTGATCGACTACGTCCTGAACGTCGCCGTCTCGGTCACCGCCGGCGTGGCCGCGCTGACCTCGGCCGTGCCGGGCCTGTACGACCGGCGGGTCTGGCTCTGCCTGGGCGTGCTCGTGCTGGTCACCGCGGTGAACCTGCGTGGGATCGCCGAGTCGGCGCGCTGGTTCATGGCGCCGACGGCCGTCTTCGTCCTCGCCATCATGGCGATCATCGTGGTCGGCCTCTTCCGGGACGCCCCGGTCAGCACCGCGGCGGCCGCCGGGCACGCCTCGGTGCTCGCCGAGAACGCCACCGCCGTCGGCGCACTGCTGCTGCTCAAGGCCTTCGCGGCCGGGTGCTCCGCGCTGACCGGCGTCGAGGCGGTGGCCAACGCCGTCCCCTCCTTCCGCACCCCGCGGGTCAGACGCGCCCAGCACACCGAGGTCGCGCTCGGCGCCCTGCTCGGCGTGATGCTGATCGGACTGGCCGTGCTGATCGGCCGCTTCCACCTCCAGCCCGTCGAGGGCGTCACCGTCCTCGCCCAGCTCGCCGACGCCTCGCTCGGCCACGGCATCGGCTTCTACGTCGTCCAGTTCGCCACCGTGGTCCTGCTCGGCCTGGCCGCCAACACCTCCTTCGGCGGACTGCCGGTGCTGCTCGACCTCCTCGCCCGGGACAACCACCTCCCGCACGTCTTCGCCCTGCGCGCCGACCGCCAGGTGTACCGCTACGGCGTGCTCTTCCTGGCCGCGGTGTCGGCGGCGCTGCTGATCGGCTCCGGCGGGGACGTCAACAGCCTGGTACCGCTGTTCTCCATCGGCGTCTTCGTCGGCTTCACCGTCTGCCAGGTCGGCATGGTCCGGCACTGGCTGCTGCACCGCCCGCCCGGCTGGCGGGGCAAGACCGCGCTGAACGGCTTCGGCGCGCTGCTCACCGGCGTCGCGGCGCTGGTCGTCACCGGCACCAAGTTCACCGAGGGCGCCTGGGGCATCGTGCTGGCCCTGCCGCTGCTGGTGGCGCTGTTCGAGGCGATCCACCGCAGCTACGCGCGGATCGGCGAACGCCTGGAGCTGGGCCGCGTCCCCGGCCCGGTGACCAGACAGCGCAGCCTGGTCGTCGTCCCGGTCACCGCGATCACCCGGCTCACCCGGGACGGCCTGTCCGCCGCGCTCTCGCTCGGCGACGAGGTCATGGCGGTGACCGTGGTCCTCGAACCGGCCGCGGCCGAGGCGCTGCGCCGCGACTGGGAGCTGTGGCAGCCGGGGGTGCCGCTGGTGGAGATCCCGGACGACCACCGCCGGCTGGGGAGGCCGATCGCCGACTTCGTCAACGAGCTCGGGGCGGAGCACGCCTACGACCGGCTGACCGTGCTGATCCCCGAGGTGGAGCCCGCCCACTGGTGGCAGCGGGCGCTGCAGAACCGGCGCGGCGCCGTGATCGACCGCGCCCTGCGCCGGCACACCGACGCCGTGGTCTGCCGACTGCGGATGCGGATGTGACCAGCGGCGGAACCCGCGGAAGGCTCCGGACGGCACCCTGCCGACCGGGGCCTTCCGCCGTTCCGTCACCCCTGCGCGTCAAGGTCGCGTCAACGCGGCGCCATCACCCGTATGGAGGGCGTCAGGGCCCGATAACGCGCCCGTGACGGCTGGTTTGCTGCATCTGCCGGCCGTCCGCCGGCGCCGCGCGAGCCCCTCGGCTCCGGTCGCGGCATCTCCCGAACCACGCTGGTGGAGCCCATGTCCGATCTCATCTACGTCGGTGTCACGGTCGCCGTGTTCGCCGTCATCGCCCTGATCGCACGGGGGGTGGAGAAGCTGTGAGTGAGCGCAGTGAACGAACCATCGAGGGGCGCGTGTTGCGCGAAGCGCCCGGCGAGCGCAGCGAGGTGGGCGCATGAGCGCCGAGAACGTCGCTGGTCTGATCGTGGCCGTCGCCCTCGTCGGCTATCTCGTCGTGGCGCTGATCTTCCCGGAGAAGTTCTGACATGGGATCCACTCTCGCGGGCTGGCTGCAGGCCCTCGCCCTCGTCGGCGCGCTGGCCCTGTGCTACCGCCCGCTCGGCGACTACATCGCCAAGCTCCTCACCACCGCCAAGCACCTCAGAGTCGAGCGCGGCATCTACAAGGTGATCGGCGTCGACGGTGACGCCGATCAGCGCTGGCCGGTGTACCTGCGCTCGGTGCTGGCCTTCTCGGCCGTCTCCGTGCTCTTCCTGTACGGCCTGATCCGCCTGCAGGGCTACCTGCTGCTGAACCTGGGCGTTCCGCAGATGGCGGGCCACCAGGCCTGGAACACCGCGATCTCGTTCGTCGCCAACACCAACTGGCAGTCGTACTCGGGCGAGCAGGCGATGGGCCACCTGGCGCAGATGGCCGGTCTGGCGGTGCAGAACTTCGTCTCCGCGGCCGTCGGCATCGCCGTCGTCGCCGCGCTGATCCGGGGCTTCACCCGCAACAGGACCGACCGGGTCGGCAACTTCTGGGTGGACCTGGTCCGGATCAACCTGCGGCTGCTGCTGCCGATCTCGATCGTGTTCGCCCTGGTCCTGGCCGCCACCGGCGTGATCCAGAACTTCCATGGCTTCCACGAGGTGACCAACCTCGCGGGTGACGTCCAGAAGATCCCGGGCGGCCCGGTGGCCTCCCAGGAGGTCATCAAGCTGCTCGGCACCAACGGCGGCGGCTTCTTCAACGCCAACTCGGCGCACCCCTTCGAGAACCCGAACGGCTTCTCCAACCTGGTCGAGGTCTTCCTGCTGCTGGTGATCCCGTTCGCCCTGCCCCGGACCTTCGGCCGGATGGTCGGCGACAACCGCCAGGGCTACGCGATCGTCGCCGTGATGGGCCTGTTCTGGATCGCCTCGACCGCGCTGATCACCCTCGCCGAGGCCCAGCACTCCGGCAGTGCGCTGCAGGCGGCCGGCGGGGCGATGGAGGGCAAGGAGCAGCGGTTCGGCATTGCGGCTTCCGGTCTCTTCGCCGCCTCGACCACGCTGACGTCGACCGGTGCGGTGAACTCCTTCCACGACTCGTTCACGCCGCTCGGCGGCGGGCTGACGGTCTTCAACATGATGCTGGGCGAGATCGCGCCCGGCGGCACCGGCTCCGGCCTGTACGGCATGCTCGTGCTGGCGATCGTCGCGGTGTTCGTCGCCGGTCTGATGGTCGGGCGTACCCCCGAGTACCTGGGCAAGAAGCTCGGCGGTCGGGAGATGAAGTTCGCCTCCCTCTACATCCTCACCACGCCGACGATCGTGCTGGTGGGCACCGGTGTGGCGATGGCCCTGCCGGGCGAGCGGGCCGGGATGCTCAACTCGGGCGCCCACGGCTTCTCCGAGGTGCTGTACGCCTTCACCTCCGCCGCCAACAACAACGGCTCGGCCTTCGGCGGCATCACCGTCAACACCGACTGGTACGACACCGCGCTCGGCCTGGCGATGATCTTCGGCCGTCTGCTGCCGATCGTCTTCGTCCTGGCGCTGGCCGGCTCGCTCGCCCAGCAGCAGCCCGTCCCGGCCACTCCGGGCACCCTGCCCACCCACAAGCCGCTGTTCGTGGGCCTGCTGTCGGGCGTGATCCTGATCGTCGTCGGCCTCACCTACTTCCCGGCCCTGGCCCTCGGGCCGCTCGCGGAAGGTCTCACCTCCTGATGTCCACCCCAACGCTCAACCCCGCTCCGGCCGACACGGCCGAGCCCGCCGCGCCGCACAGAGTGTCGAGCGGCCTCCTCGACCCGAAGCTGATCGTCGCGTCCCTGCCGGACGCGGTGAGGAAGCTCGACCCCCGGGTGATGGTCAAGAACCCGGTGATGTTCGTGGTCGAGGTGGGATCGGTGGTCACCACGATCTCCGCGATAGCCGACCCGTCCGTGTTCGCCTGGGCCATCACCGTGTGGCTCTGGCTCACCACGGTCTTCGCCAACCTGGCCGAGGCCGTCGCCGAGGGCCGCGGCAAGGCCCAGGCCGACACCCTGCGCAAGACCAAGACCGAGAGCGTCGCCCGCCGGCTCACCAACTGGCCCGCCAGTGACGCCGAGGAGGAGGTCCCCGGCACCGCACTCCGCCTCGGCGACCACGTGGTGGTCGAGGCCGGGCAGGTCATCCCCGGTGACGGCGACGTCGTCGAGGGCGTCGCGTCCGTGGACGAGTCGGCGATCACCGGCGAGTCCGCGCCGGTGATCCGCGAGTCCGGCGGCGACCGCTCCGCGGTGACCGGCGGCACCAAGGTGCTGTCCGACCGCATCGTGGTGAAGATCGCCTCGGAGCCCGGCAAGTCGTTCATCGACCGGATGATCGCCCTGGTCGAGGGCGCGGCCCGGCAGAAGACGCCGAACGAGATCGCGCTCAACATCCTGCTGGCCTCGCTGACCATCGTCTTCCTGGTCGCCGTGGTGACCCTGCAGCCGATGGCCACCTACGCGGGCGCCCCGCAGTCGATGATCGTGCTGGTCGCCCTGATCGTGGCGCTCATCCCGACCACCATCGGCGCGCTGCTCTCCGCGATCGGCATCGCCGGCATGGACCGGCTGGTGCAGCGCAACGTGCTGGCGATGTCCGGCCGCGCCGTCGAGGCCGCCGGGGACGTCAACACCCTGCTGCTCGACAAGACCGGCACCATCACCCTGGGCAACCGCCAGGCCGCCGAGTTCCTGCCCGCCCCGGGCGTGTCCACCGGCGAACTGGCCGGCGCCGCACAGCTCTCCTCGCTGGCGGACGAGACCCCGGAGGGCCGCTCGATCGTGGTCCTCGCCAAGACCGAGTACGGTCTGCGGGCCCGCGCCCAGGGCGAGCTCACGCACGCCACCTGGGTCCCGTTCACCGCCCAGACCCGGATGTCGGGCGTGGACCTGGACGAGACCGACGGAGTCCACCAGGTCCGCAAGGGCGCGGCCGGCGCGGTCACCAACTGGGTCGTCGAGAACGGCGGTTCGGTCGGCGACGAGGTCTCCGCCCTGGTCGACGGCATCTCCGCCGCCGGCGGCACCCCGCTCGTGGTCGCGACCAGGATCGGTGACCAGCCCGCCCGCGTCCTGGGTGTCATCCACCTCAAGGACGTGGTCAAGGAGGGTATGCGGGAGCGCTTCGACGAGCTCCGCCGGATGGGCATCAAGACCATCATGATCACGGGCGACAATCCGCTGACCGCCAAGGCGATCGCGGAGGAGGCCGGCGTGGACGACTTCCTCGCCGAGGCCACGCCCGAGGACAAGATGGCCCTGATCAAGAAGGAGCAGGAGGGCGGCAAGCTGGTCGCGATGACCGGCGACGGCACCAACGACGCCCCCGCGCTCGCCCAGGCCGACGTCGGCGTCGCGATGAACACCGGGACCATGGCGGCCAAGGAGGCCGGCAACATGGTCGACCTCGACTCCAACCCGACCAAGCTGATCGAGATCGTGGAGATCGGCAAGCAGCTGCTGATCACCCGAGGCGCGCTGACCACCTTCTCGATCGCCAACGACGTGGCCAAGTACTTCGCGATCATCCCCGCGATGTTCGCCGGGGTCTACCCGGGCCTGAGCCACCTCAACATCATGGGCCTGCACAGCCCCCAGTCCGCGATCACCTCGGCGATCATCTTCAACGCCCTGGTCATCATCGGCCTGATCCCGCTCGCCCTGCGCGGCGTGAAGTACCGCCCGTCCGACGCCAGTTCCCTGCTGCGCCGCAACATCGGGATCTACGGCTTCGGCGGTCTGGTGGTGCCGTTCGTCGGCATCAAGCTGATCGACCTGATCGTCCAGTTCATCCCCGGCCTGAGCTGAGAGAGGAGAATCCGATGTCCAAGCCCCTGCCCACCACCGTGCGCACGCACTTCACCGCACTGCGGATCCTGTTGGTCCTGACGGTGATCCTCGGAGTCGCCTACCCGCTGCTGGTGACCGGGATCAGCCAGGTCGCGTTCAGTGAGAAGGCGAACGGCTCGATCGTGAAGGCCGACGGCAAGGAGGCCGGCTCCAGCCTGATCGGCCAGAACTTCAACCTCCCCAAGGTGAACCCGGACGACCCGAAGGAGGAGGCCCAGCCGGACCCGAAGTGGTTCCAGCCCCGCCCCTCCGCCGCCGGGACCGGCTACGACGCCTCCTCGTCGGGCGCCTCCAACCAGGGCCCGAACAGCGACGACCTGCTGAAGGCCGTCAACGACCGCCGCGCCGCCGTCGCCGCGTTCGACGGCGTCGACCCGGCGAGCGTGCCCGCCGACGCGCTCACCGCCTCCGGCTCCGGCCTCGACCCGCACATCTCCGTGGCCTACGCCAAGGAGCAGGTCAACCGGGTCGCCAAGGAGCGCGGCCTGCCGGCCGACAAACTGAACCAGCTGGTCGACAAGTACACCGAGAGCCGTTCGCTCGGCTTCCTCGGACAGGACGGCGTCAACGTCGTGCTGCTCAACAAGGCGCTCAGCGAGCAGAAGTGACACCACCCCACACGAGCGGGTGACCGGGCCGGCCCGGGCACGGGAGGACGCCTCCCGCGCCCGGGTCGGCCGACCCGTGTCCGCAGACGTCCACCACCTCCGATCCGATGGAAAGAGCAGTGCCCATGGCCCGCGACCTCACCCCCGGCTCCGGCGTCCGCCGCGGCCGGCTGAGGGTGTACCTCGGCTCCGCGCCGGGCGTCGGCAAGACCTACCGGATGCTGGACGAGGCCCGGCGCAGACGGGACCGCGGGTCCGACGTCGTGGTCGGGTACATCGAGTGCCACGGCAGACGCCACACCGAGGGCATGCTCGCGGGCCTGGAGGTCCTGCCGAGGGTCCACCGCTCCTACCGGGACGCCGAGTTCGAGGAGATGGACCTCGACGCCGCGCTCGCCCGCCGCCCGTCCGTCGTCCTGGTCGACGAGCTGGCGCACACCAACATCCCCGGCGGCCGGCACGCCAAGCGCTGGCAGGACGTCGAGGAACTGCTCGCCGCCGGGATCGACGTCATCACCACGGTGAACGTCCAGCACCTGGAATCGCTGAACGACGTCGTCCGGAAGATCACCGGCATCCCGCAGCGCGAGACCGTCCCGGACGAGGTGGTCCGCCGGGCCGACCAGATCGAGCTCGTCGACATGGCCCCGCAGGCCCTGCGCCGCCGGATGGCCCACGGCAACGTCTACAAGGCGGAGAAGGTGGACGCCGCACTCTCGAACTACTTCCGGGTCGGCAACCTCACCGCCCTGCGCGAACTCGCCCTGCTGTGGGTCGCCGGGCGGGTGGACGAGGGACTGCGCGACTACCGGGCCAGCCACAACATCGACCGGGTCTGGGAGACCCGCGAACGCGTCGTGGTCGCCCTCACCGGCGGCCCCGAGGGCGAGACCCTGATCCGCCGCGCCGCCCGGATCGCGGACCGGACGGCCGGCGGCGACCTGCTGGCCGTCCACGTCACCCGCAGCGACGGCCTGGCCGGCGCCTCCTCCGGCGCGCTCGCCCAGCAGCGACAGCTGGTCGAGGACCTCGGCGGCAGCTACCACGTGGTCGTCGGCGACGACATCCCCACCGCGCTGCTCGCCTTCGCCCGCGCCCACGACGCCACCCAGCTGGTCCTCGGCACCAGCCGCCGCGGCCGGATCAACCGCTTCCTCACCGGCCCCGGCATCGGCGAGACCACCGTGGACGCCTCCGAGGACATCGACGTCCACATGGTCACCCACGAGTTCACCGGCCGCGGCCGGCTGCCCTCGCTCGGCCGCCGCCACTCCAGGCGCCGCACCGTCGTCGGCTACGCGGCCGGCTTCGTCCTGCCCTGGCTGCTCACCGCCCTGCTCTCCCAGGCGCACCACCGGATCAACCTCACCACCGACGCGCTGATCTTCCAGCTCGGCGTGGTCATCGTGGCCCTGCTCGGCGGCGCCGTGTCCGCCCTGGTGGCCGCGCTCTTCGCCTCGGTGCTGCTGAACTACTACTTCATCCCGCCGATCCACAGCCTGACCATCGGCGAGACCAACAACATCGTGGCCCTGGTGGTCTTCGCCGCCATCGCGCTCACCGTCTCCACCGTCGTCGACCACGCCGGCCGGCTCACCGCCCGGGCCGCCCGGGCCACCGCCGAGGCCGAGACCCTCTCCACCCTGGCGGGCAGCGTGCTGCGCGGCGCCGACGCGCTGCCCGCCCTGCTGGAGAAGTCCCGGACGGCCTTCGGCATGCGGGCCGTCGCCCTCCTCTCCCGGGCCGACGGCGAGGTGCTCGCGCACTGCGCGGACGAGCACCCGGGCGACGGCGACGGCCCGCACGAGACCACCGAGGTCCCGGTCGGCCCGGACGCCGTCCTGGTCCTCACCGGCCGCCGGCTGCCCGCCGCCGACCAGCGCGTGCTCACCGCCTTCGCCGCGCACGTCGCCGCCGCCCTGGAACGCGACCGGCTCGCCGTGGTCGCCGCCGAGGTCGAACCGATCAAGGCCGCCGACCGGATGCGCACCGCCCTGCTCGCCGCCGTCAGCCACGACCTGCGCACCCCGCTCGCCGCCGCCCGCGCCTCGGTCGGCTCGCTGCGCAGCCCCGACGTCGAGTTCTCGCCCGAGGACCAGGCCGAACTGCTCGCCACCGCCGACGAGTCGCTGGTCAAGCTCACCCGTCTGGTCGACAACCTGCTCGACATGAGCCGCCTCCAGGCCGGCGCGCTCACCCTCCACCTCACCGAGACCCACCTCGACGAGGTCCTGCCCCGCGCGCTCGACAGCCTCACCGGCCCGTACGCGCCGATCCAGCCGCTCGACCTCGACACCGCCCCGGCGGTGCTCGCCGACCCGCCCCTGCTGGAACGCGTGCTCGCCAACGTGATCACCAACGCGCTGCGCCACAACGCCCCCGGCGCGCCCGTCCTGGTCACCGCCAGCCACCACGCCGACCAGGTCGAGGTCCGGGTGATCGACCGCGGCCCGGGCATCGCCCCCGAGGACCGCGACCGGGTCTTCCTGCCCTTCCAGCGCCTCGGCGACACCGACAACACCACCGGCGTCGGCCTCGGCCTCGCGCTCTCCCGCGGCCTCGCCGAGGCCATGGGCGGCAGCCTGGAGGTCGAGGACACCCCCGGCGGCGGCACCACCATGCTGCTCACCCTGCCCGCCGCCACGGCGCACCCCGCCTCCGAGCCCGTCGCAGCTGAGCCCATCACCCCCGAGCCCATCACCCCCGAGCCCGTCACCCCCGAGCCCGTCGGCCCCGAGGAGGAGGCGCCGCATGAGTGAGATCCTGATCGTCGACGACGAACCGGCCCTGCTGCGCACCTTGAGGATCAACCTCAGCGCCCGGCAGTACGCCGTCCGCACCGCGGCCAGCGGCGGCGAGGCGCTCGACCGCGCCGCGCACTCGCTCCCGGACGCCGTCCTGCTCGACCTCGGCCTGCCCGACCTCGACGGGATGGACGTGCTGCGCGGCCTGCGCACCCACAGCGCGATGCCGATCATCGTGCTCTCCGGCCGGAGCGACGCCGCGGACAAGGTCGGCGCCCTCGACGCGGGCGCCGACGACTACCTGACCAAGCCGTTCCTGATGGACGAACTGCTGGCCCGGTTACGCGCGGTGCTGCGCCGGCCGCTGGGCGGCGTCCAGCCGGTCCGGCCGGTGATCGGCGACCACACCGTGGACCTCGCGGCCACCACGGTGAACGGCCCCGACGGCACGGTGCGGCTCACCCCGACCGAGTGGCGGATCCTCGCCCTGCTGCTCGCCAATCCCGGCCGGCTGGTGCCCGGCCGGCAGATCCTGCGCGAGGTGTGGGGCCCGGCGCAGGAGGGGCGCGGCAACTACCTGCGGGTCTACCTCGCCGGGCTGCGCCGCAAGCTGGAGCGGGACCCGGCCCGGCCGCGGCACCTGATCACCGAGCCGGGCATCGGGTACCGGTACGTGCCGTAGCGCGGGTGGGCGAGGGGGAGAGGGAGGGGGCGGGGAAGAGCAGGCCCGGTCGTCAAGGGGGCATCAAGAGTCCGCCGCGTGCCGACAGGAGGGCGTCAAGGCGGGACGGCGGTGGTGCTCCGTAGGCGTAGCGTCGGTACCGAACCGAGCGGGCCCAGCTCCGTGTGGGGAAGCCCGGGGCCGCTCGCACCGCCGTCGAACGACGGCCGGCAGGTGGGGGAGGGGCGCGCGACAACCCGTCGCGCGCCCCTTGGTGTTCGCGCAGGAACCCGCACGTCGGAACCCGCACGTCGGCCCCGCGGCCCGGACCCCGCAGCCCGGACCCCGGCCGTCGCTCAGCCCTCGGCGCTCCCGGACTGCCTGGGCAGCGCCAGCGCCACGGTGTCCGCGAACTCCCGTACCGCGCTGGTCCGGCTGACCACCCGGCCGCTGTGCACCACCAGCCGGCTGTGCCCGCCCGAGAGCGCCCCGGCCAGGCTGTCCCCGCGCACCGCCAGCAGCTCCGCGGGGAACCCGGCGTCCACCCGGACCGGTGCCAGCCCGAGCGCCGCCCGGGCCTGGTTCGCCACCGCGTCGTACGCCGCCTCCGGCGTCAACTCCCCGCTCGCCGCCAGCAGATAGGCGCACGCGAGTGGATCCGCCCGGCCGACCGGGTTGGACGGGTCGCGCAGGGCCCCGCTGCCCGCCGCCAGCGGCACCCGGGCCGCCGCCAACTCCCGCAGCAGGCCCGGCCGCAGGCCGGAAGGCCGGCCCTCCAGGCCGGTGCAGCCGCCGTTCTGCGGCAGGCAGACCACCCGCACCCCGCTGGTCGCCAGCACCGCCGACGCGCCGCGCGGCAGCGCACCGCACGGCCCGAGCGTCACCCGTGGCCTCAGCGGTGCCAAGGCGCCCGCCAGCCGGGCGAGTTGGGCCCCGTCGGCGGCCGAGGTGTGCAGGTCCACCGGGCAGTCGGCCTCCCGGGCGGCCTCCAGCAGCAGCTCCACGTAGCCGGACGGGTCCGGGTCCAGCTCCGGGCAGCCGCCGGCCGCCGTGGCGCCCAGCTTGAGCGCCTCGCGCAGCTGCGCCCGGCCGTCCGCACCGGCCCGCCCGGTGAGCAGCCGGGGCATCGCGACCGCCTGCAGGTCGGCCAGCCCGCGCAGTGCCTGCCGGGCGGTGAGCACCGCCTCCAGCGGGCGCAGCCCGTGCACGTCGCCGATCCGGACGTGGGTGCGCTGGGCGGTGGCGCCGTAGCCGAGCGAGGTGAGCGCGGCCTCGGTGACCCGGCGGGTGAGGTCGGTCTGGGTGTCCGGGGGCGGGGCGGGCAGGGCGGCGGAGAAGGCCGCGTCGTAGTGGGCGTGCGCCTCGGCGGGGGCCGGGAGCAGTAGGTAGCCCTTGAGGTCGATCCGGGCGCCGGTGGTCACGGTGGGCGCGCCGGGCAGGGCGGGCAGCGGGCCGAGGCTGCCGACGGTGCCGACGGCCTGGATCCGGTCGCCGCTGATCCGGACGTCCACCACCCGTCCGTCGGCCAGCCGGGCGCCGGTGAGCAGCAGGACCGGGCCGTGCCCGAGCGGGTTGGCCGCCGGGCCGGGCCCGTGGTGCGGCCCGTCGGCGGCTGCGCTGTCCATCGCCGGCTCCTTCTCGCGCCGGACCGTGCGGTCGGCCAGTCGATCCCGATCAATGAGCGTCGAGCCTATGGCGCCAGGGGGCGGGGTGCCGGGAGGCGGGCAATAGTCGTATCGGGTCGGGCCGCGCGCCTCGGAGGCCGATCGAACGAGCTGCCTTGGATCGCTCGTCCGTGCACCTCGCCCACCTGCGGTCTTCGCCGCGGGATACGGATTTCACCTCCGGGCGCGAAACGTGTAATCTCTTCCTCGTTCGCCCCTATAGCTCAGTCGGTAGAGCGTCTCCATGGTAAGGAGAAGGTCTGCGGTTCGATTCCGCATGGGGGCTCTGGTGAGAAGCAGTCAGTTTCGGCTGTGCTGCGGATCACTGTGGCGGTGTAGCTCAGTTGGTAGAGCAAGCGGCTCATAATCGCTGTGTCACCGGTTCAAGTCCGGTCACCGCTACCCCGCGTAGTCGGTCGGGAGATCGCACTCCCGGTCGGCTACTCTTGTTGTGTTCTTATTCGTTGTCCAAGGAAGGCACTCCCGTGGCTGCCACCGACGTCCGCCCGAAGATCACGCTGGCCTGCGTGGAGTGCAAGGAGCGGAACTACATCACCAAGAAGAACCGGCGTAACGACCCGGACCGTCTTGAGATGAAGAAGCACTGCCCCCGCTGCAACTCGCACACCGCGCACCGCGAGACCCGCTGACCTCGTCGTAGGGCATCGGGCCTGTGTGAATTCAGGTCTTCGACTCCGGGCCGCATCCCTCACGGGGGGTGCGGCCCGGAGTCTTTTCCGTATCCGTCCGCTTCGTGTCCACCCGTGATCCCAGGAGCTGCCATGGCGCTCGACCCCTCCTTCATCGGGCGTAGCTACCCGCCCACCGAGCCGTACGAGGTCGGCCGGGAGAAGATCCGCGAGTTCGCGATCGCGATCGGTGACGCCAACCCGGCGTACACCGACGCGGAGGCGGCGAAGGCGCTGGGCCACCCGGACGTGATCGCCCCGCCGACCTTCCCGTTCGTGGTCACCTACGGTGCGGCCGGCCAGGTCGTCGAGGACCCGGAGCTGGGCCTGGACTTCACCCGGGTGGTGCACGGCGACCAGAAGTTCGCCTACACCCGCCCGGTGCGGGCCGGGGACCGGCTGTCGGTCGAGGTGACCATCGACAACATCAAGTCGCTCGCGGGCAACGACGTGCTCACCGTGCGCGGCGAGGTGACGGACGCGACCGGCGAGCACGTGGTGACGTCGGTCATGACCCTGGTGGCCCGGGCCGCCGACGAGGCGGGGGAGTGAGCGCGATGGCGATCAGCTACGACGAGGTCGAGGTCGGCACCGAGCTGCCGGCGCAGTCGTTCCCGGTGACCCGCGACACACTGGTGCGCTACGCGGGCGCCTCGGGCGACTTCAACCCGATCCACTGGAACGAGAAGTTCGCCCTGGAGGTCGGCCTGCCCGACGTCATCGCGCACGGCATGTTCACCATGGCCGAGGCGATCCGGGTGGTCACCGACTGGGTCGGCGACCCGGCCGCGGTGGTCGAGTACGGCGTGCGGTTCACCCGTCCGGTGCCGGTGCCCAACGACGGGGTCGGCGCGGTGGTCGAGGTCTCGGCCAAGGTCGCCAAGAAGCTGGACGACCGCAGGGTGCAGATCGACCTGCTGGCCACCACGGGCGGGCAGAAGGTCCTCGGGATGTCCAAGGCGGTCGTCCGGCTGGTCTGAGGACCGGCCGGTCCGGGGCTGCGGGCCGGTCGGGCGTTCGCTCGACCGGCCGGGCCGCGACCGGGGCCGTGCGGCGGAACCGGGCCGCGGTCGCGGGCCTTGCGAAGATAGTGATTGGCCACTAACTTTGAATGCATGGCGAGGTCGAGCATGAGGATGAGTGCGGAGGAGCGGCGCGAGAGCGTCGTCCGTGCCGCGATGATCGAGTTCGCCCGGGGTGGCTACCGGGGCACCTCCACCGAGGCGATCGCCCGCCGGGTGGGCGTCTCGCAGCCGTACCTGTTCCGGCTGTTCCCGGGCAAGCAGGCCATCTTCGAGGCGGCCGCCGAACGCTGCGTGGAGGAGACCTGGCGGGTCTTCGACGAGGCCTCGGCCGGTCTGACCGGTGAGGCGGCCGCCGAGGCGATGTCCGGGGCGTACATGGGGCTGGTCGAGGACCGTGACCAGCTCATGATGCAGATGCAGCTCTACGTCTCGGTGTTCGCGGCCAGGGCGTCCGGCGAGGAGGAGATCGGGGAGAGCGCCCGGCGGCTCTGGGAGGGCCTGTTCGAGCGGGTCAGGATCCGGATCGGCGGCGACATGCGGGACACCACGCAGTTCTTCGCGCACGGGATGCTGATCAACACCCTGGTGGCCCTGGGCTTCCCGCCGGACCACCGGATCTGGACCGGTTTCGACGACAAGTGCGACAAGGCCGAGTAGGCGGGCCGCACGGTGGCGTCCGTGCGGCCTCTTTTCGGCCCCCGAAAGTTATTGAGCGATAACTACCTGAGACTCCTGGAACACCCGAGAGGAACCTGGGGGAAGTCATGACGGAGAAACCGGTCCTCGGCAGGACCGCGATCTGGACCCTGGTGATCGTCAGCGCGGCCGGCTTCATGGCCGCCCTGGACAACCTGGTGGTCACCACCGCACTGCCGTCGATCCGCGAGGAGCTCGGCGGCGGGCTGTCCGACCTCGAATGGACGGTCAGCGCCTACACCCTGAGCTTCGCCGTGCTGCTGATGTTCGGCGCCGCCCTCGGCGACCGCTTCGGCCGCCGGAGGATCTTCCTGGTCGGCCTGGCGATCTTCACGGCCGGCTCCGCCGGGGCCGCCCTCTCCCCGGAGATCGGCGAGCTGATCGCCGCCCGGGCGGTCCAGGGCGTCGGAGCCGCGGTGATGATGCCGCTCACCCTCACCCTGCTCACCGCGGCCGTGCCCGAGGCCAAGCGGGGGCTGGCCTTCGGTATCTGGTCGGGCGTCAGCGGCCTCGCCGTCGCCGCCGGACCGCTGATCGGCGGCTCGCTGACCGAGCACTTCTCCTGGCAGTGGATCTTCTGGGTGAACGTCCCGGTCGGCCTCGTCCTGCTGCCGCTGGCCTTCCGCCGGCTCGGCGAGAGCCGCGGCGCGGACGGGGCCCTGGACGTGCCCGGAACGGCGCTGGTCAGCCTGGGGATGTTCGGGGTGGTGCTCGGCCTGATCCGCGGCAACCCGGACGGCTGGACCAGCCCGCTGGTCCTCGGCGCCCTGATCGGCGGCGTCGTGCTGCTGGCCGCCTTCGTCCGGTACGAGCAGCGCGTGGCCGCCCACCCGATGCTGCCGATGCGGCTCTTCCGCAGCCGCACCTTCTCGGCCGTCAACGCCGCCAGCCTGCTGATGTACCTCGGGATGTTCGGCTCGATCTTCCTGATCAGCCAGTACCTCCAGGGGGTCGGCGGCTACAGCCCGCAGGAGGCCGGCATCCGGATGCTGCCCTGGACGGCGATGCCGCTGCTGGTCTCGCCGATCGCGGGCATCGTCTCCGACCGGATCGGCGGCCGGCCGATCGTGGTGGCCGGGCTGGCGCTCCAGGCGATCGGCCTCGCGCTGTTCGGCCTCGTCGCGGACGGCGGCGGCTTCGACTACGCCGCGCAGGTCCCGGTCATCGTGATCTGCGGGATCGGGATGTCGCTGTACTTCGGCCCGACCGCCCAGCTGGTGATGGCGAGCGTCCGGCCGAAGGAGCAGGGCATCGCCTCCGGTGCCAACAACGCGCTGCGCGAGGTCGGCGGGGCGCTCGGGGTCGCCGTGCTCTCGGCGGTCTTCTCGGCGCAGGGCGGCTACGAGTCGGCCCGGTCCTTCGCGGACGGGCTGGTGCCCGCCCTGTACGTCGGCGCGGCGGCCGTCGGGGCCGGGGCGTTCGCCGCGGCGCTCATCCCGCGCCGGCGCGGGGCCGGGGCGGCGGTCGCGGGCCGGGCCGCCGACGGGCAGCCGGCGGCGGGCCGGGCCGGGGCGGCCCGGGTCTGAGCCGGTGGCGGACCCGCACCGGACCGGGGCGGGGGAAGGGCGGCCGGGGGGCCGCCCTTCCCCCCGTACGCTGGTGGGCGTGCTGGTAGAAAACGACGCCCCCCTCGCCCCGCTGACCACGCTCCGGCTCGGCGGCCCGGCCCGCCGCCTGGTGACCGCCCACACCGACGACGAGGTGATCGCCGCCGTCCGCGAGGCCGACGCGGCCGGCGAGCCGCTGCTGGTCCTCGGCGGCGGCTCCAACCTGGTGATCGGCGACGCCGGCTTCCCCGGCACCGTGCTGCGGATCGCCACCGCCGGTTTCGCCCTGGACGGCACCGTGCTGGAGCTGGCGGCCGGCGAGGTGTGGTCGGAGGCGGTCGCCCTGGCGGTGCGCGAGCACGGCCTGGCCGGCATCGAGTTCCTGGCCGGCATCCCCGGCTCGGCCGGCGCCACCCCGGTGCAGAACGTCGGCGCGTACGGCCAGGAGGTCGCCCAGACGATCACCGAAGTGGTCGCCTACGACCGCACCGCCGACGAGGTGGTCACGCTCTCGAACGCCGAGTGCGCGTTCTCCTACCGGCACAGCCGGTTCAAGGCCGAGCCGGACCGCTACGTGGTGCTGCGGGTCCGGTTCGCCCTGGCGGACCACGCCGGCCTCTCCAGCCCGGTCAAGTACGCCGAGGTGGCCAAGCACTTCGGGGTCGGACAGGACGAGCGGGTGCCGCTGGCCGAGGCCTTCGAGGCGGTGCTGGGGCTGCGGGCCGGCAAGGGCATGGTGCTGGACCCGGCGGACCACGACACCTGGTCGGCGGGCTCCTTCTTCACCAACCCGGTGCTCACGGCCGCGCAGTACGAGTCCTTCCGGACCCGCCCGGGCACCGAGAACGCCCCCGCCTACCCGGCCCCGGAGGGCTGCACCAAGACCTCGGCGGCCTGGCTGATCGACAAGGCCGGCTTCGGCAAGGGCTACGGCAGCGGCCCGGCGACCCTCTCCACCAAGCACACCCTGGCGCTCACCAACCGCGGCTCGGCCACCGCCGAGGACCTGCTGGCCCTGGCCCGGGAGATCCGGGACGGGGTCCGCGAGGCCTTCGGGGTGGAGCTGGTGAACGAGCCGGTGATGGTGGGCGTCGCGCTCTAGCGCGGCGCTCCGGCCGCGCTGCGCGGCGCGATCCGGCGGCGCGATTCCGCGGTGCGGCCCGGCGGCGCGCCTAGGGTGCCGCGGCGGCGGTGACGGGCGCGTCCGCGGGGGCGTGCCCGTTCGCCAGCCAGGCGTCGATGTCCGCCAGCAGCTCCTTGCGGACGGCCTCCGGCGCGACCGAGCCGCGCACCGACTGCCGTGCCAGCTCGGCGAGTTCGGCGTCGTCGAAGCCCAGGACGTCCCGGGCCAGGTCGTACTGGGCGGCCAGGCGGCTGCCGAACAGCAGCGGGTCGTCCGCGCCCAGCGCCAGCGGCACGCCGGCGTCGAAGAGCTTGCGCAGCGGGACCTCCTCGGGGCTCTCGTAGACGCCGAGCGAGACGTTGGAGGACGGGCACACCTCGCAGGTGATCTGCCGGGCCGCCAGCCGCTCCATCAGCCGCGGGTCCTCGGCGGCCCGGACGCCGTGGCCGATCCGGCCGGCGTCCAGGTCGTCCAGGCAGTCCCGGACGGACTCCGGGCCGGCCAGCTCCCCGCCGTGCGGGGCGGCCAGCAGGCCGCCCTTGCGGGCGATCGCGAAGGCCCGGTCGAAGTCCCGGGCGAGGCCGCGGCGCTCGTCGTTGGAGAGGCCGAAGCCGACCACCCCGTGGTCGGCGTAGCGGACGGCCAGCCGGGCCAGCGTCCGGGCGTCCATCGGGGACTTCATCCGGTTGGCCGCGACCAGCACCCGGATGCCCACCCCGGTGGCCCGGGCGGCCTGGTCCACCGCGTCCAGGATCAGCTCCAGCGCCGGGATCAGCCCGCCGAGCCGGGGTGCGTACGAGGTCGGGTCGACCTGGATCTCCAGCCAGCGGGAGCCGTCCCGCCGCTCGTCCTGCGCGGTCTCCAGGACCAGCCGGCGGATGTCCGTCTCGTCCCGCAGCACCGAGCGGGCGGTGTCGTACAGGCGCTGGAAGCGGAACCAGCCGCGCTCGTCGGTGGCCCGCAGCCTGGGCGGTTCGCCGGAACTCAGTGCCTCCGGCAGCCGGACGCCGTGCTTGTCGGCCAGCTCCAGCAGCGTGGCGGGTCGCATCGAGCCGGTGAAGTGCAGGTGCAGGTGGGCCTTCGGGAGGCCCCTGACGTCTCGCGGGTTCAACAGGCGTTCCATTCACCGATACTGCCGTATGCGGCCCCAGAACGGGAACCGCCCTCTTTTCGTCCCCCGAAGGGGTGAAAGAGGGCGGTGTGCCGGGTGAATCCCGAATGTCTGCTTGACGTCAGTCGCGGGCCTCGGCCAGCAGCTTCTGGATCCGGCTGATGCCCTCGACCAGGTCGTTGTCGCCGAGCGCGTAGGAGAACCGCAGGTAGCCGGGGGTGCCGAAGGCCTCGCCGGGGACGGCGGCGACCTCGACCTCGTCCAGGATCAGACCCGCCAGCTCGGCGGAGGTCTGCGGACGCTTGCCGCGGATCTCCTTGCCCAGCAGGCCCTTGACCGACGGGTACGCGTAGAACGCGCCCTGCGGCTCGGGGCAGACGACGCCGTCGATCTCGTTGAGCATCTTCACGATGGTCTGGCGGCGACGGTCGAAGGCGGTGCGCATCTCGTGCACGGCCGAGAGGTCGCCCGCGACGGCGGCGATCGCGGCGCGCTGGGCGACGTTGGAGACGTTCGAGGTGGCGTGCGACTGCAGGTTGGTCGCGGCCTTGATGACGTCCTTGGGGCCGATCACCCAGCCCACCCGCCAGCCGGTCATCGCGTAGGTCTTGGCGACACCGTTGACCACGATGCACTTGTCGGCCAGCTCGGGCAGCAGGGCCGGCAGCGAGGTGAACTCGGCGTCGCCGTAGACCAGGTGCTCGTAGATCTCGTCGGTGAGCACCCACAGGCCGTGCTCCAGCGCCCAGCGGCCGATCGCCTCGGCCTCGGCCCGGGTGTACACCGCGCCGGTCGGGTTGGACGGCGAGACGAACAGCACCACCTTGGTGTTCTCGGTGCGGGCGGCCTCCAGCTGCTCGACCGAGACCTTGTAGCCGGTGGTCTCGTCGGCCACGACCTCCACCGGGACGCCGCCGGCCAGCTGGATCGACTCCGGGTAGGTGGTCCAGTACGGGGCCGGGACGATGACCTCGTCACCCGGGTCCAGGATCGCGGCGAAGGCCTCGTAGATCGCCTGCTTGCCACCGTTGGTGACCAGTACCTGGGAGGCGTCCACCTCGTAGCCGGAGTCGCGCAGCGTCTTGGCGGCGATCGCGGCCTTCAGCTCGGGCAGGCCACCCGCCGGGGTGTACCGGTGGTTCTTCGGGTCGCGGCAGGCCTCGACGGCGGCCTCGACGATGTAGTCCGGCGTGGGGAAGTCGGGCTCGCCGGCACCGAAGCCGATGACCGGGCGGCCGGCGGCCTTGAGAGCCTTGGCCTTGGCGTCCACGGCGAGGGTCGCGGACTCGGCGATCGCGCCGATCCGGGCGGAGACCCGGCGGTCGGCGGGGCGGATGGACTGGTCGGGCTGCGGGGTGGAAGCGCTCATGCCTGCATCGTCGCAGAACCGGGACGGACCGGGCAGCGCGGTTCCAGTATCCGTACGGCTCCGTCCGGATCCCGGCGCCCGGCGATCCGTCGGCGGGCGCCCCGCCGGACCGGACATCCGCCGGGCGATCGATCGTCCCGGAAGAAGAGGTTCGACCAAACGCCCCTCGACCACGTACACTCGCTGCTCGACGGCCCGCCGAAAAAGACCGGAGCTTGAACCGCCTGTGCAGACAGCGGGGAGAGATGCGGTAGGTTGGTCGCCACCGGAGCCGCGAGGCACCGTAGGGCAATAGCTCAATTGGTAGAGCACCGGTCTCCAAAACCGGCGGTTGGGGGTTCGAGTCCCTCTTGCCCTGCTGCTAGATCCGCACTTAGCCCGTTCGCTCCACAGAGCGAGCGGGCTTGATGCGGAGATGGCACCGATCAGCACCGCTAAGCCGGCCGGTCGTGCTCCATCTAGGGTGCGCGGCGACGGTCCGGCAGGACCCGGATTCAGGTGAGGACGAGTGACGGAGACCACGGGCTCCACCGCAACGCCTGAGAGCGGCAACCCCGAGGGTGCCGACGGCGCTGCCGGGACCACGCCTGCCGAGGGCGAGGAGAAGGCGCTCTCGCGCCGCGACCGCAAGCGGGCCAACCGCTCGGGCGACAAGAAGTCCGGCAAGCGGGCCAAGAAGGGCCTGTTCGCCCGCATGGCGCTGTTCTACCGCCAGATCATCGCCGAACTGCGCAAGGTGGTCTGGCCCACCCGGAGCGAGCTCACCAACTACACCACCGTCGTGGTCGTGTTCGTCGTCGTCGTGATGGCCTTCGTGGCCGGTCTGGACTACGGCTTCTCCAAGCTGAGCCTCTGGATCTTCGGCTGACGCAGCCGACCACCTTCGAAACAACCTCCCGACCCGGGCCGACCTTCGGCCCGGGTCGAGCTGTCGGCGGAGGTCGTACGCGCCGTTACCGTTGACTCGGTACTGTTGAAGTCTCCGAGGCCTCATCCAGGCGCCCGCGCGAGCGGCAGCGCGCCGGGTCCGGTTCCGGAGCGCGCCACCTTCACCATCTCCAGGAAAGAAGCAGCCACCGTGTCTGAGTCCCCCCTGTACGACGCCGACGAGACCGTCCGCGAGGCGGATGTCGCCGCCGAGCTGGACGCGGCCGAGCTGGCTGACGACGTCGAGTCCGCCGAGCAGATCGTGGACGCCGCGGACAGCGACGAGGACGAGGTCGAGGCGTACGACGAGGCCGAGGCCGGCGAGCCCGCCGAGGAGGCCGCGCTGCACGAGGAGGGCGACGTCGAGGCCGCCGCCGAGGAGACCGAGGTCGAGGAGGCCGAGGAGGTCGACCCGGTCGCCAAGTTCCGCGAGGACCTGCGCTTCATGCCGGGCGAGTGGTACGTGATCCACACCTACGCCGGCTACGAGAACCGGGTGAAGCAGAACCTGGAGCAGCGCGCCGTCTCGCTGAACGTCGAGGAGTACATCTTCCAGGCCGAGGTGCCGCAGGAGGAGGTCGTCCAGATCAAGAACGGCGACCGCAAGACCATCCGCCAGAACAAGCTCCCCGGCTACGTCCTGGTGCGCATGGACCTCACCCCGGAGTCCTGGGGCGTCGTGCGCAACACCCCGGGTGTCACCGGCTTCGTCGGCAACGCCTACGACCCGTACCCGCTGACGCTGGACGAGGTCGTCAAGATGCTCGCCCCCGACGTCGAGCGCCAGGCGGCCAAGGAGGCCGGCAAGCCCTCGCCGGTCAAGCCGAGCGAGATCCAGGTGCTGGACTTCGAGGTCGGCGACTCGGTCACCGTCACCGACGGCCCGTTCGCGACCCTGCAGGCGACCATCAACGAGATCAACCCCGACTCGAAGAAGGTCAAGGGCCTGGTCGAGATCTTCGGCCGGGAGACCCCGGTCGAGCTCTCCTTCGACCAGATCCAGAAGAACTAGTCATACGGTCTTCGGATCCGGGGCGGGGCCGAGGGCCCTGCCCCGGATCCGTTTTGGTCCAGCGGCGCGGACGCGTTAGCCTGGTTCGATGTGTGTGCTGGCGGCCGGGTGTCGCCCCGGTTCCGCACGCACCAGCAATCACCTCTCGGAAGGACCCGGAGAGACATGCCTCCCAAGAAGAAGAAGGTCACGGGGCTTATCAAGCTCCAGATCAACGCCGGCGCGGCCAACCCGGCGCCGCCGGTCGGCCCCGCGCTGGGTCAGCACGGCGTCAACATCATGGAGTTCTGCAAGGCCTACAACGCTGCGACCGAGTCGCAGCGCGGCATGATCGTGCCGGTGGAGATCACGGTCTACGAGGACCGTTCCTTCACCTTCATCACGAAGACGCCGCCGGCCGCGCGCCTCATCCTGAAGGCCGCCGGTATCGAGAAGGGCTCCAGCGAGCCGCACAAGACCAAGGTCGCGAAGCTCACCAGCGCCCAGGTCCGCGACATCGCCACCGCCAAGATGCCCGACCTGAACGCCAACGACCTGGACGCCGCGGAGAAGATCATCGCCGGCACCGCCCGGTCGATGGGCATCACGGTCGAGGGCTGATCCCCTTCTCGTTCCCTGTGGTAGGGCCTGCGCAGGCCCGAGACACCACAACTCCAATCACCATTCAGGAGCAGCAGTGAAGCGCAGCAAGGCTCTGAAGGCCGCGGACGCCAAGGTCGACCGCGAGCGCCTTTACGCCCCCCTTGAGGCTGTCCGCCTCGCCAAGGCGACCAGCACCACCAAGTTCGACGGCACCGTTGAGGTCGCCATGCGTCTGGGCGTCGACCCGCGCAAGGCCGACCAGATGGTCCGCAGCACCGTGATCCTCCCGCACGGCACCGGTAAGACCGCTCGGGTCCTGGTCTTCGCGACCGGCGAGCGTGCCGAGGCCGCGCGTGCTGCGGGTGCCGACATCGTCGGTGCCGACGAGCTGATCGACGAGGTCGCGAAGGGCAAGCTGGACTTCGACGCCGTCGTCGCCACCCCGGACCTCATGGGCAAGGTCGGCCGCCTGGGCCGCGTGCTCGGTCCCCGTGGTCTGATGCCGAACCCGAAGACCGGCACCGTGACCCCGGACGTCGCCAAGGCTGTCAACGACATCAAGGGCGGCAAGATCGAGTTCCGCGTCGACAAGCACTCGAACCTGCACTTCATCATCGGTAAGGCCTCCTTCACCGACGAGCAGCTGGTCGAGAACTACGCCGCCGCGCTGGACGAGGTGCTCCGCGCCAAGCCGTCCGCCGCCAAGGGCCGCTACATCAAGAAGACCGCGTTCTCGACCACCATGGGCCCCGGCATCCTGGTGGACCCGAACCGCACCCGCAACCTCCTCGTCGAGGAGGACCCGGCCGCGGTCTGAGCCCCAGCGCTCTAGAGCAGTCCGTACGACGGGCCCGCACCCCCTTCACCGGGGGTGCGGGCCCGTCGTCGTTCCCGCGGTCGGAGCCGCTCCCGGAGCCGGGGCCGGGGGCGCGACGGGAGCGGCTGTCGGGCCGGGACCTGCCCGGATGGGAACGCATGCACGAACCGTCGTACGCTCTGCCGGTCAGATCATGTGGAGAGCCCGCGACCGACGGAGTGTGCCGTGCCGCCAGCCCCCCGCTCCGCCGCCCTGGCGGCCGTCCTGCTGCTGCTCGGCGCCGGCACCGGCTGCAGCCTGCTGGCCGTACCGGACACCGGCATGCCCGGCGTCCCCGCGGCCCTGCCGCCCAAGCAGGTGGTGCTCTCGGCCGCGCAGGCCCTGGACGACGCCGGCGGTGCCCGGATCGAGGTGGAGCGGGAGGGGCCCGAGGGGCGCCGCACCGCGAGCGGCACGCTGGTCTGGGGCCCCCGGGACGAGGCCGCGCTGACCGTCACCGACGAGGCGGGCACCGGGCAGCTGACGTCGAGGAACGGCGCGATCGACCTCGTCTACCAGGGCGGCGCGGCCAAGCACGCCGACCGGGCCGGCGCCGAGTCGCTGGACCCGACGGCCGGCCCCGATCCGGACGGCTACGCGGGCGGCTGGACGACCGCGCTGGTCACCGACCCGGGCAGCCGCGCCTACGCGATCGCCCAGGCCGTCCCGCTCGGATCGCTCGGCGGCGAGCAGCTGGCCGGCACGACCGTCGCGCACTACCAGGGCACCGTGTCGGTGGACGGATTCTTCGGCGCGGACCGGGAGTCGAGCCCGCAGCGGCGCGCGGCCGCGGTCGACTGGTACCGGCAGCGCGGGGTCACGACGATCGGCTTCGACGTCTGGGTGGGGCCCGGCGAGCGGCTGATGAGACTGCGCGAGACGGTCCGGGGCACCGCCGGAACCACCGTGACCACGACGGACGTCCCGTCCTCCGGGACGGGCGACGCGTCGCCCGCCGCGGACGGCTGACGGGATGCCCGAAATCCGGTGAGTGACGGCTCGGGAGATCCGTTAGAGTCCGGCTGGGAATGACTGGGAGAGACCTGGGAAGAGCCGGGAACCGGCTCCTGTCCGGGTCGACGATGATCTTCACGGGGGACTTCATGCGCGCTGTGCGCCTCGCCTCGGCCGTCGCGACGACGGTCGTCCTGCTCGGTGCGGTCACCGCCTGCAGCAGCAGCAAGGGCGGCAACGACGCCAAGGCCGGCGACGCCAAGGGCGGCGGCGACCCGATCGCGGCGGCGTTGACCGGGGACCCGAAGGCGGCGCTGGCCGCCTCCGCGCTGGTCATGCAGAAGGCCGGCAACGGCAAGGTCACCATGGTCGCCCCGGACGACGCCAAGGGCGGCGGCACCGGCGACGCCGACTGGAAGGACCCGGCCAAGGCCGCCGTGGACCTGGTCGGCGACATGGGGGGCAAGAAGCTCCGGATCCGGGTGGTCGGGCCGGACGCCTACCTCGGCGGCGACGACGCGGCCGCGGTCCTGGGCGGGAAGCACTGGGTGAAGCTGCCCGCCGGGAACGAGGCCGGGGACGGCTTCCGGGCGGCGGGCCAGATGCTGAACCCGGTCGTCCTGCTCACCGTCGCGGCCCAGGGCGGCAAGCCGACCAAGGTCGGCCAGGAGGACCTGAAGGGCACCCCGACCACCCACCTGCGGGCGGTCGAGGAGACCTCCACCCTGGTGGCCGGGATGTCGGGGCTCCCCGAGGAGCAGCGCAAGGCCGTCCAGAAGACGCTGGAGGAGGACGGCAAGACCCTCACCTTCGACTTCTGGCTGAACGCCAAGCAGGAGCTCGTCCAGTACCAGGAGTACGGCGACACGAACGGTGCGAAGGAGGCCGTCACGGTCACCTACTCGGACCTCGGCAAGGCCGCCGCGATCACCGCGCCCGCCGCCGCCGACCTCGGCGACCAGGCCGAGCTCCTCAAGCTGCTCGGCAGCTGATCCGGCCGTCGCCCACCCGGACCGCGCCGTCCCGGTGACCGCCACCACCCGGAGCCGTCCGACGTGGTGGCGTCCACCGAGCCCGCGGAGCCCGGAGGAGGGCGCCACCGGCCGACCGCGCGCACGGCCCCGGCTCGGCCGACCCGGTGGATCCGGCCGGACCGGCCCGATCGCCGAGGGGGCCGCCACCGCGCGGGCCGGTGACGGGTGGCAAGGTGGCGGGACGAGGGCCGTCGTCGGACGGAGCAGGGTGAGGAAGGGAACGGACGTGGCGGGACGGCAGCGGTTGGCGGCAGTGGCCGTCGTCGCCCTGCTGGCGAGCGGGCTGAGCGGCTGCGGCGGGGGAGCCGACGGCTCGGCCGCGCCGTCCGGCAGCCCGACCCCGACCAGCGCGTCGCCGACCGCCTCCGCGGCCAAGCCGACCGACCGCTCCCCGCACGGCGTGCTGCTCTCCGCCCAGCTGGCCATGCAGACCGCCCGCCGGGCCAAGGTCAGCTACCGGCTCGGCGCGGACGCCGGATCCGGCCCGCTGTTCTGGCAGCCGAAGACGGCGCTGCAGGTCAAGCGCTCCACCCCGGCCGACGCCGAGCAGCTGATCGTGGTGGACACCGTCGCCTACCAGGGCGGCGACGCGGCCACCGCGGCCCGGCAGGGCGGCCGGCACTGGGAGCGCTTCACCGTCCCGCCGGACCCGGACGGCCGCAAGGAGATCCCGTACGCCGGGCTGATCGACCTGCTGAACCCGGTGGAGGCGCTGGCCGCGGCCACCGCCGACGGGACGGACCCCGCCTTCGTCGGCGAGGAGAAGTACGAGGACTCGACCGTCGAGCACTACCGGGTCACCACCAACGCCGAGCGGTACGCGGCCGCCCAGACCCAGCTGCCCCAGGCCCGCCGGGACGGCCTGCGGGCCGCGCTCGCCCCCGGCGGTTCGCTCTTGCTCACCCTGGACCTCTGGCTCAACGACAAGGACCAGCTGGTGCGGCTCCAGCGCACCGGCAGCGGGGACAGCGGCCGGGCGGACGACTCGGTGCTCTACACCGACCTGGCCGGCGCCCTGCTCTCGGCGCAGGCGCCGGCCGAGACGGACACCGCGGACACCGGCGTGCGGACGGTCTCCCCGCTGGCCCGCTGAGCCGCTCCGGGGTTGCTCCGTCCGAGGGCGATTTGCACCTCGCGGACGCGTCCGGCTAATCTGGCCGAAGCCAAAGACCGCTGGTTGTCGCCGGGCGCCCGAGAGGGAGTCGGTGGCCGAAGGATCTGCGATTCGTCGCAGGCAGCCCGCGCAGGTGTGTCTGGAGCTTCGACTTCCGGGTCTCGCGTTCGCGCGGCAGCCCGTCGAGGTCGTTCCGAGCCCCGTGCCCCTGCGCATCGGGGCTCATTGCATTTCTGCAAGGGCTTTCCTTCCGTCCAGCCGGTCAGCGGCAGAATTGGTCGACTTTCGTGGTCGGCCTGACTTCGACATCACGGAAGGAGGCGTAAGCCTATGGCCAGGCCCGACAAGGCTGCTGCCGTCGCCGAGATCACGGACAAGTTCCGTGGCTCCTCCGCGGCGCTGCTGACCGAGTACCGCGGTCTCTCGGTGAAGCAGGTCAAGACCCTGCGTCGCTCGCTCGGCGACAACGCCGAGTACGCCGTGGTGAAGAACACGCTGACCAAGATCGCGGCCAATGAGGTCGGGATCACGGAGCTCGACGACCTGTTCAACGGTCCGACGGCTGTCGCCTTCGTCACCGGTGACCCGGTGGAGTCGGCGAAGGCTCTGCGTGACTTCGCCAAGGAGAACCCCGCTCTCATCATCAAGGGCGGTGTCCTTGACGGTAAGGCGCTGTCCGCCGATGAGATCAAGAAGCTCGCGGACCTTGAGTCCCGCGAGGTGCTGCTCGCCAAGCTGGCGGGTGCCCTGAAGGCCAAGCAGTCCCAGGCTGCCGCGCTCTTCCAGGCCCTGCCGTCGAAGCTCGTCCGCACTGTGGACGCGCTGCGCGACAAGGTCGAGCAGGGCGGTGCCGGTACGCCGGCTCCCGCCGCCGAGGACGCTGCCGCCGAGTAATTCGGCAGGCTCACGCCTCGCTGCGGGCCCGTGCCCGCCCAACCCGTACATCCGGCACCACCTGCCGATTTAGTGGAAGGACGCCATCATGGCGAAGCTGTCCCAGGACGAGCTGCTCGCGCAGTTCGAGGAGCTCACCCTCATCGAGCTGGCCGCCTTTGTGAAGGCCTTCGAGGAGAAGTTCGACGTCACCGCTGCCGCCCCGGTCGCCGTTGCCGCCGCCGGCGTTGCCGGCCCGGCCGCCGAGGCCGCTGAGGAGCAGGACGAGTTCGACGTCATCCTCGACGGTGCCGGCGACAAGAAGATCCAGGTCATCAAGGAGGTGCGCACCCTGACCTCCCTCGGCCTGAAGGAGGCCAAGGACCTCGTTGACACCGCTGGTGCCAAGGTCCTGGAGAAGGTTGCCAAGGACGTTGCCGAGAAGGCCAAGGCTGCCCTTGAGGGTGCCGGCGCCAAGGTCACCGTCAAGTGATCTTGCGCCCCCTCTGAGGGGGCGTGCGGCCGGGCCGACCACCCTCACGGGTGGTCGGCCCGGCCTTTTCGCGTTCCCGGGGGCGGGCCCCCGTCCGGCCCCGTTCCGGGCCCCGCTCCGGGCCCCGTTCCGCCGTCCGGGTCGATGCGCCCCACCGGTGTGGCCGATCGCGCACTCGGCAGTGTCGGTGGTGAGGGGTATGGTGATCAACGTCGTCGGGGCGGTCCCCACCACGGCTTCTGTAACGCCGGAGGGGATCCGACCGATGGACGGGGCGAGGTCCGCACCGTCGGCGGGCCCTTGACGAACCAGGCGCGGCGCGCGATTCTCAAGGCGCGAGTCCGCCCGGTTGGTCCGCTGCTGGATGCATAACCAGTGGCCCGGCGGGAAATGACTCCACGTGAGTTAGAGCAGTACCCGGTGGGCGTCCGCGCTCACCGGCTACCGGGAGGAGTCTCCGATTCGGTCTCCGAATCAGAGCTGGACAGCAGTGTGGCCTTTGGCTACACTGTCCCTTTGCGCTGCCTGTTAGCTGCTCCGTGACTCGTCGCCCGGAGTTTGCGTTGCCCTGAAGGGGTCTGGCATCGCCTCCGCAAAGCGGCTCTGACCTGGGGTTTCGACTCCGGCAGAGGCCGGTGGCGATGGAGGCGGGACCAAGCCCAAGCAGGCCCGGCTGGTACGCGCGTAGTGAGCTCCGAGCCCTCGGAAGGACCCCCCTCTTGGCCGCGCCGCGCAACGCCTCGAACAATTCCGCCGCATCCACCGCCCCGCTCCGCGTCTCCTTCGCGAAGATCAAGGAGCCCCTTGAGGTCCCGAACCTCCTGGCCCTGCAGACCGAGAGCTTTGACTGGCTGCTCGGCAACGCGGCCTGGAAGTCCCGGGTCGAGGCGGCCCTGGAGAGTGGTCAGGACGTCCCCACCAAGTCCGGTCTGGAGGAGATCTTCGAGGAGATCTCCCCGATCGAGGACTTCAGCGGGTCGATGTCCCTGACCTTCCGCGACCACCGTTTCGAGCCGCCGAAGAACTCCATTGACGAGTGCAAGGACCGCGACTTCACGTTCGCGGCCCCGCTCTTCGTCACGGCCGAGTTCACCAACAACGAGACCGGTGAGATCAAGTCTCAGACGGTCTTCATGGGCGACTTCCCGCTCATGACCCACAAGGGCACGTTCGTGATCAACGGCACCGAGCGTGTCGTCGTCTCGCAGCTGGTCCGCTCCCCGGGTGTGTACTTCGACTCCACCCTGGACAAGGTGTCCGACAAGGACATCTACTCCTGCAAGGTCATCCCCTCGCGTGGTGCCTGGCTGGAGATGGAGATCGACAAGCGCGACATGGTCGGCGTCCGCATCGACCGCAAGCGCAAGCAGTCCGTCACCGTGCTGCTCAAGGCGCTCGGCTGGACCAACGAGATGATTCTCGAAGAGTTCGGCGAGTACGAGTCGATGCGCGCCACCCTGGAGAAGGACCACACCCAGGGCCAGGACGACGCGCTGCTGGACATCTACCGCAAGCTGCGTCCGGGCGAGCCGCCGACGCGCGAGGCCGCGCAGACGCTTCTGGAGAACCTGTACTTCAACCCGAAGCGCTACGACCTGGCCAAGGTCGGTCGTTACAAGGTCAACCGCAAGCTGGGCAACGCCGAGTCGCTGGACTCCGGCGTGCTCACCGAGCCCGACATCATCGGTGCGATCAAGTACCTGGTGAAGCTGCACGCGGGCGAGACCGAGTGGCGTGACGGCGACGGCCGCGACATCGTGGTCGAGGTCGACGACATCGACCACTTCGGCAACCGTCGCCTGCGCAACGTCGGCGAGCTCATCCAGAACCAGGTCCGTACGGGTCTCGCCCGTATGGAGCGCGTCGTGCGCGAGCGCATGACCACCCAGGACGTCGAGGCGATCACGCCGCAGACCCTGATCAACATCCGGCCGGTCGTCGCCTCCATCAAGGAGTTCTTCGGCACCAGCCAGCTGTCGCAGTTCATGGACCAGACGAACCCGCTGTCGGGCCTGACCCACAAGCGTCGTCTGTCCGCCCTCGGCCCCGGCGGTCTCTCCCGTGAGCGCGCCGGCTTCGAGGTCCGTGACGTGCACCCCTCGCACTACGGCCGCATGTGTCCGATCGAGACCCCCGAAGGCCCGAACATCGGTCTGATCGGGTCGCTGGCCTCGTACGGCCGGGTCAACGCGTTCGGCTTCATCGAGACGCCGTACCGCAAGGTCGTCGACGGTGTGGTCACCGAGCAGGTCGACTACCTGACCGCCGACGAGGAGGACCGCTACGTCATCGCGCAGGCGAACGCCCCGCTGACGGCGGAGCTGACCTTCGCCGAGCCGCGTGTCCTCGTCCGCCGCCGCGGCGGCGAGATCGACTACATCCCGGGCTCCGAGATCGACTACATGGACGTCTCGCCGCGCCAGATGGTGTCGGTCGCGACCGCCATGATCCCGTTCCTTGAGCACGACGACGCCAACCGCGCGCTCATGGGCTCCAACATGATGCGTCAGGCGGTGCCGCTGCTGAAGAGCGAGGCCCCGCTGGTCGGCACCGGCATGGAGTACCGCTGCGCCGTCGACGCCGCCGACGTCATCACCGCCGAGAAGGCCGGTGTCGTCCAGGAGGTCTCGGCCGACTACGTCACCGTGGCCAACGACGACGGCACGTACACCACGTACCGCGCCGCCAAGTTCACCCGCTCCAACCAGGGCACCGCCTTCAACCAGAAGGTGCTCGTGGACGAGGGCGCCCGGGTCGAGGTCAACCAGGTGCTGGCCGACGGCCCCTGCACCGACGAGGGCGAGATGGCCCTCGGCAAGAACCTGCTCGTGGCGTTCATGTCGTGGGAGGGTCACAACTACGAGGACGCGATCATCCTGTCGCAGCGCCTCGTGCAGGACGACGTCCTCTCCTCGATCCACATCGAGGAGCACGAGGTCGACGCCCGTGACACCAAGCTCGGCCCCGAGGAGATCACCCGGGACATCCCGAACGTCTCCGAGGAGGTCCTCGCCGACCTCGACGAGCGCGGCATCATCCGCATCGGCGCCGACGTCGTCACCGGCGACATCCTGGTCGGCAAGGTCACCCCGAAGGGTGAGACCGAGCTGACCCCCGAGGAGCGCCTGCTCCGCGCGATCTTCGGTGAGAAGGCCCGTGAGGTCCGCGACACCTCGCTGAAGGTGCCGCACGGTGAGTCCGGCAAGGTCATCGGCGTCCGCGTCTTCGACCGCGAAGAGGGCGACGAGCTGCCCCCGGGCGTCAACCAGCTGGTCCGCGTCTACGTGGCCCAGAAGCGCAAGATCACCAACGGTGACAAGCTCGCCGGCCGTCACGGCAACAAGGGCGTCATCTCCAAGATCCTGCCGGTCGAGGACATGCCGTTCCTGGAGGACGGCACCCCGGTCGACATCATCCTCAACCCGCTGGGTGTCCCGTCCCGAATGAACCCGGGACAGGTCCTGGAGATCCACCTCGGGTGGCTCGCCAAGCAGGGCTGGGACGTCTCCGGCCTCGCCGACGAGTGGGCCCAGCGCCTGCAGGCGATCGGCGCCGACCAGGTCGACGGTGGCACCAACCTCGCCACCCCGGTCTTCGACGGCGCCCGCGAGGACGAGATCACCGGCCTGCTGGACAACACCACCCTCACCCGTGACGGTGAGCGCCTGGTGAACTCCACCGGCAAGGCCCGGCTGTTCGACGGCCGCTCCGGCGAGCCGTTCCCGATGCCGGTCTCGGTCGGCTACATGTACATCCTCAAGCTGCACCACCTGGTCGACGACAAGCTGCACGCCCGTTCGACCGGCCCGTACTCGATGATCACCCAGCAGCCGCTCGGTGGTAAGGCGCAGTTCGGTGGTCAGCGCTTCGGTGAGATGGAGGTGTGGGCCCTTGAGGCGTACGGCGCGGCCTACGCGCTGCAGGAGCTGCTCACCATCAAGTCCGACGACGTGCTCGGCCGCGTGAAGGTCTACGAGGCCATCGTCAAGGGCGAGAACATCCCCGAGCCCGGCATTCCCGAGTCCTTCAAGGTCCTCATCAAGGAAATGCAGTCGCTCTGCCTCAACGTGGAGGTGCTGTCCTCGGACGGCCAGTCCATCGAGATGCGGGACTCCGACGAGGACGTGTTCCGCGCCGCCGAGGAGCTCGGCATCGACCTGTCCCGGCGCGAGCCGAGCAGCGTCGAAGAGGTCTGACGGAGGTGGGGCCGGCCGCACGACCGCGGCCGGCCCGCCCCCAGGCCCCCCTCAGACCACATGAACGACTCTCGACTTACGAAAGAGGGCTTGACGACCAGTGCTTGACGTCAACTTCTTCGACGAGCTCCGCATCGGCCTGGCCACCGCCGACGACATCCGCCAGTGGTCGCACGGCGAGGTCAAGAAGCCGGAGACCATCAACTACCGCACCCTGAAGCCGGAAAAGGACGGGCTCTTCTGCGAGAAGATCTTCGGCCCCACCCGGGACTGGGAGTGCTACTGCGGCAAGTACAAGCGCGTCCGCTTCAAGGGCATCATCTGTGAGCGCTGCGGCGTCGAGGTGACCCGCGCCAAGGTGCGCCGTGAGCGGATGGGCCACATCGAGCTGGCCGCCCCGGTCACCCACATCTGGTACTTCAAGGGTGTCCCGTCCCGCCTGGGCTACCTGCTGGACCTGGCGCCGAAGGACCTCGAAAAGGTCATCTACTTCGCCGCCTACATGATCACCTGGGTCGACGACGAGCGCCGCCAGCGCGACCTGCCGTCCCTGGAGGCGCACGTCTCGGTCGAGCGTCAGCAGATCGAGAACCGCCGCGACTCCGACCTCGAAGGCCGCGCCAAGAAGGCCGAGACCGACCTGGCCGAGCTGGAGGCCGAGGGCGCCAAGGCCGACGTGCGCCGCAAGGTGCGCGAGGGTGCCGAGCGCGAGATGAAGCAGCTGCGCGACCGCGCGCAGCGCGAGCTCGACCGCCTCGACGAGGTGTGGGCCCGCTTCAAGAACCTCAAGGTCCAGGACCTTGAGGGCGACGAGCTGCTCTACCGCGAGCTGCGCGACCGCTTCGGCACGTACTTCTCCGGCTCGATGGGCGCCGCGGCGCTCAAGGACCGCCTGGAGAACTTCGACCTGGCGGAGGAGTCCGAGCGCCTGCGCGAGATCATCCGCACCGGCAAGGGCCAGAAGAAGACCCGTGCGCTGAAGCGCCTCAAGGTCGTCTCCGCGTTCCTGCAGACCACCAACAAGCCCAACGGCATGGTGCTGGACTGCGTCCCGGTCATCCCGCCGGACCTGCGTCCGATGGTGCAGCTGGACGGTGGCCGCTTCGCGACCTCCGACCTGAACGACCTGTACCGCCGCGTCATCAACCGCAACAACCGCCTGAAGCGCCTGCTCGACCTCGGTGCCCCCGAGATCATCGTGAACAACGAGAAGCGCATGCTCCAGGAGGCCGTCGACGCGCTGTTCGACAACGGCCGCCGCGGCCGTCCGGTCACCGGCCCGGGCAACCGCCCGCTGAAGTCCCTCAGCGACATGCTGAAGGGCAAGCAGGGTCGTTTCCGTCAGAACCTGCTCGGCAAGCGAGTCGACTACTCGGCCCGTTCGGTCATCGTCGTCGGCCCGCAGCTCAAGCTGCACCAGTGCGGTCTGCCGAAGGCCATGGCGCTGGAGCTCTTCAAGCCGTTCGTGATGAAGCGCCTGGTCGACCTGAACCACGCGCAGAACATCAAGTCGGCCAAGCGCATGGTCGAGCGTGCCCGCCCGGTCGTGTGGGACGTGCTCGAAGAGGTCATCGCCGAGCACCCGGTCCTGCTGAACCGTGCGCCCACCCTGCACCGCCTCGGCATCCAGGCCTTCGAGCCGCAGCTGGTCGAGGGCAAGGCCATCCAGATCCACCCGCTCGTCTGCACCGCGTTCAACGCGGACTTCGACGGTGACCAGATGGCCGTCCACCTGCCGCTCTCCGCGGAGGCGCAGGCCGAGGCCCGCATCCTGATGCTGTCCTCGAACAACATCCTGAAGCCGGCCGACGGTCGCCCCGTCACCATGCCGACCCAGGACATGGTGCTCGGTCTGTTCTTCCTCACCTCGGACCGCGAGAACGTGAAGGGCGCCGGTCGCACCTTCTCGTCGACCGCCGAGGCGATCATGGCCTTCGACGCCCGCGACCTGGACGTGCAGGCCCCGATCGAGCTGCGCCTGCCGGCCGGCACCGTCCCGCCGCGCGGCTGGGCCGCTCCGGTGGACGAGGACGGCCAGCAGACCTGGTACGAGGGCGAGCCCTTCCGCCTCACCACCACCCTGGGCCGCGCGCTCTTCAACGAGCTGCTGCCCGAGGACTACCCGTTCGTCGACTACGAGGTGGGCAAGAAGCAGCTCTCCGCGATCGTCAACGACCTGGCCGAGCGCTACCCCAAGGTCGTCGTCGCGGCGACCCTGGACAACCTGAAGTCGGCCGGCTTCCACTGGTCGACCCGCTCGGGTGTCACCGTCTCGATCTCGGACGTCATCGTCCCGCCGAGCAAGCCCCAGATCCTTGAGGGCTTCGAGGCCAAGGCGGAGAAGGTCCAGAAGCAGTACGAGCGCGGTCTGATCACCAACGACGAGCGCAAGCAGGAGCTCGTCGGCATCTGGACCCAGGCGACCAACGAGGTCGCGGACGCCATGGCCGCGAACTTCCCGAAGACGAACCCCATCTTCATGATGGTCGACTCGGGTGCTCGTGGAAACATGATGCAGATGCGCCAGATCGCCGGTATGCGTGGTCTGGTGTCGAACGCCAAGAACGAGACCATCCCGCGACCCATCAAGGCGTCGTTCCGTGAGGGTCTCACCGTGCTGGAGTACTTCATCTCCACCCACGGTGCCCGTAAGGGTCTGGCCGACACCGCCCTCCGTACCGCCGACTCCGGTTACCTCACCCGTCGTCTGGTCGACGTCTCCCAGGACGTCATCATCCGCGAGGAGGACTGCGGTACCGAGCGCGGCCTGAAGCTGGCGATCGGCATCGTGGGTGCGGACGGCGTCCTGCGCAAGACGGACGACGTCGAGACCAGCGTCTACGCCCGCATGCTCGCCGAGGACATCACGGTGGACGGCAAGCTGCTGGCCACCGCGAACACCGACCTCGGTGACGTGCTGATCGACGAGCTGATCCGCCACGGCATCAGCGAGGTCAAGACCCGCTCGATCCTGACCTGTGAGTCGGCCGTCGGCACCTGTGCCTTCTGCTACGGCCGCTCGCTGGCCACCGGCAAGCTGGTCGACATCGGTGAGGCGGTCGGCATCATCGCCGCCCAGTCCATCGGTGAGCCCGGTACCCAGCTGACGATGCGTACCTTCCACACCGGTGGTGTGGCCGGTGACGACATCACCCAGGGTCTGCCGCGTGTCGTCGAGCTCTTCGAGGCCCGTACCCCCAAGGGTGTGGCCCCGATCTCGGAGGCCACCGGCCGGGCGCGGATCGAGGACACCGAGAAGACCCGCAAGATCGTCATCACGCCGGACGACGGCACCGACGAGATCGCCTACCCGGTCTCGAAGCGTGTCAAGCTGCTGGTCAGCGAGGGCGAGGCGGTCGAGGTCGGCCAGAAGCTGACCATGGGGGCCACCAACCCGCACGACGTCCTGCGCATCATGGGCCAGCGTGCCGTCCAGGTCCACCTGGTCGCCGAGGTCCAGAAGGTCTACAACTCGCAGGGTGTGTCGATCCACGACAAGCACATCGAGATCATCATCCGGCAGATGCTCCGCCGCGTGACGATCATCGAGTCGGGCGACGCCGAGCTGCTCCCGGGCGAGCTCGTCGAGCGCGGCCGCTTCGAGACCGAGAACCGTCGTGTGGTCGCCGAGGGCGGTCACCCCGCCTCCGGCCGTCCGCAGCTGATGGGTATCACCAAGGCCTCGCTGGCCACCGAGTCCTGGCTGTCGGCCGCCTCCTTCCAGGAGACGACCCGGGTCCTCACCGACGCGGCGATCCACGCCAAGTCGGACCCGCTGCTGGGCCTCAAGGAGAACGTCATCCTCGGTAAGCTCATCCCGGCCGGTACGGGTCTGCCCCGCTACCGCAACATCCGGGTCGAGCCGACCGAGGAGGCCAAGGCCGCGATGTACTCGGCCGTCGGTTACGACGACTACGACCTGTCGCCCTTCGGCGCCGGCTCCGGCCAGGCGGTTCCGCTGGACGACTACGACTACGGCCCGTACACCGGCTGAGTCACCTCTTCGGCCTTCGACGGCCGCTGATCGCAGGGCGGTCACCCCTCACGGGGTGGCCGCCCTGCGGCGTTCCCGGCGCCGGGCGGGTCGTCGGCCGCCCGGACCGGCTCACCCGTGCGGGGGAGGGGCGGGAACCGCTCCGCGGAGGGAGGTGGGGGAGGGGGCGGTTGCGGGAGGCTTCTCGGTGTCGGGACGACGGTGCTTTCGAAGGGGGCAGGGGATGAAGCGGGTACTGGGTGCGATGGCGATCACGGCGGGGGTCCTGGCCGGGATGATGGGCTGTCTGCCGATCGGGGACGACCAGGAGCACCGGACGGTCAGCTACGGGGTGGCCGAGCCGGTCAAGGAGCTGGTGGTCGAGGGGGAGAACGGCGGCGTGCAGGTGACCGGCGACGGCGACACCGTGAGCGTCGTCGAGAAGCAGAACTACCAGGGGGCCGCGCCGAAGAGCACGCACGAGGTGAAGGACGGCGTGCTCCGGCTGACGTACGACTGCGACCACTGCGGCATCGGGTACACCGTGCGGGTGCCGGCCGGGACCAAGGTGCGGGTCAAGGAGACCAACGGCGGCATCAGGCTGACCGGGCTGGCCGGCGACGCGGAGGCCGACGTCAAGAACGGCGGGGTCGACGCGAGCGGGCTCAGCTCGGCGCAGGTGAAGCTGACCGCGGTGAACGGCGGGGTGCGGGCCGACTTCGCGGCCGCGCCGACCAAGGTCGAGGCGACGACCTCGAACGGCGGGGTGCGGGTGAAGGTCCCGACCGGGGAGGCGTACGCGGTGGACGCGCACGCCTCGGTCGGCGGCGTGGACGTGGGCCTCCCCTCGCAGTCGGGTGCGGCGCGCAGCATCACCGCCCGGGCGGAGACCGGCGGCGTGACGGTCAGCGGTGCCTGACCGGGCCGTTCCGGAGGTCCTGCCGGTAGGGCATGATCTTCTCCGCGGGGGCGGCGTCCCCGGCTACGGGGGAGGTACCGGGGTGGAGCGTGCGACGGGTCGGCCGAGCTGGTCGGCCGGGCTGAGTCCGTACGTGCAGGACTCGCTGCTGGCGGTGGTCGCGGCGGGGGTCGCGGTGTGGGCGGTGTCCCAGGACGAGACGGCCTGGTCGTGGTGGATCTACCTGCTCGCGGTGGCGACCGCGCTGCCGCTGCCCTGGCGGCGCCGGAGGCCGCTGACGGTGCTGACGCTGGCGACGCTGCCGTCCCTGGTGATCTCGATCGTGGCGCACTCGGCGAACCCCCAGGTGCCGCTGTCCGGGGTGATCGCCCTCTACACGGTGGCGGAGCGGTCCTCGGAGCGGGTGCGGTGGAGCGTCCTGGCGGTGGTGGTGGTCGGCAACGTCGTCGGCACCCACTCGCCGAACGGCGCGCTGTTCAGCCTGCTCACCTCCGTCGGCACCTTCGTGTTCGGCTCGCTGGTGCGCGCCCAGCGGAAGCTGGCCCGGCTGCAGGCGGAGCGCGCCCGGGAGGCCGGCGAGCGGGCGGCGAGCGACGCGGCCCGGGCGGTGGCGGAGGAACGGGCGCGGATCGCCCGGGAGATGCACGACATCCTGGCGCACGCCGTCTCGCTGATGGTGATCCAGGCCGAGGCCGGGCCGGTGGTGGTGCACAGCGATCCGGACCGGGCGATCCGCGCGTTCGACACCATCGCCGACGCGGGCCGCGATGCGATGGTCCAACTGCGGCGCGTGCTCGGGGTGTTGAAGGACCCCGAGGCCGGCCGCCAGCTGGCGCCGCAGCCCAGACTGGCCGAACTCGCCGACGTGGCCGAGCGGGTGCGCGGGGCGGGGCTGCGGGTGGAGCTCGAACTCCCGGAGGAGAAGGGCGCGTTGCCGGCCGACGTGGAGGCGGCGGCGTACCGGATCGTGCAGGAGGCGCTGACCAACACGGTCAAGCACGCCGGGGCCGACCGGGTGGCGATCCGGGTGCGGCGCTCCGCCGAGGTGCTGGAGGTCGTGGTCTCCGACAACGGCCGCGGGGTGCCGCCGACGGCCGACCGCGCGGTGATCGGCTGGTCGGGCGGGCGCGGGCTGGTCGGCATCCGGGAGCGGGCGGCGGCCTGCGGCGGGCTGGCCGAGGCCGGGCCGGGGCCGGAGGGCAGGGGTTTCCTGGTGAGCGCCCGGCTGCCGCTGGCCGCGGGCACGAGGGTGGAGAGGGTGGGCGGATGACGCCGATTCGGGTGGTCGTCGCGGACGACCAGGAGCTGGTGCGGGCCGGGTTCGGGATGATCCTGGACGCACAGCCGGACATCGAGGTGGTGGCGGAGGCGGCCGACGGCGCCGAGGCGGTCGAGGCGGTGCGCGCGCACGGTCCGGACGTGCTGCTGCTGGACGTCCGGATGCCGGTGATGGACGGGCTGGAGGCGGCCCGCCGGGTGTGCGCGGAGTTCCCCTCCACCAAGGTGATCATGCTGACCACCTTCGACATCGACGACTACGTCTTCGACGCGCTGTACGCGGGCGCCAGCGGCTTCCTGCTCAAGGACGTCCGACGGGACGACCTGGCGCACGGGGTGCGGATGGTCGCCTCGGGGGAGGCGCTGCTCGCACCCTCGGTGACCAGGCGCCTGATCGGCGAGTTCGCCGCCCGCCGGCCGGGCGCGCCGGAGCGGGCGGTGCGGCCGCCGTCCAAGCTGCTGGAGCAGCTGACCCTGCGCGAGCAGGAGACGCTGCAGCTGATCGCGCGCGGGCTGTCCAACGCGGAGATCGCGGCCGAGCTGGTGGTCAGCGAGCACACGGTGAAGACGCACGTCAGCAACGTGCTGAGCAAGCTCGGCCTGCGGGACCGGGTGCACGCGGTGGTGTTCGCCTACGAGGCGGGGGCGGTGGTGGCGGGGGAGTCCTGACGCCCGGGGGCGGACCGCCTCCCCCGTGCGGGGGAGGCGGGGAGTTCGCCGGTGCGGGCGATCCGGGACGAGGGGTCCGGCGGACAGGCTGTGCGGTGTCGGAACGGATCACGGACACCGCAGGAGACCGCAGATGAACACCACCCAGCACAGCCGCCGCACCGCGTACGCCGTCGTCGGCGCGCCCGCCCTGATGGCCCTCTACGGCGGCATCCGCCTGGTGCCGGGCTCCCGCGAGCCGGGCCTCGGCTGGACGGTCGGCCACACCGCGATGTTCGCCGGGCTGCTGCTGTTCGCCCCGCTCTTCCTCGCACTGCGCCGGCAGCTCGCCCCGCGCGGCACGGCCGGGCGGATCGCCGCCGGGGCGGCGCTGGGGACGGCCTTCGCGGGGCTGCTCTGCTCGCTGGCGCAGATCGGCATCGACCTGGTGGTCGGCCTGGTGGCGGCGGACAAGGCCGAGCAGTCGCGGCTGTTCGACCGGGTGCAGGAGGTGCCGGGGGTGCTCCCGGCCGTGTACCAGGTGGGCCCGCTGTTCTTCTACGTCGGCCTGCTGGCGCTGCTGGTCGCCGCGTCGGTGGGCGCGGCCCGGACGCTGCGCTGGTGGAGCCCGGTGCTGATGCTGGTCGGCACCGTCGCCTCGGCGGCCGACCTGGCCATGATCCCGGTGGCCGCCGCCTGCTACCTGGTGGCGCTGGCCCCGCTGGCCCGTCCGGTGGCGGCGCCGCGGCCGGCGCTGGCCTGACGCCAGGGCAGGCCCGACGCCGGCCGGTCGGCTAGTCCGGAGGGCCGGCCCGCGCGGGGTGACCGGCCCGGTGCGCGGGGGGAGTCGGCGGGCCCGGATTTTCGGTGGCCGCGGGCGGGCCGGGCACCGTACCGTCCGGGGCATGAACGCGAAGCGTCCCCTGATCGCCGTGCTCACCGGCGCGGGCATCTCGACCGACTCCGGCATCCCCGACTACCGCGGCCCGCAGGGGCTCTGGCAGCGGGACCCGTCGGCGCAGGAACTGGTCACCCTCCAGCCGTACCTGACCGACGGCCTGGTGCGGGAGCGGGCCTGGCTGATGCGCCGCGACGCCGGGGCGCTGGCCGCCGAGCCGAACGCCGGGCACCGGGCGCTGGTCGAGCTGGAGCGTTCCGGGCTGCCGGTGCGGGTGCTCACCCAGAACGTGGACGGGCTGCACCAGCTCTCCGGGCTCCCCGCCCGCAAGGTGCTCGAACTGCACGGCACCGCACGGGAGGTGCAGTGCGTGCGCTGCCGGGTGACCGGGACGATGGAGGACGCGCTGGCGAGGGTCGCGGCGGGGGAGCCGGACCCGGCCTGCCGGGAGTGCGGCGGTGTCCTCAAGCCGCGCACGGTGATGTTCGGCGAGAACCTGGACCCGGTGGTGCTCCAGCAGGCCGACGCGATCGCCCGGGCCTGCGACGTCTTCGTCGCGGTGGGCACCAGCCTCCAGGTCTACCCGGTGGCCGCGCTGCCGCAGATCGCGGTGGAGAACGGCGCCCGGCTGATCGTGGTGAACGGCGAGCCGACCCCGTTCGACGAGGCGGCGGACGAGGTGATCCGGGAGCCGATCTCCCGGTCACTGCCGGCGCTGGTGCGGCGGCTGGTGGCCGAACAGGCCTGAGGCGAGGGGGCCGGAGGGGGCTCCGCACGGACGCACCGCGTGCGTACGATGATCCTTCCGGCTCCCCCTCACGGCCTGGAGTGATCGACCGATGACGACGACGGCGAACTTCGACCCCTGGTCGGCGGCGTTCGTGGCCCACCCGTACGACGCGTACGCCGAGCTGCGCGAGCACGCGCCGGTGACGTACTTCGAGCCGACGAACCAGTGGCTCGTCTCCCGCCACGAGGACGTCAGCGCGCTGCTCCGCGACCGGCGGCTCGGCCGCACCTACACCCACCGCTTCAGCCACGCGGAGTTCGGCCGCCCCGAGCCCGACCCGGCGCACGAGCCCTTCCACACCCTGAACGACCACGGGCTGCTCGACCTGGAGGCACCCGACCACACCCGGATCCGCCGGCTGGTCTCCAAGGCCTTCACCCCGCGCATGGTCGAGGGCCTGCGCCCGACCGTCCGGCGCCTGGCCGGCGAACTGGTCGACGACCTGCTCGCGGCCGGCGGCGGCGACCTGATCGCCACCGTCGCCGAGCCGCTGCCGGTCGCCGTGATCGCCGAGATGCTCGGCGTGCCGGAGGGCGACCGGCACCTGTTGCGGCCGTGGTCCTCCGACATCACCGGGATGTTCGAACTCAACCCGAGCGAGGAGGCCGCCCGCCGGGCCGTCACCGCGAGCACCGAGTTCTCCGACTACCTGCGCGCCCTGATCCGCGAACGCCGGGCGGAACCCGGCGAGGACCTGGTCAGCGCGCTCATCCAGGCCCAGGAGGGCTCCGACGCGCTCAGCGAACAGGAGATGGTCTCCACCTGCGTGCTGCTGCTCAACGCCGGCCACGAGGCGACCGTCAACACCACCGGCAACGGCTGGTGGGCGCTGTTCCGCCACCCCGAGGAGCTCGCCCGGCTGCGCGCCTCGGTGGACGGGCTGCTGCCCACCGCGATCGAGGAACTGATGCGCTGGGACACCCCGCTGCAGATGTTCGAGCGCTGGGTGCTGGAGGACATCGAGGTCCACGGCGTCACCGTCCCGCGCGGCTCCGAGATCGCCCTGCTGTTCGGCTCCGCCAACCGCGACCCCGAGCGCTTCGCCGACCCCGACCGGCTCGACCTCGCCCGCACCGACAACCCGCACATCACCTTCGGCGCCGGAATCCATTTCTGCCTCGGCGCCCCGCTTGCCAGACTGGAGCTCACCGAGTCCTACGGCACGCTGCTGCGCCGGGCCCCGGGCCTGCGGCTGGTCCGCGAGCCCGAGTGGAACCCGGGCTACGTGATCCGCGGGCTCAAGGAACTGCAGGTCGAGGTCTGACGACGAGGGGGAACGGCCGTGGGCAAGGCGACGGGGGCACTGCTGGGCTTGGCGATCGGTGATGCGATGGGCCGGGTGACCGAGTTCCAGGACGTCGAGCGGATCGCCGTCGACCATCCGGACTGGCGTCGACTCCCGCTGCCCGCCAGGGCGTCGGTCACCGACGACACCCAGATGACGCTCGCTCTCGGCCGCGGCCTGCGCACCGCCCTGGCCGACGGACCGCTGACCCCGCTGCGCCTGGAGCGGCCGGTCCGCGAGGAGTTCGTCGACTGGTGGCGCTCCCCGGAGAACAACCGCGCCCCGGGCATGACCTGCCTGCGCGCCTGCGAGCGGCTCAGCCGCCCCGAGTACCGCTGGCAGCAGGCGAGCGACGTGGGCTCCAAGGGCTGCGGCGCCAACATGCGGGTCGCCCCGATCGGGCTGGTCCGCGCACTGGACGCCCGGCAGCTCTCCGGCGCCGCCCAGCTGCAGTCCGCGCTCACCCACGGCCACCCCACCGCGCTCGCCGCCAGTGACCTCACCGCGTACGCCGTCCGCAAGCTGGCCGAGGGCGTCCCGCCGGCCGGCCTGCCCGCGGTGCTGCGGGCGTACGCGCTGGCCGGCCGGGAGCGCTACGACGAGTTCTGGCTCGGCGACCTCGCCGACCGCTGGTACGGCAGCTCCCCGCAGGCCGTCATGGCCCGCGGCTGGGACGACTGCCTCAAGGTGCTCGACGACCTGGAGGCCGCCCTCGCCGCGCCCGACGTCGAGGCCGACCCCTGCCTGGCCACCGGCGAGGGCTGGGTCGCCGAGGAGGCCTTCGGCACCGGCCTGCTCTGCTTCCTGCTGCTGCCCGACGACCCGGTCGCCGCCGTCCGCCGGGCCGCCTACTCCAGCGGCGACTCCGACTCCCTCGCCTGCCTGACCGGCGCCTTCGCGGGCGCCCACCACGGCGAAGCGGTCTGGCCGGCCGAATGGGTGGACCGGATCGAGTACCGGGACGAGCTCCTGGAGCTCGGGGCGCTCTGGGACTGAGCGGTCGAGGCCCGGTCCCGGTCCCGGGGCCGGCCGGCGCGCTCCCGGCCGGTGCGCTCCCGGCCTGCGTCCCCCCGGGCGGGCGGAACCGCTCGGCGGGGTGGTGCGTCGAAGGGCCATGACGAACCGCAGCACCGGAACCCGTCGTACGTCCCGCCGCCCGGCGGCGCTGCTCCTCGCCGCCGCACTCGCCGCGCCGCTGCTGGCCGGGTGCGGCAGCACCGGGGCCGCCACCGGCGCGGAGGTGAGGGCCTCCGCACCCGCCAGTCCGCCCGCGGTGGACCCGGCCCGGGTGGCGGCCACCGCGAAGGCCACCGACGCCTTCGGACTGGACCTCCTGCACACCCTCACCGCCACGCCGGACGGCGCCGGCCGCAACGTGGTGCTCTCCCCGTCCGGGCTCTCCACCGTGCTCGCCATGCTGCTGCCCGGTGCCCGCGGCGCGACCGCCCAGGAGCTGGCGAAGGCCCTGCACACCGAGCTCGACCCGAAGCAGTACGCCCTCGCCGTCGGCGCGCTGAACCGACCCGTGCCGACCACCGACGGACTCACCCTGCACCGGAGCGACGAGGTCTGGACGCAACAGGGCTTCACGGTGGAGCCCGACTACCTGGCGACGCTCGCTGCGGCCTTCGACGCCGGAGTGCACACCACCGACTTCAAGAAGGACCCGGAGGGCAGCCGCAAGGCGGTCAACGCGGCTGTGGAGAAGGCCACCGAGGGGCGGATCAAGGACCTGTTCGCCCCGAAGGCGATCAACCCGGACACCCGGCTGGTGCTCACCGACGCGCTCTACCTCAAGGCGAAGTGGGCCTCCGCGTTCAAGCCCGCGCACACGGAGGACCGTCCGTTCCACAAGCTCGACGGCACCGCGCCGAACGTCTCCACGATGGGCCAGACCGGCGACTTCAAGTACGCCGACGGCTCCGGCGGGATCGTCGGCGAACCCTGGCAGGCCGTCGAACTGCCTTATGCGGACGGCGGACTGGCGATGGACCTGATCGTTCCCGCGCAGGGCGGCTTCGACGCCTTCACCAAGGGCCTGGACCAGCCCCAGCTGGACCGGATCCTCGGCGCCCTCAGCGCACAGCCCGTCGACCTGCAGCTGCCGCGCTTCCACTTCGACACGTCCAACGAGCTCACCTCCGCGCTGCGTTCGCTCGGTGTCCACACGGCCTTCGACGACGCCGACCTCGGCGGCATCGCCAAGGAGCCGCTCGTCGTCAGCTCGGTGGTGCAGAAGGCCACCGTGCAGGTCGACGAGGAGGGGACGGTCGCGGCGGCCGGCAGCGGGGTCGGCGTGGGTGCCGCGGCGGCGCCCGCCCCGCGTCAGGCCGCCCAGCTGCACATCGACCGGCCGTTCCTGTTCCTGATCCGGGACACCGCCGGCGGGCAGCCGCTGTTCCTCGGCCAGGTCACCGACCCGCAGGCCGGCTAGGCGCGCTCACCGGGCCCGGCCGGGAGCGCCCGTCGCGCCGGGGCCGGCGGGCTCACCAGGCCGGGTAGCGCCCGCCGAGCCCCGGGTGGAGCGGGTCGCGGGTGCCGAACAGCACCAGCAGGTCGTCCGCGACCTGCCGCAGCTCGGCCCGCCCCTCGACCGCCCCGGCCCACTCGGCGGGCAGCGCCGAGGCGCCGTACGCGGCCCCGACCAGGTTGCCGCAGACCGCGCCCGTCGAGTCGCTGTCCCCGGAGTGGTTCACCGACAGCAGCAGCGCGGTGCGCACCGGGTCGGGGTCGAGGGTGGCCGCCAGCAGCGAGTACACCGCGATGGCCAGGCACTCCTCGGCGATCCAGCCGAGCCCGACCCGCTCCACCGCCTCCGCCGACGGCTCGGACTCCTGGGCGACCCGCACCGCCCTGGCCAGCGCCTGGACGGTCTCCTTGGACGCCGGCAGGTCGCGGATCTGCTCCACGGTCTCGCCGACCGCCGCCCACGGCTCCGTCCCGTTCGCGAGCCGCTCGACCAGCGCCGCGAAGGCGCCCGCCGCGAGGTACCCGGTCGGGTGACCGTGGGTGAGCTGGGCACACTGCACCGCCAGCCCGAAGGACTGCTCGACACCCAGCCGCGCCAGCCCGAACGGCGCCGAGCGCATCACCGTGCCGCAGCCCTTGGAACCCGGGTTGATCGGCCCCGGCCGCCCGATCACGGACGGCGCCTCGAACACCGGGTGCTCGGACACCCCGCTCAGGCAGGCGTTGCCCGGCGCCCGCCGCGCGTACAGGAAGGGCTGCCGCAGCAGCCAGCCGTCGTACGGGCGCGGCTGCGGCGCGGTGTCCGGCGCGGGCTGGTACTGCGTCATCAGCCAGCGCCGGTAGGCGCCGTGGACGGCCTCCGGCACCGAGCCGCCGCCGCCCGTCCAGCCGCGCACGAAGCCGCGGATCAGGCCCTCGGCGGTGAACAGCGTCATCTGGGTGTCGTCGGTGACCTCGACCGGCCCGGGACCGCCCGGCAGGGAGGTCACGCCCTCCGGCCCGTAGCGGCCCTGGATCTGATGGAGCTGCTGGAACTCCACCGGCCAGCCCAGCGCATCGCCGACGGCTCCGCCGAGCAGCGCTCCGCGCACCCGGTCCCGGTACCCCGACTCGGCAGCCGGCTCCGTCACGTCGGATCCCCCTTCGTTCGTGGCGGAGTAGTTCTATCAGGTCCGCGTGCGAAGCTACCGGCGGATCTGCCCGGCGCGCCCGTGCAGCGCGGCCCGGTCGGCGGCGGCGCGCCCGGCCGCCCAGCCCTCGCCGTCGCTGACCCGGACCCGCTGGGAGACCAGCTTCGGGAACAGCCGGCCGACCTCCTCGTCCACCGCCTCCGAGCGGGCCGCGAGCGCGGGCAGAAGCCGCGCGTCCGGCAGCAGCTGCTCCTCGGTGCCGTCCTCGCGCAGGTGCCGGCCGGCCGCGGCGGCGCTGGTGGTCCGCTCGGTGGCGGCGGTCAGCCGCTCGCGGATCCGCGCCGCGTACGCGACCAGGAAGGACTGCCGGAACGCCTTGCTGCGCGAGTCCCGGCGGGAACCCGCCTTGTTGAGCGCATGGGTGGCCTGCACCAGCAGCGAGGTGTAGAGCAGTTCGACGCCGTCCAGGTCGCCGTCGAAGCCGACCACGGTGCAGAAACCGAACTCCTTCGCCCAGACCACCCGGCACCGGTTCGCCGCCGCGACCGCGTCCAGCAGCATCGTCTTGGGGCCCTCGTACGGGTTGTCCACCCCGATCCGCAGCGCCGCCGGGGCGTTCCGGTCCGCACCGGCGGCCGCCAGCAGCGCGTCGTCGATGCTGTGCTGGGCCATCAGCTGCTGGGCCTTGGCGGTCAGCGCCTCGGCCTCCTCGGAGTACTCGGTGGACTCGGCCTTGGCCAGCAGCGCCCGGATCCGGGCCAGCATCCGCGGCTCGCCGGCCGGGGGCCCGGGGTGCTGCGGGCCGGAGTGCCGGGGCCGCCCCGCCTGCCCGGGGCCGGGCCCCACCGGGGCGATCGGGGGCAGCCGGCCCCAGGTGCGCAGCAGCTCCAGGACGGCGGTGGCGAGCGCGAAGCGGTCCAGCCGGTGCCGCTGGGCGAAGGCCCCCAGGTACTGCTCGTCGCCGGGCCACCAGACCTCGGCCTCCAGCTCGCGCAGCTGCTCCAGCCAGCGCCGGTCGAGCGCGGCCGCCGGGTGGCGGCGGCCCTCGGCGGCGATCAGGTCCACCGCGAGGGCGAGGTGGACGGGCTTCAGCCCGCGCCGCACCACCCGCACCAGGTCGGCCGGGCGCCAGCCGGCGGACCAGCAGCGGCCGACGGCGGTGTCCGCGTACCCCAGCAGCGCCCGGCTGACCGCCGACCACTGCCCGGCCGAGGCGGCCAGCAGGGACGCCCCGTTGTCCAGGGCGAGGTCCAGCCCCTCCTCGGGTGCCGTCAGCACCGACCGCACCGCCTGCTCCAGCAGCGGCCCGGCGTCCCCGCCCTGCTGCGTGCGCTTGCCCACGGTGTGTCCCTGCTCTCCTCGACGGCCCGGTTCCTCCTGCCCATGATGCCGGAGCGCGCACCGAGGACCGGGAGCGGACGGCGGGGCGGCAACGAGCGGGGGCGCCGATGGTGGTGCGGCTAGCGCTCGACGGCCGTGGCCAGGATCTCCGGGGCGCGCTCCAGCAGCCGGGTGGCCGCCATCCGCACACCGAGGACGGCGACCAGCGCGCCGTAGAGCGGGCCGATCAGCAGGACCGGCCAGCTCGGCCCGTCCGAGATCAGCGCCCAGCCGAGGTAGCCGCCCACCGGCAGGGCGAGCAGGGCGACGCCGATCATCGAGCCGAAGGAGTTGAGCATCACCAGCCCGCTCTGGCCCGGGGCGGCGTTGCGCATCGGGTTGCTGTCGGCGGGCATGCTGTACGGCACCAGCACGCTGAACATCGCGCCGAGCGCCACCCCGCAGCCGAGCAGCGCGAGCGCGAGGCCGACCGCGGCGGGCAGCTCCGCCCACGTGCCGGTGACGGCCGCCAGCACCAGGCCGAGCACCAGCGTCACCGGGATCGCGTACGACAGCACCGCGTACGCCCGGCCGCGCAGCTCGTCCCGGGCGTCGGCCGGGGTGCGCAGAGTGGCGGCGACCATCCAGAACGCCGAGCCGTCCATGCCGAACAGGTTGAGCATCTGCAGCCCGAGGAACGTCCCCGTCATCGCCAGCAGGTAGACGCTCGCCCAGCCCTGGACCATCGACAGCACACAGATCACCACCGTCATGCCGATGCTGGTGAACACCGCGGCCTTGGCACGCGGTTCGCGCCAGGCGTACCGCAGGTGGCGCTGCATCACCGCGCCGGTCCGGCCCCCGGGCAGGAAGCCCCAGCCGCGCGAGCGCTGCACCCCGCGGGCCACCTCCAGGGTGGAGGAGTCGGCGGTGACCATCAGCTCCTGCAGGCTGCTGCGCCACCAGCGCAGCAGCAGCGCCACCAGCACGCCGGCCGCGGCGAGCTGCAGCAGCGCCAGCCCGTACCGGCCCTCGGCGGCGGTGCGCGGCGCGTCCGCCGCGCTGATCGGCGGGATCCAGCGCAGGACGGAGGCGATCGGCTTCAGCGGGCTGAGGTCGATGTCGCCGCCGGGGCGGCCGAAGATGCTCTGCGAACCGACGTTGGCGGTCTGGATCAGCAGGGCGAAGGCCAGCCCGCCGAAGACCGCGAAGTCCTTGCCCCGGCGGCTGGAGAGCATCCGGGCGTTGCCGGCCGCGACCGCCCGGGAGAGCGTGACCAGGCCGAGCAGTGCGAGCGGCACGCCGACCACGGCGACCGCGGCGGAGGCCCCGCCGCCGGCGCCGGCCAGCACCGCGCCGGTCACCAGCACCAGGTTGATCAGTGGTCCGGGCCCGATCAGCGCGGCCAGCAGCGAGCCGCGCAGCAGCGGACCGGGCCGCAGCGGCAGCATGGTGAGCCGGGTCGGGTCGGCGCTCTCGTCGCTGGAGAACAGGAACAGCGGCAGCGCCGCCCAGCCCAGGGTCAGCACGCCGAGCAGCATCACCCCGGCGTCCCCGGAGCCCGCGAACCGCCCGTTCAGCGCGGCCATGGCGACGGCGATGCCGGCCGCGAAGGCCAGGCCCACGACGCCGCCGAGCACGTAGACGGTGGTCCTGCCGGGGCTGCGCCGCAGCCCGTTGCGCAGCAGTCGCAGCTTGAGCGCCACCAGGGCGCGGACCACCGTCCGCCCGTCCGGCACCGCGCCGGGCACGGCCGCAGTCACTGCGCGCCCCCGAGCTGTCCGCCGTCGAGCTGCCCGCTGCCGAACTGCCCGCCGCCGAGCCAGCCGAGGGCCTGCCCGTCGTCCTCGCGGACACCGATCAGGTCGAGGAAGGCCTCGTGCAGGCTGCGCCCGCCGCGGACGGAGTCCAGCGGGCCGTGGGCGATGACCCGGCCCGCGTTGACCACCGCGACCCAGTCGCAGAGCTGCTCGACCAGCTCCATCACGTGGCTGGAGAAGACGACCGTGGAGCCGGCCGCCGCGTACCGCTTGAGCACACCGCGGATGGTCTGGGCGGAGACCGGGTCGACGCCCTCGAAGGGCTCGTCCAGGAACAGCACGTCGGGGTTGTGCAGCAGCGCGGCGGCCAGGCCGATCTTCTTGCGCATGCCGGTGGAGTAGTCGGCGACCAGCTTGTCGGCGTCCCGGCCGAGGTCCAGGACGGCCAGCAGTTCCTCGGCCCGGCGGTCGACCTCGGCGCCGGGCAGGCCGCGCAGGCGCCCGGTGTACTGCAGCAGTTCGCGCCCGCTGAGCCGCTCGAACATCCGCAGGCCCTCGGGCAGGATGCCGATCCGTGCCTTGACCAGGACCGGGTCGGCCCAGACGTCGGCGCCGTGCACCAGGACGGTGCCCTGGTCGGGCCGCAGCAGCCCGGTGACCATCGACAGCGTCGTGGTCTTGCCGGCGCCGTTCGGGCCGACCAGGCCGATGAACGAGCCCGCCGGCAGTTCCAGGCTCAGCCCGGCCACGGCGGCCTGGGCGCCGAAGTGCTTCCACAGCCCTCGGATGCTGACGGCGGACGGGGCGTCCGGTCGGGGGAGGTCGGAGGGAGGTGGTGCTGACGCCTGCATCGCTGCCTTCTCTGCTCGTGGTCGGCGGAACTGCTCTCCGGCTCAGCCTGTCACTGCACGAACGGGCTGTCGCCCGAGTTGAGGATCCCCTGAGCGTGTCCGCCGAACGGGTGAGGCACGCCGTGCGGAACGCCTTTCCCGACCTTGTCGGTCCGATTTGGCAACTACTCAGTTCGCCTGTTCGTCCTGCACTATGAGGAGCAGTGAGGGTGCGCGGGGGAACCGCGGTACCGGGAGGTGGCGGATGTCCGTTCAACCGTGGGGCGAACCCGGTCCCGCCTACAAGCACGGCCACGAGCCGGGCCACGGCCACCGGCCGGTCGTCGGCTGGCAGCCCGCGCCGATCCCGGCCCAGGCTCCTGTCCCCGCTCCGTCCCCGCAGGCCGCGATGCGGGCCGGCCACGCGGACCGCGACCGCACGGTCGACGTGCTGAAGGCCGCCTTCGCCGAGGGCCGGCTCTCCGTCCAGGAGTACGAGCAGCGTCACGAGGCCGCCGTCGAGGCGCAGACCTACGGGCAGCTGGCCGCGCTGGTGGCGGACCTGCCCGCCGGCCCGATGACGGCCCCCGCCGGCCCGCCGGTCCCGGCCACCTTCCTGCCCGCCGCGCCCCCGCCGGCCCGCCAGACCAACGTGCTGGCGGTGGTCTCGGTGGTGTGCGGCCTGAGCGGTTTCCTGGCGCTGCCGGCGGTGGGTGCGGTGATCACCGGGCACATCGCCCGGGCCCAGATCCGCGAGCGCAACATGGACGGCGACTGGGCGGCCGTCCTCGGCCTGGTCCTCGGCTACATGGGCAGCGCCTTCTGGGCGCTGCTGATCCTGGTGGGCATCGCCTAGGCCGCGCGGCGGCGCTCCGCTGGCGGGCGGCCGACGACTGTGGTAGAGCGGGTGAAGACGGCCCGACACCGGGCGGTCACGTGCGGGACACCCGCGTGACGCCCGGCCGAAGGCGACGACCTGCGGCGTTGCATTTGTTTTGACCGCGCCCCATGCGCTAGGTACGCTCTGACCTTGTGCCTGGGGTGTCCCCGGGTCCTTGTGCGTGCATGCACACCGGTCGCCGCGCCGAGCCGGAGCGCTTTCCAGCGCCCCGCGCGTAGAGCGCCGTCGCTGTACATCAGCCATGGGATTCCGTGTCGGAAAAGCCCAACACACCCGACCGCGTGGGTCGACCACGGGGCCGGTTGCGAGGGAAGACACCGCAGGTTAGTTCCACCAAGCCTTGGCACACAGAAAACGGAGAAACGGTGCCTACGATCCAGCAGCTGGTCCGAAAGGGCCGGCAGGACAAGGTCGAGAAGAACAAGACTCCCGCGCTGAAGGGCTCCCCGCAGCGCCGTGGGGTCTGCACGCGTGTGTACACGACCACCCCGAAGAAGCCGAACTCGGCGCTTCGTAAGGTCGCCCGTGTGCGCCTCACCAGCGGGATCGAGGTCACCGCTTACATCCCGGGCGAGGGCCACAACCTGCAGGAGCACTCCATCGTGCTGGTGCGCGGTGGTCGTGTGAAGGACCTTCCTGGTGTCCGCTACAAGATCATCCGCGGTTCGCTCGACACCCAGGGTGTCAAGAACCGCAAGCAGGCCCGCAGCCGCTACGGCGCCAAGAAGGAGAAGTAAGAATGCCTCGTAAGGGCCCCGCCCCGAAGCGCCCGGTCATCATCGACCCGGTTTACGGCTCCCCGGTCGTCACCCAGCTGGTCAACAAGATCCTGCTGCACGGCAAGCGCTCCACCGCCGAGCGGATCGTCTACGGCGCCCTTGAGGGCGTCCGTGAGAAGACCGGCTCCGACCCGGTCGTCGCGCTGAAGCGCGCGCTGGAGAACGTCAAGCCGGCCCTTGAGGTCAAGTCCCGCCGTGTCGGTGGCGCGACCTACCAGGTTCCGGTCGAGGTCCGTCCGGGCCGCGCCAGCACCCTGGCGCTGCGCTGGATGGTCGGTTACTCCCGCGCCCGTCGCGAGAAGACCATGACCGAGCGCCTGATGAACGAGATCCTCGACGCCAGCAACGGCCTGGGCGCTTCCGTGAAGCGTCGCGAGGACACCCACAAGATGGCCGAGTCCAACAAGGCCTTCGCGCACTACCGCTGGTAGTCCGTACCCCGTCACTAGACAGAGAGAGAACGAGCCACCATGGCTGCAACCTCCCTTGACCTCGCCAGGGTCCGCAACATCGGGATCATGGCGCACATCGACGCGGGCAAGACCACCACCACCGAGCGGATCCTGTTCTACACCGGTGTCTCGTACAAGATCGGTGAGGTCCACGATGGCGCTGCCACCATGGACTGGATGGAGCAGGAGCAGGAGCGCGGCATCACGATCACGTCGGCCGCGACGACCTGTCACTGGACGGTCGACGACGTCGACAACACCATCAACATCATCGACACCCCGGGTCACGTCGACTTCACCGTCGAGGTGGAGCGTTCGCTGCGCGTCCTCGACGGTGCCGTGACGGTGTTCGACGGTGTCGCCGGTGTCGAGCCCCAGTCCGAGACCGTGTGGCGGCAGGCTGACCGCTACGGCGTCCCGCGCATCTGCTTCATCAACAAGCTGGACCGCACGGGCGCGAACTTCTTCTTCTGCGTGCAGACCATCGTGGACCGCCTCGGCGCCACCCCGCTGGTCATGCAGCTCCCGATCGGTGCCGAGTCGGACTTCCAGGGCGTCGTCGACCTGGTCCGCATGAAGGCGCTGGTCTGGTCCGCCGAGGCCGCCAAGGGCGAGATGTACGACGTCGTCGACATCCCGGCCGAGCTGCAGGAGCAGGCTGACGAGTACCGCGAGACGCTGATCGACACCGTCTCGAACATCAGCGACGAGATCATGGAGCTCGCCCTTGAGGGCGAGGAGATCCCGGTCGAGCTGCTGCAGGACGCGATCCGCAAGGGCACCCTGAACTCGGACTTCACCCCGATCTTCTGCGGTACCGCCTTCAAGAACAAGGGCGTTCAGCCCCTGCTCGACGCGGTCGTCAAGTACCTGCCGTCCCCGCTGGACATCGAGTCCATCGAGGGCACCAAGCCGAACGACCCGGAGACCAAGATCTCCCGCAAGGCGTCGGACGACGAGCCGCTGTCCGCGCTGGCGTTCAAGATCATGTCCGACCCGCACCTGGGCAAGCTCACCTTCGTCCGGATCTACTCCGGCCGCCTGGAGTCCGGCACCTCGGTGCTGAACGCCGTCAAGGGCAAGAAGGAGCGCATCGGCAAGATCTACCGCATGCACGCGAACAAGCGTGAGGAGATCGAGTCGGTGGGCGCCGGCGACATCGTCGCCGTCATGGGCCTGAAGCAGACCACCACCGGTGAGACGCTGGCCGACGAGAAGAACCCGGTCATCCTGGAGTCCATGGACTTCCCGGCCCCGGTCATCCGCGTCGCCATCGAGCCCAAGTCCAAGGGTGACCAGGAGAAGCTGGGTGTCGCCATCCAGCGTCTCGCCGAGGAGGACCCGTCCTTCCAGGTCAACACGGACGAGGAGACCGGCCAGACCATCATCGCGGGTATGGGCGAGCTGCACCTTGAGGTGCTGGTCGACCGTATGAAGCGTGAGTTCAAGGTCGAGGCCAACGTCGGCAAGCCGCAGGTCGCCTACCGCGAGACGATCCGTTCGGCCGTCGAGCGCATCGACTACACGCACAAGAAGCAGACCGGTGGTTCGGGCCAGTTCGCGAAGATCCAGATCGCGATCGAGCCGCTTGAGCAGGCCGAGGGCTACGAGTTCGTGAACAAGGTCACCGGTGGCCGCGTGCCGAAGGAGTACATCCCTTCGGTCGACGCCGGTTGCCAGGAGGCCATGGAGTTCGGTGTGCTCGCCGGCTACCCGCTGCAGGGTGTCCGCGTCACGCTGCTCGACGGTGCGTCGCACGACGTCGACTCCTCGGAGCTCGCGTTCAAGATCGCCGGCTCGATGGCCTTCAAGGAAGGCGCGAAGAAGGCCAAGCCGGTCCTTCTTGAGCCGATGATGGCCGTCGAGGTCACCACGCCCGAGGACTACATGGGCGACGTGATCGGCGACATCAACTCTCGCCGTGGCCAGATCCGGTCCATGGACGAGCGTCACGGTGCCCGCGTCGTCACGGCGCTGGTGCCCCTCTCCGAGATGTTCGGCTACGTCGGTGACCTGCGCAGCAAGACCTCTGGTCGCGCCAGCTACTCGATGCAGTTCGACTCGTACGCCGAGGTCCCCAAGGCCGTGGCTGAGGAGATCATCGCCAAGTCCAAGGGCGAGTGAGTCCGGCTCTGCCGGCCTCGGGATCAGTCCGACATTCGGGATGATTTCGACCCCTTAGGCTATGAGGAGGCGACCCGGGAGGATCCGGACGGATCCTCCCGGGGCCTCCGGCCCCCACCCGCGGGACGGTACGAGGTGCTTCCGGCACCGCGGACCAAGCCCGATACAAGACCAACTGACGTCAGCACGGCGTACAGGATCTGTCCTCAGGAGGACTGCAGTGGCGAAGGCGAAGTTCGAGCGGACGAAGCCCCACGTCAACATCGGCACCATCGGTCACATCGACCACGGTAAGACGACCCTTACCGCGGCCATCACCAAGGTGCTGCACGACGCGTACCCGGAGATCAACCCCTTCACGCCGTTCGACCAGATCGACAAGGCGCCGGAGGAGCGGCAGCGCGGTATCACCATCTCGATCGCGCACGTCGAGTACCAGACCGAGGCGCGTCACTACGCCCACGTCGACTGCCCGGGTCACGCGGACTACATCAAGAACATGATCACCGGTGCGGCCCAGATGGACGGTGCGATCCTCGTCGTCGCCGCCACCGACGGCCCGATGCCGCAGACCAAGGAGCACGTCCTCCTGGCCCGCCAGGTCGGCGTTCCGTACATCGTCGTCGCCCTGAACAAGGCCGACATGGTGGACGACGAGGAGATCCTGGAGCTCGTCGAGCTTGAGGTCCGTGAGCTCCTCTCCGAGTACGAGTTCCCGGGCGACGACCTGCCGGTCGTCCGCGTCTCCGCGCTGAAGGCGCTGGAGGGCGACAAGGAGTGGGGCGAGAAGCTCCTCGGCCTCATGCACGCCGTCGACGAGAGCATCCCGACCCCGGCCCGCGCCGTGGACCAGCCGTTCCTGATGCCGATCGAGGACGTCTTCACGATCACCGGTCGTGGCACCGTCGTCACCGGTCGTATCGAGCGTGGCATCCTCAAGGTCAACGAGACTGTCGACATCATCGGCATCAAGGAGACCAAGACCACCACCACGGTCACCGGCATCGAGATGTTCCGCAAGCTGCTCGACGAGGGCCAGGCCGGTGAGAACGTCGGTCTGCTCCTCCGTGGCATCAAGCGCGAGGACGTCGAGCGCGGCCAGGTCATCATCAAGCCGGGTTCGGTCACGCCGCACACCGACTTCGAGGCCCAGTCCTACATCCTGTCGAAGGACGAGGGTGGCCGCCACACCCCGTTCTTCAACAACTACCGCCCGCAGTTCTACTTCCGTACCACGGACGTGACCGGCGTCGTGACCCTCCCCGAGGGCACCGAGATGGTCATGCCGGGCGACAACACCGCCATGACGGTTCAGCTGATCCAGCCGATCGCCATGGAGGAGGGCCTGAAGTTCGCCATCCGTGAGGGTGGCCGCACCGTCGGCGCCGGCCAGGTCACCAAGATCATCAAGTAATTGACGATCTGACCTGCCTGCCCCGTACAGGCTGAGTCCGAAGGGCCCCGCGCACCGCACGGTGCGCGGGGCCCTTCGGCGTCTCACGGGGCGCTCACCGGAGCGCGCCTCCTTTCACCGGCCGCTCATCGCAGACTGTTATGGTCGGGCCACCAACCAGCCCCGCCGTCGCGGAAAGTGGGATCCAACGCATGTCAACGGCACCGCTGTTGTCGGTCGTGATGCCGATCTACAACGAGCAGGAGGCGCTCCCGCTGACCGTCGAGCGGCTGCGGCCGATCCTCGACGGGCTCGACGTGGCCTACGAGGTGGTCGGCGTCGACGACGGCAGCACCGACGCGACGCCGGTGCTGATGCAGAAGATCCACCAGGACTGGCCGGAGTTCCGCATCGTCCGCTTCGCCCGCAACTCCGGGCACCAGGCCGCCCTCACCGCCGGCCTCCACCGCGCCTTCGGCGACTACGTCGTCTCCATCGACGCCGACCTCCAGGACCCGCCGGAGAAGATCCCGGAGATGCTGGAGCTCGCCCGCGAGGAGAGCCTCGACATCGTCTACGGCGTCCGCGGCGACCGCGGCACCGACACCTCCTTCAAGCGGCGCACCGCCGGGGCGTACTACTGGCTGATGCGCAAGCTGGTCGGCAAGCGGATGCCCAACCAGGCCGGCGACTTCCGGCTGCTCAGCCGGGCCGCGGTGAATGCGCTGAAGGCGATGCCCGAGCACCAGCCGGTCTACCGGCTGCTGGTGCCGTGGCTGGGCTTCCCCAGCGGCGAGGTGGTCTACGTGCGCGAGGAGCGGGTCGCGGGCAGCACCCACTACCCGCTGTCCAAGATGGTCCGACTGGCGCTGGACAGCATCACCAACTTCTCCGCGGCCCCGCTGCGGCTCGCCACCTGGCTCGGGCTGTTCAGCTTCCTGGTCTGCATCGCGCTGGCGCTCTACACCACGGTCGCGTACGCGGTCGGCTCCACCGTGCCCGGCTGGTCCTCGCTCTTCATAGGGATGCTGTTCATCGGCGCCGTCCAGCTGGTCTGCGTCGGACTGCTCGGCGAGTACGTCGGCCGGATCTACTCCGCGGTCCAGGCGCGGCCCGCCTACTTCATCGGCTACGACTCGGCCGAGGAGCCGGACCGGTACGGTACGGGCGAGTGAACGAGATCCTCTCCGCCGACCGGGGCGAGCACGACGGGCCGAACGACCGCGACGGGCACGACCACCGCGACGGGCCGCGCACCGAGCCGCCGGCGGTCCGTCGGCAGCTGCCGTCGTTCCTGGTCATCGGGGTGCTGAGCACCCTGTTCTACCTGGCGCTGTTCGTCGCCCTGCGGCTGGTCGCCTCGTCGCAGGTGGCCAACCTGGTCGCGCTGGCCGTCAGCGCGGTGGCCAACACCGCGGCCAACCGCCGCTTCACCTTCGGCATCACCGGTTCGGACGGCGCGGTGCGCCACCAGCTCCAGGGCGCGGTCGCGTTCCTGATCGGCCTCGGCCTCAGCAGCGGTGTCCTCGCGCTGCTCGACGCGGCGGTGCCGCACGCCTCCCGGGTGGTGGAGGTGACCGGGCTCGTGGTGGCGAACGGTCTCGCCACCGTGGCCCGGTTCGTCCTCCTCAAACTGTGGGTCTTCAGGAAGCGCTGACCGCGGCGGTCCGCTCCTGCCGCCCGGCGCGGCCGCCGGTGCTCGTCCACGCCCAGTACCCGAGCACCACGCAGCCGGCCACGGCGGTCAGCAGCGCGGTCGCCGAGCCCGCCGGCGGGTGCCAGGTGCCGGCCAGCGGGTTGAGCGGGGTGTAGTCCACCGAGGTGCCGAGCCCCGCCTGCCAGCGGATCATGGTGTACCCGAGGAAGGCCAGCTGCAGCGGCAGCACCAGCAGCGCGATCATCCGGACCAGCGAGGCCGACCGGGCCCCGTCGAGCACGTCCCGGCGTCCGAGGACGAAGGCCGCGACCAGCGGGACCCCGACGGCGACCGGCAGCATGTACCGGCCCTGGCCGGCGAAGCCGACCTTGTGCGCCGCTATCGCGTCCGAGAGTGTGATCACCGCGAACGGGGCGAGGAAGAAGGCGAGCACCCGCCAGCGGTCGCTCCACGCGCCGAAGGCGAGCGCGGGCAGCACCAGGCAGCCGATGGCCAGGTACCAGAGGTAGTAGGCGGTGCCGGGCAGGTGCGTGTCGAGCCACGACGGGACGCCGATCACCTCGGTGAAGTAGTCGGGCCAGCGGACGATCACCTCGTGCCGGATCGCCTTGGGCACCGTGATGCCGGGCGGCACCTGGACGGGCATCATCTCCGAGGCCTTCATGACCACGGTCCACAGCGCCCCCGCGGCGCCGGCGGCGAACAGCGTCCCGGCCGCCCACCAGGCCGGCCGGAAGCGCAGCAGCTCCTTCACCCGCTCCCGCTTGGCCGGGATCAGCATGATCCCGAGGACCGCCGCGCACCAGAGCGGACCGAGCGCGCGGACCGTCATGAGCACCGATCCGGCGATCGCGATCTGCACCATGGCCGCGCGCCGCAGCGGCTGCTCCGGGTCCAGCATGGTCGGGATGAGGGCCGCGACCAGGGCCACGCCGGCCGCGATCTCGATGCCGTTGGGGTTGATCGAGCCCGCCAGGTGCGCGGTGATCGGGGTCACCGCGACCAGCAGCCCGGCCGCCGCGATCCGGTGCCTGGTCCAGGCGACCAGGCTGTGCGCGGCGGAGGCGAGCAGCGCCGACACCAGGGCGGCGCTGACCAGCCGGGCCAGGGTGAGGCCCAGCCAGTTCGGCCAGAGGGCCATCGGCCAGCCGACGAGCGCGTAGTAGACCGGGTTGTACCGGCCGGCCCGGGTGCCCACCCGCTCGATCTGCTGGTCCGCGCCGCCGGGCGCCTTGGCGCAGGCCACCGACTTGGTGGGGTCGAACCACCAGCAGTTGTCCCGGACGATCGAGGCCGGCACGTGCTGGAAGGCACCGGTGCCGCCGCCGGCCGCCTCGGGCTTGGGCGCGAACTCGCCCCGGGCCACCCCGACCGCGCGGACGATGTGCTCCCGCTCGTCCGGGCTCGCGTCGTACGGCGAGGCGAGCGCCCAGCCCGCGCAGACGAGGAAGAACCCGATGAACGCGGTCCACCAGGTCCGCCGGAACAGCAGGCGGCCCGGTCGGCCGGAGCTGTCGCCGGCCCTGCTCGCGGCGGCCGGGGGAGGGGAGGTCACGGCGGGGGGGTATGAGGACACGCGACCAAGATAACGGGTGGCCGATTTCGGTCGGACCGGGCGGCTGTGTGCCCGCCCGGCGTTGCACTTACGATTCCCCCGTGACTCAACTGGAATCGCCCTCGGAAGTGTCCGGATCCACCGCGAAGGGCCGGATCGCCGGACTTCTGGGCCATAGCGCGGTGCGGTTCCTGGCCGCCGGCGTCACCAGCACCACGGTCGACATGGGCCTGCTGTACCTCCTGCACGGCGTGCTCGGCCTGCCGCTGGCGGTGTCCACCCTCGTCGCCGTGCTGGCCGGCTTCACGACGAACTTCGTGCTGAACCGGATCTGGGCCTTCGAGAGCTCCTCGCCGGTCGGCAAGCAGACCGCCCGCTACATGGTGATGGCGGGCGGCAACTGGGTCGGCACCGTGCTGCTGGTCGGCGGCTTCGTGAAGCTGGGCCTCTTCTACCTGCTGGCCCGTGCGCTCGCGCTGGTCATCCTCTCGGTCGTGAACTACTTCGGCTACAAGTACTGGGTGTTCCGGGACAAGTGACGGAAGGACGAAGGCCCGGCCGGAGGGATCCGGCCGGGCCTTCGTGCGTCCTCGCGGGACCTCAGTCCTGCTGGGTGCGCAGGCTCTCGGTGAACGCCTTGCAGGTCTCGTACGTCGGCAGCAGGCCGGAGGAGATCGCCTCCGCCAGCGACGGCGCGGCCTCGTCCCGGGCCGACAGCAGCGGCTCCTCGGCCGGCCACTCGATGCCCAGGTCGGGGTCGAGCGGGTGGACCGAGTGCTCGCCGGTCGGGTTGTACGTCTCGGAGCAGAGGTACGAGAGCGTGGCGTCGTCGCTCAGCGCGCAGAAGCCGTGACCGAGGCCCTCCGGGATGTAGACCGCGCGGCGCTCCACGTCGTCGAGCCGCACGCCCTCCCAGCGGCCGAAGGTCGGCGAGCCGACCCGCAGGTCCACGATGACGTCGAGCACGGCGCCGCGCACGCAGGTCACGTACTTGGCCTGGCCGGGCGGCACGTCGGCGAAGTGGATGCCGCGCACGACGCCGCGCGAGGAGACCGACAGGTTGGCCTGCGCCAGCCGCAGCGGGTGGCCGACGACCTCGGCGAGGCGGTCGAAGCGGTACCACTCGGTGAACATGCCGCGCGGGTCACCGTGCAGCTGAGGGGTGATCTCGATCAGGCCCTCGATGCTCAGTTCGCGGAACTTCACCGGGCGTTCTCCTCGTCCAGCAGGGCCAGCAGGTACTGTCCGTAACCGCTCTTCAGCAGCGGCTCGGCGAGCTCGCGCAGCTGCTCGGAGCTGATCAGGCCGGCCCGCCAGACGGCCTCCTCGATGCAGCCGATCTTGAAGCCCTGGCGCTCCTCGATGACCCGGACGAACTCCGAGGCCTGCACCATCGAGACGAAGGTGCCGGTGTCCAGCCAGGCGGTGCCGCGGTCCAGGATCGTGACGTTCAGCTCACCCTTGCGCAGGTAGGCGTCGTTGACCGCGGTGATCTCCAGCTCGCCGCGCGCGCTGGGCTTCAGGCCGCGGGCGATCTCCACGACCTGGTTGTCGTAGAAGTAGAGACCGGGGACGGCGTAGCGGGACTTCGGCTTCTCGGGCTTCTCCTCGATGGAGATCGCCTGGCCGTGCTCGTCGAACTCGACCACGCCGTACGCGGTCGGGTCGGCCACCGGGTAGGCGAAGACCCGGCCGCCGGGGGCGTCGGTGTGCTCGGCGAGCCGGGTGCCGAGGCCGCTGCCGTGGAAGATGTTGTCGCCGAGGATGAGGGCGACGGACTCGTCGCCGATGAAGTCCGCGCCGAGCACGAAGGCCTGGGCGATGCCCTCGGGCTTCTCCTGGACGGCGTACTCCAGCTTGAGGCCGAGCTGCGAGCCGTCGCCCAGCAGGCGTTCGAACTGCTCGCGGTCGGCCGGGGTGGTGATGATCAGGATCTCGCTGATGCCCGCCATCACCAGGGTGGACAGCGGGTAGTAGATCATCGGCTTGTCGAAGACCGGGAGCAGCTGCTTCGAGACCGCCCGGGTGAGTGGCCACAGGCGCGAGCCGGTCCCGCCGGCCAGGAGGATTCCACGCATGCGAGCAGCTTAAGTGAGAGTCGGACGGGCCCTGTCCTGGGCCGTTCGAGGGGGCCGATCGGCGACGGTAGACTACGCGCATTATGCGCATCCTCGTGACCGGCGGCGCCGGATTCATCGGTTCGGAGTTCGTCCGTCAGCTCCTCGGAGCGGACGAGAGCGCCCGGATCACCGTCTTTGACAAGCTCACCTACTCGGGCGTCCTGGAGAACCTGGCCCCGGTGGCCGACCACCAGGGCTACACCTTCGTCCAGGGCGACATCTGCGACGCGGACGCCGTCGACCAGGTCATGCCGGGCCACGACGTGGTGGTGCACTTCGCCGCCGAGTCGCACGTGGACCGCTCGATCGCCGGCGCGGGCCCGTTCGTCGTCACCAACGTGCTCGGCACCCAGGTCCTGCTGGACGCCGCCCGCAAGCACGGCGTCGGCCGCTTCGTCCACGTCTCCACCGACGAGGTCTACGGCTCGATCAGCGAGGGCTCCTGGACCGAGACCTGGCCGCTGGCCCCGAACTCCCCCTACTCGGCCTCCAAGGCCGGCTCCGACCTGCTGGCGCTCGCGTACCACCGCACCCACGGCATGGACGTCGTGGTGACCCGCTGCTCCAACAACTACGGGCACTACCAGTTCCCGGAGAAGGTCATCCCGCTGTTCACCACCAACCTGATCGACGGCAAGAAGGTGCCGCTGTACGGCAACGGTGGCAACATCCGCGACTGGCTGCACGTGGCGGACCACTGCCGCGGCATCGAGCTGGTCATGCGCGGCGGCCGGGCCGGTGAGGTCTACAACATCGGCGGCGGCACCGAGGTCACCAACAAGGAGCTGACCGGCCTGCTGCTGGAGGCCGCGGGCGCCGGCTGGGACATGGTCGAGTACGTCGAGGACCGCAAGGGCCACGACCTGCGCTACTCCCTGGACATCAGCAAGATCCGCGAGGAGCTCGGCTACGAGCCGCAGGTGTCCTTCCCGGACGGCCTCGCCGCGACCATCGCCTGGTACCGCGAGAACCGCGCCTGGTGGGAGCCGCTGAAGCAGAAGGCGGCCCTGGCGAAGTGACCGCGAACGCCACCGGCCGGGTCCGCTGGCTGGTCACCGGCGCGGCCGGGATGCTCGGGCAGGACCTGCTGTCGGTGCTGGCCGCCGACCCGACCGCCGAGATCACCGCGCTGCGCCGGGCGGACCTCGACATCACCGACGCGGCGGCCGTACTGGCCGCCGTCGAGGGCCACGACATCGTGGTCAACTGCGCCGCGTGGACGGACGTCGACGGTGCGGAGACCGAGGAGGAGGCCGCCACCGCCGTCAACGGCACCGGCGTGCGGCACCTCGCCGCGGCCTGCGCCAAGACCGGTGCCAGGCTGCTGCACGTCTCCACCGACTACGTCCTGCCGGGCGACGCCACCGAGCCCTGCCCGGAGGACGCCCCGACCGCACCGGTCAACGCCTACGGCCGCAGCAAGCTGGTGGGGGAGCAGGCCGTCGCCGAGCTGCTCCCCGAGCGCGGCTACGTCGTGCGCACCGCCTGGCTGTACGGCGAGCACGGCCCGAACTTCGTGGCCACCATGCTCAAGCTGGCCGCCCAGCGGGACACCCTGGACGTGGTCGACGACCAGCACGGCCAGCCCACCTGGTCGTACGCGCTCGCCGTCCGCCTGGTCGGGCTCGGCCGGGCCGCGCTCGGCGGATGGGCCCCGGCCGGGGTCTACCACGGCACCGCGAGCGGCCGGACCACCTGGTTCGGGCTGGCCCGCGAGACCTACGCGCTGAGCGGGCTCGACCCGGAGCGGATCCGGCCGACCACCTCGGAGGCGTTCGTCCGCCCGGCCGTCCGCCCCGCCTTCAGCGTGCTGGGCCACGACCGCTGGGCCGCCGCCGGGCTGGCGCCGCTGCCCGAGTGGCGGGCCATGCTGGCCGACGCCCTGGAGCGCCCGGCCTTCCGGGCGCTGCGCACCGCGGCGGAGCGGTGAGCGGCGTGCTCGGCCGACTGACGCGCGCGCTGCCGCCGGGACTGCTGGCGGTCGGCGTCGGGACGGTCACCCTCGGGGGCGCCTCGTACGTGCACCTCGGGGTGGCCGGGCACGCGCTCGACCGCCAGGCGATCGCCGACGTCAACGTCCTGTGGACGATCGCCATGGCGTTCGCCCTCGGACTGTTCTTCCCGGTCGAGCAGGAGCTGACCCGGGTGATCGCCGCCCGTGCCGCCCGGGGCGAGGGCGCGGCCCCGGTGCTGCGCAAGGCGACCGTGCTGACCGGCGGGCTGCTGCTCGTGGTGCTCGCCGCGCTGGGGGCGTTCTCCCGCCCGCTCGCGGACACGTTCTTCCACGGCGACCGGAGCCTGGTGGTGGCCCTGGCCGCCGCCTTCGTCGGCCCGGCCGCCTGCTACCTGACCCGCGGGGTGCTGGCCGGTCTCGGACACTTCGGTGCGTACGGCCTCCAGCTCGGCCTGGACGGCGTCCTGCGGATCGCCCTCTCGGTCGGCCTGCTGGTGGCCGGTGTGCACTCGGCGCTCGCGTACAGCCTGGTCCTGGCCGTCTCCCCGGTGCTGGCCATGCTCGTCAGCCTGCCGCGGACGCTGCGGATCGCCTTGCCCGGTCCGGCCATCGGCTGGCGGGAGCTGTGCAGCGGGCTGGGCCTGCTGACCGTCTCCTTCCTGCTGGCGCAGTTCGTCGCCAACGCGGCGGTGCTCAGCATCAAGGTGCTGGCGCCCTCGCAGGCCGTCCTGGTCGGCGCGATCACCGGCGCGATGGTGCTCAGCCGGGTCCCGCTGTTCGTCTTCGGCGCGCTGCAGGCCTCGCTGATGTCGGGGCTGTCGACGGCCGCGTCGACCGGCGACCGGGTCGGCTTCCGCAAGCTCCTCACCAAGACCTGCGCCATCGTGACCGCCCTCGGGGTCCTCGGCGGGGTGCCCGCCGTGGTCCTGGGGCCATGGATGATTCACGTCGCGTTCAACGCGGACCGGCATGCTCTGGGCCCGGTGGACTTCCTCTGGCTCTCGGTGGGCACGCTCGCCTACCTGCTCGCCACGGTGGTCGGCCAGGCCGTCATCGCCCGCGGCCACCACCGCCGGCAGCTGCTCGGGTGGGTGCTCGGCACCGCCGCGCTGCTGCTGATCACCTGCCTGCCGGGCGCCCCGGCGACCAGGGTCGAGGCCGCGTACACCGTCGGTCCGCTGGTGGTGCTCGTGGTCATGTTGCTGGCGCTGCGCGGCGACGGTAGCGTGCGCGGCGCCGGTACGGACACCGCGCAGGTCACGGTCTCTCCCGACGCGGTCTCCGCGAGCTGATCACGATGTCGTCAGCGCTCCCCCCGCGGCCGTCCCGCGGTACCGGAGCCCCTAGCATGTGCCCCATTCACCCCCATGCCTCACCGACGCGTGAAAGGCGAGACCCATCGTGCAGCTGAGTGTGCTGACTTCGATCACCGGCGTGCTGGTGCTCGTGTGGATCCTGGAGCTGCTGCGCCGCCAGCAGCTCCGGGAGAAGTACGCGGCCCTCTGGCTCGCCATCGGCGTGGTGATCGCCCCGCTGGGCTTCTTCCCGCGGCTGCTGGACTCGACCGCACGGCGGCTCGGGGTCGCCTCCGGCGTCAGCCTCGTGCTGTTCGCCGGCTTCGTGCTGGTCCTGCTGGTCTGCGTGCACCTCAGCTGGGAGACCAGCCGACTGGAGGCCGAGACCCGCACGCTGGCCGAGGACGTCGCGATGATGCGCGCCCACCTCGCCGAGCACCACGACTTCCCGATTGCCCGCTCGGGCAGCGACGTGAACGACCCCGAGGTGAAGGCATGATCGACGGCAAGCGCGTACTGATCATCCTTCCCGCCTGGAACGAGGCCGAGGGCCTGCCGAAGATCCTCCGCGAGATCCAGCAGAAGCTCCCCGGCGTGGACACCCTGGTCGTCGACGACGGCTCGACGGACAGCACCGCCGCCGTCGCCGCCGCCTGCGGCTCCCGGGTCGCGCAGCTGCCGTACAACCTCGGTGTCGGCGGCGCCATGCGCTTCGGCTACCGCTACGCGCACCTGCACGACTACGACGTCGCCATCCAGTGCGACGCCGACGGCCAGCACGACCCGGCCTACGTGCCCGCGCTGCTGGAGAAGCTCCGCGACGAGGCCGACCTGGTCATCGGCGCCCGCTTCGCCGGCGAGGGCTCGTACAAGGTGCGCGGCCCGCGCTCCTGGGCGATGAAGCTGCTCTCGGTGGTGCTGTCGCGGGTCGCCAAGACCCGGCTCACCGACACCACCTCGGGCTTCAAGGCCTGCAACAAGCCGATGATCGAGTTCTTCTCGCACTGGTACCCGGTCGAGTACCTGGGCGACACCATCGAGAGCATGGTGGGCGCCGCCCGCTGCGGCTTCGTCATCCGCCAGGTCCCGGTCGCGATGCGCGAGCGGACCACCGGCACGCCCTCCGCCTCCCCGATCAAGGCGACGATCTACCTGGCCCGGGCCGGCCTGGTGCTGCTGCTCGCCCTCATCCGCCGTATGCCGGCGAACGTGAAGGCGATCGAGCCCGCCACCCGCGCCGCCGCCCGCCGGCCCGAGCTCATTGGCAAGGTCTAGGTACCCGATGTCCCGTTTCGAGATCCTGATGCCGTACTACGGCGACGTCCGGCTGATGCAGGACGCGGTCCGCAGCGTGCTGGCCCAGGACGGCGACGACTGGCGCCTCACGGTCGTCGACGACGGCAAGGAGCCGGACGTCCCCGGCTGGTTCGAGTCCCTCGCGGACCCGCGGGTCCGGTACCTGCGCAACGAGTCCAACCTCGGCGTCAGCGGCAACTTCAACCGCTGCGTCCAGCTCGCCGAGTACGACTACCTCGTGCTCATGGGCTGCGACGACCTGATGCACCCCAACTACCTGAAGGTGGTCCGGGACGCGCTGGAGCGCTTCCCGGAGGCGGGCATGGTCCAGCCCGGCGTGCTGGTCATCGGCGCCGACGGGAACCCGGTCGGCAGCCTCGCCGACACCGTCAAGCGCCGGCTGTACGCGCCGAAGGACCCGGGCCCGCTGCTGATGTCCGGCGAGCCGCTCGCGATGAGCCTGATGCGCGGCGACTGGCTGTACTTCCCGTCCGTGTGCTGGCGCACCAAGGACATGCAGGCGACGAGCTTCCGCGCGGACCTGGGCGTCATCCAGGACCTCGCGATCATCGTCGACCTGCTCCTCGCGGACGTCTCCCTGGCGGTCGTGCCCGAGGTGTGCTTCAGCTACCGGCGGCACGCCGTCAGCGAGTCCTCGGTCACCGCCTTCACGGGCAAGCGCTTCGAGGAGGCCCGCCGCTTCTTCCGGGAGACCGCGGACCGGCTGGACGGCCACGGCTGGCACCGGGCGGCCACCATCTCCCGCCGTTTCGTCTCCTCGCGGCTGCACGCGCTCAGCATGATCCCCGCGGCCGGCCGCAAGGCGGGCCTGCGGGGTGTCGGGGCGATGCTGAGCCATGTGGCCGGCCGCCGGGCCTGACCCGTGAGACCCCTCCAGCAATCCCGTCCCAGCGCCCAGGAAGCGACCATGTCCCAATACGACGACGTCTGGCTGGTGATCCCCGCCTACAACGAAGGCCAGGTGATCGCCGATGTGGTGGAGAACGCCCGCAAGACGTTCCCGAACATCGTCGTGGTCGACGACGGGAGCACCGACGGCTCGGCCGAGCACATCATGACCACGGGTGCCCACCTGGTGCGGCACCCGGTCAACCTCGGCCAGGGCGCCGCCCTGCAGACCGGGCTCTCCTACGCACTGCAGCAGCCCGGCGCCCAGTACTTCGCCACCTTCGACGCGGACGGCCAGCACCAGACGCACGACGTCGAGAAGATGGTCGCCGTGCTGCGCGACGGGACCGCGGACGTCGTCCTCGGCTCCCGCTTCATCGAGCAGTCCGAGCAGGTCCCGATGATCAAGCGCGTGGTGCTCCGCACGGCGGCCGCGGTCAGCCCGACCGCCCGCAAGCTGAAGCTCACCGACTCGCACAACGGGCTGCGCGTGATCAACCGCGAGGCGGCCTCCCAGCTGCGGATCACCATGAACGGGATGGCCCACGCCTCGGAGATCGTCGGTCTGCTGGCGAAGTCCTCGCTGCGTGTGGTGGAGGTCCCCGTGGACATCCTCTACACCGACTACTCACGCGCCAAGGGCCAGTCCCTGATCAACGGCGTCAACATCCTCTTCGACATCTCGCTCCGGGAGCGTGGCCGGCGATGAAGTACTTCTGGATCCAACTGGTGCTGGTGCTGGGCGCCGGCACCGCGGCGCTCATCTTCATCCGGCGCTGGGACCGGACCAACACCAGGGCCTGGAAGCGCATCGCCTTCGTGCTGTTCGTGCTCGCGAACATCTACGCGGTGCTGCGTCCGAACGACGTCACCTGGGTCGCGAACCGGTTCGGCGTCGGCCGCGGCACCGACCTGGTGCTGTACCTGATGGTCCTGGCGCTGGCCTTCCTGGCGCTCAACACCTACCTGCGCTTCCGCTCCCTGGAGAAGAAGCTCACCGACATGGCCCGTACCGTCGCCATCACCGAGGGCGCGCGGCTCAACCAGGAGCGCTTCGACGAGAAGGTCTCCGGCTAGCTCCCGGCGGTCCCCGGCGGACCGAACGGACCGGGCCCGGTACGCGCACTGCGTACCGGGCCCGGATCCGTTGCGGGGGCGGATCAGGTCGAGACCTGCGACAGGGGCCGGGCCGGCTCGGCGGCCGGCGGCTGCTCCTGCCGCGGCGGCTTGCGCAGGCCCAGGTCCTTCAGCTTCAGCGCGGGCTTCTCCACGGCGTACCAGGAGCAGAACGCCGCGGTGACCGAGAGCGCCACCGAGGCCGCCGTGTAGGCCCAGTAGCCGTGCTTCTCGACGCCCCAGAGGGCGAGGCACTGCTGGATCGGGAACGCGTAGATGTAGACCCCGTACGACAGGTCGACCTTGGTGCCGACCTTGGTCAGCGGGCCGGGCATCCGGCAGGCGAGCCAGATCAGCAGGTAGGCGAAGGCGGGCAGGCCGAACAGGGTGAAGCCGCCGAACCGCGCGGTGCCGAGGAAGACCACCGCGGCCAGCACGCCGGCCGGGTCGTTGATCGGCAGGCGCTTCTTGTACAGCTCGGCGAGCGCGCCGAGGCCGAACATGAAGGTCAGCGGGATGAACATGTCCAGGCTGATCGGGCCGAGGAACGGCAGCTGCCAGCCGGTCAGGCCGGTCGGCGCGTACTCGGGGGCCCGCAGCAGGTGGAAGCCGGACGCCAGGTGGACCAGGTACCCGTACAGCCCGAGGACCATCAGGGCGACCGCCCAGCGCGCCCGCCGCAGCACGCCGACCGCGGCCAGCGAGACCACCAGCAGGTAGCAGAGCACCTCGTACGCCAGCGACCACACCGAGCCGTTGAAGGCGGTGGGGTGCGGCACGTGGTCGAGCAGCCCGGAGATCCCCCACTGGTTCACTCCGATCGACCAGTTGGCCTCCAGGTACGCCAGCGGGCCCTGCGGGTGCGACCAGAAGCCGGCCAGCCGGCCCTGGTGGTACGCGACGACCGGGGCGACCACGAACGCCGTCAGCAGCAGGCAGGCCCAGAGGCCGGGGAGGATGCGGATCGCCCGGTTCCACAGGAAGCGGGCCGGGCTCAACCGCATGCCGCTGCGGGTGATCAGCAGCCCGGAGAGCACGAAGAAGCCGCTCACCGCGATCGCGCCGACGTTGGTCTGACCGCGGCTCTCCAGCAGCCCCAGGTCGGGCTTGCCGAGCCCGAGCGGCATCGCGTGGGCGAAGATCACGGCGAGGGCGAGGACGAGCCGCAGGAGGCCGAAGCCGTTCTTCCGTCCGAGGGCCTCGGCCAGGGGCGGACTGGCCGTCAGAACCGATCTCTTGCGTGCGGTGTGCGACATGGGCGGGGGACTCCGGGCCGGTGGTCTTGGGCGGACGAGGACTGAGCGCAGCTCACCCTATCCGCCGGGGTCCCGCTCCCCCCGGGGCGGGAAGGGGCCCGTGACGGCCCGGCGGCACGCCATGACACGCTCTTCGCGGTGCGATTACCATGAGTCCCGGCCCGGGCCCGGCACCGCCGAGGGCGATGATCGATCCGCCGGACGCCCACAGCACTTCAGGAGTTTCGGCCGACCTGTGCCGATCGGGCGCCCGGCCGCCGCCCGCAGAGCTCGCCCGCATCCGGCGAGTCGGTCCGACCCGCGGCAGTGTGCCGCTTCACGGAAGCGAAGAGACATGACGGATTTGGCCCCGGACGTCGTCGGCGGCCGTGCCAACGCACCCGACGACGAGGCGACCACGGCGTCCTCCGACGGATCGCCGAGCGGCCGCCGGGCCGACCGCTTCTCACGGTGGACCGAGAAGCGCTGGTTCCTCCCGTTGGCCGAGGCCGTGGTCAGCGTCGGCGTCGCGGTCGGCTTCATGCTGCTGTGCACCCACATCAGCGTCAACCCGACCACCAGGATCGGCCAGGTCAGCGGCCTCGCCAAGATCCAGCAGTACGCCGCCCTGCTCGGCATCCCCGTCCTCGCGGTGCTGCTGCTGCTCGCCTACCGCGGGACGCTGCGCTACTACCGGGTCGCCCAGCGTCTGGCGTGCGCCGCCGTCGCGGGCCTAGGCACCGGCGTCGTGGCCGGCGGCATCGTGGTCGCCCTGCACGGCACCCCCTGGGGCCTCGGCGGCCAGGAGGGCGACCCCGGCAACCTCATGGGCATGGCCAACGACATGCTGCGCGGCCAGGGCCTGCCCGGGGTGTATCCCCCGCTGTTCCCCGCCCTGCTCGCCGTCTGGGCCAAGTTCTTCCACAACGGCATCGCCGGCGTGGGCCACGCCCTCAAGGACCTGCAGCTGATCCTCAGCGCGCTGGTCGGGCCGATGGCCTACCTCTCCTGGCGGATGCTGCTGCGCCCGTTCTGGGCGATGGCGGTCGCGGTGCCGACGTCGATCGTCTTCCTCGACCCGATCCGTCCGTACAGCCACGGCTCCATGCTGGTGCTGCTGCCGCTGCTGGCGGCCTGCTTCCGCGAGATCCGCCGGGCCGGCGAGCTGTCGACCCGCTCCGCGGTGCTGCGCGGCCTCGGCTTCGGTGCCGCGTTCGGCGTGATGTTCCTCTGGTACTCGGGCTGGTACCTCTGGGCGGCGCCGGGCTCGTTCATCCTCGTGCTGATGCTCTTCCCGTGGCGCCGCGGCCGGACGGCCCTCAAGCGCGCGCTGGTCTTCCTGGCGACCATGCTGGTCACCGCCGGCGTGATCGGCGCCCCGCTGCTGTACCAGCTGGCCCGCCTGGGCGCCTCCACGATGGACCGGTACGCCTACATCAACACCTACATCGACCCGGCCTACGTCATGGGCTGGGCGTCGGACCGCACCGGCGACCTGACCTACCACAACTGGCCGGGCAACGGTGACATCGCCGGGCAGACCGGCTTCGGCATCCTGCTGCTGGTCGCCCTGGGCATCGGCGTCGGCCTGGGCCTGCGCAACATGGTGGTCCGCACGGCGGGCTTCGTCCTCGCCGGCGCCTGGCTGCTGCGCTTCTGGTTCGCCTCCCACATGGAGCACAACCAGGCCGTCCAGCTGTACCCGCGGACGACCTGGATCATCCTCTACTGCCTGATGATCCTGGCGGTCATGGGCGTGATGCTGACCTACGAGCGCGGCTTCGGCTGGGTCCGCGACACGCTGCGCGAGGTGGCCCCGAGCCGGGCCGCGCGGATCTCGCCGCGGGTGATGTCGCAGCTGGCTGCCGGCCTGGTGTGCGCGCTCGCCCTGTTCGCCACCATGGGCGGCTCCTGGTCGGCGAACCGCTTCATGCCGTCCACCAACCCGGGCGTCGAGGACATGGGCCTGGACGCGCTGCGCGCCCACCTGCAGCAGCTCGACAACGGGGACTGCCCCAAGTACTCGCCGTACAAGGGCAAGCAGGCCTGCAACCCGGTCAACATGGACCTGGCCGAGTACACCTTCGGTCCGGACCAGGGCCACCTGTGGTGCGCCAACACGACCTCGAAGGACGTGGACGCCACCTGCGGGCGCCCGCCCAAGAACTGACCTGCGGGATCACCCCGTCGGGGCCGGTGAGGTACGCCTCACCGGCCCCGATTGGCATCCGTGCTGCTCCATGTGGCAGTATGTCCAAGTTGCTCGGTTGAGTTGCCGATGCTGCGCGCCTCCCGCCGGGAGGACTGGAAGCGAGTCCCATCTACTCGTCGTTCCCGTGATGGCCGTCAAGCGTGAGTTCTACGCCACGGCAGCTGCGGGGCGAAAGTACGGGAATCTTCCGGGAAGCGTGTGCGGGGCCTCGATCCGGCACCCCTCACCCCGAAAGTTCGAAACCGACGAAGTATTTCGCCGGTTTTTTGCAAGCGCGAAGGCGACACGCCCGAGCGCGGGGGTCGGAGGGGGAGTCGTGCAGTGACTAAGGACAAAGGACTACTGAGTAGCCATGGCGGGACAGAAGATCCGCATCCGGCTCAAGGCCTACGACCACGAGGTCATCGACTCCTCGGCGAAGAAGATCGTCGAGACGGTGATCCGTACTGGTGCGCAGGTCGCAGGCCCGGTGCCGCTGCCCACTGAGAAGAACGTGTACTGCGTCATCCGCTCGCCGCACAAGTACAAGGACTCGCGCGAGCACTTCGAGATGCGTACTCACAAGCGTCTGATCGACATCCTCGACCCCACGCCGAAGACGGTTGACTCGCTCATGCGTCTCGACCTGCCGGCGGGCGTCGACATCGAGATCAAGCTCTGAGAGGCGCACCGAAGATGGCTAAGCAGATTAAGGGCATCCTGGGCGAGAAGCTCGGCATGACCCAGGTCTGGGACGAGAACAACCGGGTTGTCCCGGTGACCGTCGTCAAGGCTGGGCCCAATGTCGTGACCCAGGTCCACACCGCCGACAGCCCGGCCGGCTACAGCGCCGTCCAGCTCGGCTTCGGCGAGATCGACCCCCGCAAGGTGAACAAGCCCCTCGCGGGCCACTTCGCCAAGGCCGGTGTCACCCCGCGCCGCCACCTGGTCGAGATCCGTACCTCGGACGCGTCCGAGTACACCCTGGGCCAGGAGATCACCGCCGAGCTGTTCGAGGCGGGTGTCAAGGTCGACGTGACCGGCACCTCCAAGGGCAAGGGCTTCGCCGGTGTCATGAAGCGTCACAACTTCAAGGGTCTCGGCGCCGGTCACGGCACCCAGCGCAAGCACCGTTCGCCCGGTTCCATCGGTGGCTGCGCCACCCCGGGCCGTGTGTTCAAGGGCCTGCGCATGGCTGGTCGGATGGGCCACGAGCGTGTGACCACCCAGAACCTGACCGTGCACGCGGTCGACGCGGAGAAGGGTCTGCTGCTCATCAAGGGCGCCGTCCCGGGCCCGAACGGCGGCCTCGTCCTCGTCCGCACCGCGGCGAAGGGGCTGTGAGGAAATGAGCACCATTGACATCCTGTCGCCGGCTGGCGACAAGACCGGCAGCGTCGAGCTGCCGGCCGAGATCTTCGACGCGAAGGTCAGCGTTCCGCTGATGCACCAGGTCGTCGTGGCGCAGCTCGCTGCGGCCCGTCAGGGCACCCACAAGACCAAGACTCGCGGCGAGGTCCGCGGTGGCGGCAAGAAGCCGTACCGCCAGAAGGGCACCGGCCGCGCCCGTCAGGGCTCGACCCGTGCGCCGCAGTTCGCCGGCGGTGGCGTCGTGCACGGTCCCGTGCCGCGCGACTACTCGCAGCGGACCCCGAAGAAGATGATCGCCGCCGCCCTGCGCGGTGCGCTCACCGACCGGGCCCGCCACAACCGCATTCACGTCGTCACCGGCGTGACCGCGACCGAGGCGCCGTCGACCAAGGCCGCGAAGAGCCTGTTCGGCAAGATCACCGAGCGCAAGAACGTCCTCCTGGTCGTCGAGCGCGAGGACGAGCTGGGCCTGAAGTCCGCTCGCAACCTGCCGCACGTCCACATCCTGGACGCCGGTCAGCTGAACACCTACGACGTGCTCGTCTCCGACGATGTGGTCTTCACCCAGGCCGCCTTCGAGCGTTTCGTGGCCGGTCCGGTCGCGTCCGCCAAGGCCGTTGCCGCTGAGGGCGAGCTCGAAGGGAGCGCCGCCTGATGAGCGACGTTACGAGCAAGACGTTCACGGACCCCCGTGACGTCCTGGTGAAGCCGGTCATCTCCGAGAAGAGCTACAGCCTTCTCGACGAGAACAAGTACACGTTCATCGTGTCGCCGGGCGCCAACAAGACCCAGATCAAGCAGGCCGTCGAGGCGGTCTTCTCGGTCAAGGTCGAGGCTGTCAACACGATCAACCGTCAGGGCAAGCGCAAGCGGTCCAAGACGGGCTTTGGCAAGCGCAAGGACACCAAGCGCGCCATCGTGACGCTGGCCGAGGGCAACCGCATCGACATCTTCGGTGGTCCGGTCTCCTGAATAGGGAGATCGTGATCGTCGATTAGGACGAGGACGAGAGAGCCAAATGGGCATCCGCAAGTACAAGCCGACTACGCCGGGCCGTCGTGGCTCCAGCGTGGCCGACTTCGTAGAAATCACGCGGTCCACGCCGGAGAAGTCGCTGGTTCGCCCCCTGCACAGCAAGGGCGGCCGTAACAACGCCGGTCGTGTCACTGCTCGCCACCAGGGTGGCGGTCACAAGCGCGCCTACCGCGTGATCGACTTCCGTCGTCACGACAAGGACGGCGTGCCGGCCAAGGTCGCGCACATCGAGTACGACCCGAACCGCACCGCGCGCATCGCGCTCCTGCACTACGCGGACGGCGAGAAGCGCTACATCATCGCGCCGCGCGGCATCGCGCAGGGTGACCGGATCGAGAACGGCGCTGGCGCCGACATCAAGCCGGGCAACAACCTGCCGCTGCGCAACATCCCGGTCGGTACCACCATCCACGCTGTGGAGCTGCGTCCCGGTGGCGGTGCCAAGCTGGCCCGCTCCGCCGGCTCCGGCATCCAGCTGCTGGCTCGTGAGGGCAAGATGGCGCACCTGCGCATGCCCTCCGGTGAGATCCGCCTGGTTGACGCGCGCTGCCGCGCCACCGTCGGCGAGGTCGGCAACGCCGAGCAGTCGAACATCAACTGGGGCAAGGCCGGCCGTATGCGCTGGAAGGGCGTCCGCCCGACCGTGCGTGGTGTCGCCATGAACCCGATCGACCACCCGCACGGTGGTGGTGAGGGTAAGACCTCCGGTGGTCGCCACCCGGTCTCGCCGTGGGGTAAGCCCGAGGGCCGTACCCGTCGCCCGAACAAGGCGTCGGACAAGCTCATCGTGCGCCGCCGCAAGACCAACAAGAAGCGCTAGGAGCAGGTCAGATGCCGCGCAGTCTCAAGAAGGGCCCCTTCATCGACGGCCACCTCATCAAGAAGGTGGACGCTCAGAACGAGGCGGGTACCCAGAACGTCATCAAGACCTGGTCCCGTCGTTCCGTGATCTCGCCGAGCATGCTCGGTCACACGATCGCGGTCCACGATGGCCGCAAGCACGTCCCGGTGTTCGTCACCGAGTCGATGGTCGGCCACAAGCTCGGCGAGTTCGCTCCGACCCGCACCTTCCGTGGTCACGTGAAGGAAGACCGGAAGTCGAAGCGTCGCTAAGCGCCTGAGCTTGACGCGCCAAAACGACTCAATGACTTACTCCATTAAGGGGACAACCATGGAAGCCAGGGCTCAGGCGCGGTACATCCGCGTGACGCCCATGAAGGCCCGCCGCGTGGTGGACCTCATCCGTGGCATGAATGCCACGGAGGCCCAGGCCGTCCTGCGTTTCGCTCCGCAGGCAGCCACCGTGCCGGTCGGCAAGGTGCTCGACAGCGCCATTGCCAACGCCGCGCACAACTACAACCACTCCAACGTGGACGACCTCTACATCTCCGAGGCGTACGTTGACGAGGGCCCGACCCTGAAGCGGTTCCGTCCGCGCGCCCAGGGCCGCGCCTACCGGATCCGCAAGCGGACCAGCCACATCACCGTGGTCGTCAGCAGCAAGGAAGGGACCCGGTAATGGGCCAGAAGGTTAACCCGCACGGGTTCCGCCTCGGCATCAGCACGGACTTCAAGTCCCGCTGGTACGCCGACAAGCTGTACAAGGACTACGTCAAGGAAGACGTCGCCATTCGTCGCATGATGACGAAGGGCATGGAGCGCGCCGGCATCTCCAAGGTCGAGATCGAGCGCACCCGCGACCGCGTCCGCGTTGACATCCACACCGCGCGTCCCGGCATCGTGATCGGTCGCCGTGGCACCGAGGCCGACCGCATCCGCGGCGACCTGGAGAAGCTGACCGGCAAGCAGGTCCAGCTGAACATCCTTGAGGTCAAGAACCCCGAGCTGGACGCCCAGCTCGTGGCTCAGGGCGTCGCGGAGCAGCTGTCCTCCCGCGTCTCCTTCCGCCGTGCCATGCGCAAGTCGATGCAGGGCACCATGAAGTCCGGCGCCAAGGGCATCAAGGTCCAGTGCTCCGGTCGTCTCGGCGGCGCCGAGATGAGCCGTTCGGAGTTCTACCGCGAGGGTCGCGTGCCGCTGCACACCCTGCGTGCGAACGTCGACTACGGCTTCTTCGAGGCCAAGACCACCTTCGGCCGCATCGGCGTGAAGGTCTGGATCTACAAGGGCGACGTCAAGAACATCGCCGAGGTCCGCGCTGAGAACGCCGCTGCCCGCTCGGGCAACCGCCCGGCCCGTCCCGAGGGTGGTCGTCCCGCCCGCGGTGGCGAGCGCCGTGGTGGCGAGCGCGGTGGCCGTGGCCGCCGTCCCGCCGCTGCCGAGGCCCCCGCGGCCCCGGTCGCGGAGGCTCCGGCTGCCGAGAACACCGGAACGGAGGCCTGACCCCAATGCTGATCCCCCGTCGGGTCAAGCACCGCAAGCAGCACCACCCGAAGCGCCGTGGCGCTGCCAAGGGTGGCACCGAGCTGGCGTTCGGCCAGTTCGGCATCCAGGCCGTGACCCCGGCCTATGTGACGAACCGTCAGATCGAGTCCGCTCGTATCGCGATCACCCGTCACATCCGTCGTGGCGGCAAGGTCTGGATCAACATCTACCCGGACCGCCCGCTCACCAAGAAGCCGGCCGAGACCCGCATGGGTTCCGGTAAGGGTTCGCCGGAGTGGTGGATCGCGAACGTGCACCCGGGTCGGGTCATGTTCGAGCTGTCGTACCCGAACGAGAAGGTTGCTCGCGAGGCGCTCACCCGCGCCGCGCACAAGCTGCCGATGAAGTGCCGGATCGTCCGGCGCGAGGACGGTGAGAGCTGATGTCGGCCGCTACCAAGGCTGCTGAGCTTCGCTCGCTGGACAACGAGGGTCTCGTTGCCAAGCTGCGCGAGGCCAAGGAGGAGCTGTTCAACCTCCGCTTCCAGGCGGCGACCGGGCAGCTCGACAACCACGGACGGCTCAAGCTCGTCCGCAAGGACATCGCGCGGATCTACACCCTGATGCGCGAGCGCGAGCTGGGCATCGAGACGGTGGAGAACGCCTGATGACTGAGAACACCAACGAGACGCGCGGTTTCCGCAAGACCCGTGAGGGTCTCGTCGTCAGCGACAAGATGGACAAGACCGTCGTCGTCGCCGTCGAGGACCGCGTCAAGCACGCTCTGTACGGCAAGGTCATCCGCCGTACGAACAAGCTGAAGGCGCACGACGAGCAGAACGCGTGCGGCGTGGGCGACCGGGTTCTCCTCGCGGAGACCCGCCCGCTGTCCGCGACGAAGCGCTGGCGCGTCGTCGAGATCCTCGAGAAGGCCAAGTAACGAAGCCGATGAGGTACGGCCGTATGTGCACCGGGTCCGTTCAGGACGCCGGTGTGAGCAGCGGCCGGCCCGTCGACTCTCGTTGACGATCAGGAGAAAGCTGTGATCCAGCAGGAGTCGCGACTGCGTGTTGCCGACAACACTGGTGCCAAGGAGATCCTTTGCATCCGTGTTCTCGGTGGCTCCGGTCGCCGCTACGCCGGAATCGGGGACGTCATCGTCGCGACCGTCAAGGACGCGATCCCCGGTGGCTCGGTGAAGAAGGGTGACGTCGTCAAGTGCGTCGTCGTCCGCACCGTCAAGGAGCGTCGTCGTCCGGATGGCTCGTACATCCGTTTTGACGAGAACGCCGCTGTCGTGCTGAAGAACACCGAGGGTGACCCCCGTGGCACCCGCATCTTCGGCCCCGTGGGCCGCGAGCTGCGCGACAAGAAGTTCATGAAGATCATCTCGCTGGCGCCGGAGGTGCTCTAACCCATGGCGAACAGCATGAAGATCAAGAAGGGTGACCTGGTTCAGGTCATCACCGGCAAGGACAAGGGCAAGCAGGGCAAGGTCATCCAGGCCATGCCGGCTGAGAACAAGGTCCTGGTCGAGGGTGTGAACCGGGTCAAGAAGCACACCAAGCCGGGTCCGGGCACCCAGGGTGGCATCGTCACCGTCGAGGCCCCGGTTCACGTCTCCAACGTCCAGCTGGTCGTGGAGAAGGACGGCAAGAAGGTCGTCACCCGCGTTGGCTACCGCTTCGACGACGAGGGCAACAAGATCCGCGTTGCCAAGCGAACCGGTGAGGACATCTGATGTCTGAGACGACTGTTGAGAAGGTGGCCCCCCGCCTCAAGGAGCGTTACAACTCCGAGATCAAGGGCCAGCTGCACGAGCAGTTCAAGTACGAGAACGTCATGCTGATCCCCGGCCTGGTCAAGGTCGTGGTCAACATGGGTGTCGGCGAGGCTGCCCGCGACAGCAAGCTGATCGAAGGTGCCATCAAGGACCTGACCGCGATCACCGGTCAGAAGCCGGCCGTCACCAAGGCCCGCAAGTCCATCGCGCAGTTCAAGCTGCGCGAGGGCCAGCCGATCGGCACGCACGTCACCCTCCGTGGTGACCGCATGTGGGAGTTCCTGGACCGTCTGGTTTCGCTGGCCCTGCCGCGAATCCGCGACTTCCGCGGCCTTTCCCCGAAGCAGTTCGACGGCCGTGGCAACTACACCTTCGGTCTGACCGAGCAGGTTATGTTCCACGAGATCGACCAGGACAAGGTCGACCGTCAGCGCGGTATGGACATCACCGTCGTGACCACCGCTCAGACCGACGACGAGGGCCGGGCGCTCCTGCGCGCTCTGGGCTTCCCGTTCAAGGAGGCGTGAGCCAATGGCGAAGAAGTCCCTCATCGCGAAGTCCGAGCGCAAGCCGAAGTTCGGCGTCCGGGCCTACACCCGGTGCCAGCGCTGCGGCCGTCCGCACTCGGTGTACCGCAAGTTCGGCCTGTGCCGTGTCTGCCTCCGTGAGATGGCGCACCGCGGCGAGCTGCCGGGCGTGACCAAGAGCTCCTGGTAATCCAGGCGCCCTAGGCACACAGCGACGCAGAGGTGCCCGATCCCACACCGGCCCGTTTTGGGCCTGCCGTACGGATTCCCGTAAGGTAGTGGGGTCGGGCCCCCTGCCACGGCTTCCCCATGGACGTCCGTGGCCCCTCTCCGGGGCTCGCACCCAGTCTTACTACGTCGCAGGTCCCCTGCGCTTGTGCCCCTGCCGAACTCGCGAGAGTGCGGAAGGGGGACCTGGCGCGGAGAAACCACGGCGAGAGAGGCCTGAGGCCATCATGACCATGACCGACCCCATCGCAGACATGCTCACGCGTCTGCGTAACGCGAACTCGGCGTACCACGACTCCGTGGCGATGCCGGCCAGCAAGATCAAGGCGCACGTCGCCGAGATCCTGCAGCAGGAGGGGTACATCTCCTCCTACAAGGTTGAGGAGCCCACCGAGGGCGAGGTCGGCAAGAAGCTGACCATCGAGCTCAAGTTCGGCCCCAACCGTGAGCGCTCCATCGCCGGCATCAAGCGCATCAGCAAGCCGGGTCTGCGCGTTTACGCAAAGTCCACCAACCTGCCGAAGGTTCTCGGCGGCCTGGGCGTGGCGATCATCTCCACGTCCTCCGGCCTCCTGACCGACAAGCAGGCCGCCAAGAAGGGCGTAGGCGGAGAAGTTCTCGCCTACGTCTGGTAATTCGGGAAACGGAGGTACAGCAATGTCGCGCATTGGACGGCTGCCCATCCAGGTCCCCGCTGGCGTGGACGTCACCATCGATGGCCAGACGGTCTCGGTGAAGGGCCCGAAGGGTACCCTCACCCACGTCGTCGCCGCGCCGATCGAGATCGGCAAGGGCGAGGACGGCACTCTGGCTGTCACCCGCCCCAACGACGAGCGTATGTCGAAGGCCCTGCACGGCCTGACCCGCACGCTGGTGGCGAACATGATCACCGGCGTGACCGCGGGCTACCGCAAGTCGCTGGAGATCAGCGGTGTTGGTTACCGAGTCGCTGCGAAGGGCTCCGACATGGAGTTCTCGCTCGGCTACAGCCACCCGATCCTGGTCCCCGCGCCGGAGGGCATCTCCTTCGTCGTCGAGTCGCCCACCAAGTTCCACGTGGACGGCATCGACAAGCAGAAGGTCGGCGAGGTCGCCGCGAAGATCCGCAAGCTGCGCAAGCCCGACCCGTACAAGGCCAAGGGCGTCAAGTACGCGGGCGAGGTCATCCGCCGCAAGGTCGGAAAGAGTGGTAAGTAAGCGATGAGCGTCTCTGTCAAGATCGGCAAGGGCAACGCCTACAAGAGCGCCGCTCGCAAGCGCCGCGCGATCCGCGTTCGCAAGCGCGTCGTCGGCACCGAGGTGCGTCCGCGTCTCGTCGTGACGCGCTCGAACCGTCACATGGTCGCCCAGGTCATCGACGACGCCAAGGGTCACACCCTGGCGTCGGCGTCCACCCTCGACGTGTCCATCAAGGGCGCCGAGGGCGACAAGACCGAGCTGGCCAAGAAGGTCGGGAGCCTGGTCGCCGAGCGCGCCAAGGCCGCCGGCATCGAGTCGGTCGTCTTCGACCGCGCGGGCAACCGGTACGCCGGCCGCATCGCCGCCCTGGCGGACGCGGCTCGCGAGGCCGGGCTCGACTTCTAAGCCGCTCGTCGACTCTGTCGGCGGACGTAATCGAGAGAGGTAATTCCAATGGCTGGACCCCAGCGCCGCGGTAGCGGCGCCGGCGGCGGCACCGGTGGCGAGCGGCGTGACCGTAAGCGTGACGACCGGGGCAACGCCCCCGCCGTCGAGAAGACCGCTTACGTCGAGCGCGTCGTCGCGATCAACCGTGTCGCCAAGGTTGTCAAGGGTGGTCGTCGCTTCTCCTTCACCGCGCTGGTCGTGGTGGGCGATGGTGACGGCACCGTGGGTGTCGGTTACGGGAAGGCGAAGGAGGTTCCGGCCGCCATCGCCAAGGGTGTTGAGGAGGCCAAGAAGAACTTCTTCAAGGTCCCCCGTATCCAGGGCACCATCCCGCACCCCATCCAGGGTGAGAAGGCCGCCGGCGTCGTGCTGCTGAAGCCCGCCGCCCCCGGTACCGGTGTTATCGCCGGTGGTCCGGTGCGCGCCGTCCTGGAGTGCGCCGGCATCCACGACATCCTGTCGAAGTCGCTCGGCTCGGACAACGCGATCAACATCGTGCACGCCACCGTGGCTGCTCTGAAGGGCCTCGTGCGCCCCGAGGAGATCGCCGCCCGTCGTGGCCTGCCGCTGGAGGACGTGGCCCCCGCCGCTCTGCTGCGGGCGCGTGCTGCTGGGGTGAGCGCCTGATGGCTCGCCTGAAGATCACGCAGACCAAGTCGTACATCGGCAGCAAGCAGAACCACCGTGACACCCTGCGTTCGCTTGGTCTCAAGCGCATGCACGACGTCGTGGTGAAGGAGGACCGTCCCGAGATCCGCGGGATGGCCCACACGGTCCGTCACCTGGTGACGGTTGAGGAGGTGGACTGATCATGGGCGACAACCCGATCAAGATCCACAACCTGCGTCCCGCCCCGGGTGCCAAGACCGACAAGATCCGCGTGGGTCGTGGTGAGGGTTCCAAGGGTAAGACCGCCGGTCGTGGTACCAAGGGCACCAAGGCCCGCTACCAGGTTCCGCAGCGCTTCGAGGGTGGCCAGATGCCGCTCCACATGCGTCTGCCGAAGCTGAAGGGCTTCAAGAACCCGTTCAAGATCACGTTCCAGGTCGTGAACCTCGACAAGCTGGCCGAGCTCTACCCGCAGGGTGGCGAGGTCACGGTCGAGGACCTGGTCGCGAAGGGCGCGGTTCGCAAGAACTCCCTCGTCAAGGTGCTCGGCACCGGCGAGGTCTCGGTTGCGCTGCAGGTGACGGTCGACGCCGTCTCCGGCTCGGCCGCCGAGAAGATCAAGGCCGCCGGCGGTACGGTCACCGAGCTCGTCTGAGCCCGCTGAATACCGCTTTCGGGCCCCGCACCTCCTCCGGGAGGTGCGGGGCCCGTGCCATTTTCCGGTCGTTTTTTGTGTGGCAAATCCGGGCATCCCGTACCCCGTGAGTGGGGGACGGGCCGTACGCGCTTCTTCGGAGTGGCCGCGCACTGTTAGAGTCCGTGGAGTTCCCTTGTAGGCTGCGCGTAGGCTCGCCTGTGCCGTCTGTACGGGGGCCCGAACCGCAAACTCCCCATTCAGGACCGACCCTCCCGCCGACGACGCGCGGGAGGCGCAGGAGGCACCGTGCTCAGTGCGTTCGCGCGGGCGTTCCAGACGCCCGACCTGCGCAAGAAGCTGCTGTTCACGCTGGGCATCATGGTGCTGTTCCGGCTGGGCTCGCACATTCCGATTCCTGGCGTGAGCTTCACCGCCGTGAACGAGTGCGTGAAGGAGACCAAGAACAGCGGCCTCTTCGGGCTCGTCAACCTGTTCAGCGGTGGCGCGCTCCTCCAGTTGACGATCTTCGCCCTCGGCATCATGCCGTACATCACGGCGAGCATCATCCTCCAGCTCCTCACCGTCGTGATCCCGCGACTGGAGATGCTGAAGAAGGAGGGCCAGGCCGGCCAGGCCAAGATCACCCAGTACACCCGCTACCTGACCATCGCGCTCGCCGTGCTCCAGGGCACCGGCATCGTCGCGACGGCCTCCAGCGGTGCGCTGTTCTCCGGCTGCCCGCTGGCCAACCAGATCGTCCCGGACACCGGCGTCTTCCGGATCGCCGTCATGGTCCTCACGATGACCGCCGGCACCACGGTGATCATGTGGCTGGGCGAGCTGATCACCGACCGCGGCATCGGCAACGGCATGTCGCTGCTGATCTTCACCTCGATCGCGGCCCAGTTCCCGTCCTCGATGTGGGCGATCAAGCAGTCCGGCACCATCGGCGACGGCTGGGTCGAGTTCCTGTCCGTGGTCGCGGTCGGCATCGTCGTCGTGATGCTCGTCATCTTCGTCGAGCAGGCCCAGCGCCGGATCCCGGTCCAGTACGCGAAGCGGATGATCGGCCGCCGGGCGTTCGGCGGCACCTCGACCTACATCCCGCTCAAGGTGAACCAGGCCGGTGTCATCCCGGTCATCTTCGCCTCGTCGCTGCTCTACATCCCCGCCCTGGTGGTCCAGCTGACCAACAGCCAGGCGGGCTGGGCCACGTGGATCCGGACGAACTTCGTCAAGGGTGACCACCCGATCTACATGGCCACCTACTTCCTGCTGATCGTCTTCTTCGCGTTCTTCTACGTCGCCATCTCCTTCAACCCCGAAGAAGTTGCCGACAATATGAAGAAGTATGGTGGGTTCATCCCGGGTATCCGGGCCGGCCGGCCGACGGCCGAGTACCTGAACTACGTGCTGACCCGAATCACGTGGCCGGGTTCGCTCTACCTGGGCCTGATCGCGTTGATCCCGATGATCGCCCTGGTCGCCTTCGGACAGCAGACCAACTTCCCGTTCGGCGGCACCAGCGTTCTCATCGTCGTCGGCGTCGGACTCGAAACTGTTAAGCAGATCGAGAGCCAGCTCCAGCAGCGCAATTACGAAGGGTTCCTCCGCTGATGCGTATCGTCCTCGTTGGTCCTCCCGGGGCCGGGAAGGGTACTCAGGCGCACCTGCTCGCCAAGACCCTGTCCATTCCCCACATCTCCACCGGCGACCTCTTCCGCGCCAACATCGGCCAGGGCACCCCGCTGGGGCTTGAGGCCAAGAGCTACATGGACGCGGGCCGTCTGGTACCGGACGAGGTCACCATCGGGATGGCCAAGGACCGCATGCTCCAGGAGGACGCCGCCAACGGCTTCCTGCTCGACGGCTTCCCCCGCAACCTGGGCCAGGCCAAGGCGCTGGACGAGTTCCTCGCCGAGCAGGGCATCAACCTGGACGGCGTGCTGGACCTGGAGGTCCCCGAGGACGAGGTCGTCCGCCGGATCGCCGGCCGCCGCCTGTGCCGCAACGACGGTGGCCACGTGTTCCACGTGGACTACAACCCGCCGAAGGCCGAGGGCGTCTGCGACGAGTGCGGCGGCGAGCTGTACCAGCGCTCGGACGACACCGAGGACAAGGTGCGCACGCGCCTGGAGGTCTACCACACGGAGACCGAGCCGATCATCGGTTACTACAAGGAGCAGGGTCTCCTGGTGACCATCCCGGCCCTCGGCAAGGTGGACGAGGTCACCGCCCGCGCGATCGAGGCGCTGAAGCAGGACAGCTGAGTCTCTCGGCGAACGTACGACGGTACGGCCGGGTCGCCCGCCCAGCGGGTGGCCCGGCCGTTTCGGCGTCGTACGGTTGTAGGCAGTGGTAATCCGGACTTGGAAGGCGTGACCAGATGGTGGAGATCAAGACCCCCGAGCAGATCGCGAAGATGCGAGCGGCCGGGCTGGTCGTCGCCGAGGCCCTCAAGGCCTGCCGCGAGGCGGTCGCTCCGGGGGTGACCACCCAGGAGCTCAACGACGTCGCGGACAAGGTCATCACGGACCACGGCGCCACCTCGAACTTCCGCGCCCACCACGGCGGCCTCTGGTTCCCGGGCGTGATCTGCGCCTCGGTGAACAACGAGGTCGTGCACGGCATCCCCGGCGACCGGGCGCTGCAGGAGGGCGACATCATCTCGATCGACTGCGGCGCCATCCTGGACGGCTGGCACGGCGACTCGGCGATCACCGTGGCGGTCGGCGAGGTCCGCCCCGAGGTCGAGATGCTGAGCCGGGTCACCGAGGGCTCGATGTGGGCCGGCATCGCCCAGATGAAGAAGGGCAACCGCCTGGTCGACGTCTCCAAGGCGATCGAGGGCTTCATCCGCCGCCAGCCGCTGCCGCCGAAGGGCAAGTGGGGCATCACCGAGGGTTACGGCGGCCACGGCATCGGCACCGCGATGCACATGGAGCCGCACGTCCTGAACTACGTCGAGCGCGGCCGCGGCAAGGGCCCGAAGCTGATCCCCGGCACCGTGCTGGCGATCGAGCCGATGGTCTCGCTGGGCACCCCGCACACCACCGTCCTGGACGACGAGTGGACGGTCGTCACCAACGACGGCACCTGGGCCTCGCACTGGGAGCACTCGGTGGCCGTGACCGAGCAGGGCCCGCTGGTCCTGACCGCCTTCGACGGCGGCAAGGCCGAACTGGCGAAGCTGGGCATCACCGCAGCTCCGGACCCGCTCGCGTAGTCGCGGCGGCCCGGACCGCCGCCGCTGACAAGGGATCAGAGCCCTGGAGGTTTGGACCTCCAGGGCTTTTGTCCTATTTTTATCGGCTGGTAGTGGTCAGCAGTACCGGTTTGCGAGCGAGCAGGAGAGAGCACGTGCTCAAGGGATTCCGCGACTTCATGATGCGCGGCAACGTCGTCGACATGGCCGTCGGTGTGGTCATCGGTGCCGCGTTCACAGGGGTGGTGACCGGCTTCGTGTCCGCCTTCCTCACCCCGCTGGTGGGCGTGGTGGTCGGCGCGGCCGGCGACTTCAGCTCGTACAAGGCGACGGTGGCCGGGGTCACCTTCCCGTACGGCCAGTTCCTCAACGTCGTGATCGCCTTCGTCATGACCGCCGCGGTGCTGTACTTCTGCGTGGTGCTGCCGGTCACCAAGGCGACCGAGCGCTACCTGCCGAAGAAGCCGAAGGTCGCGAAGCGCCCGTGCCCCGAGTGCCTCACCGAGATCCCCCAGGCCGCCCGCCGCTGCTCGGCCTGCACCGCGCACGTCGAGCCGCTGACGGTGTCCGCGGGGGTCTGACGTAGCAGATGTGACGGGTACCGCTTTCCGGGACCCCCGTTTTGGTCCACCGGACGCGCTGGCGTAGGATGGACCGTCGGCTCACTCGTAGCGTGCTTCAGCACGCCCTCTTCCCCTCGGGGACGGGGTGAACCCAGGTTCGCACGAGCGTTCCGCATACGGTAGCCGGTCCCGGAAGGTGGATCTCGCAGTTCATGGCTAAGAAGCAAGGCGCCATTGAGATCGAGGGCACCGTGATCGAGTCTCTTCCGAACGCGATGTTCAAGGTCGAGCTGCAGAACGGTCACAAGGTCCTCGCGCACATCAGTGGCAAGATGCGCATGCACTACATCCGCATCCTGCCGGACGACCGGGTCGTCGTGGAGCTCAGCCCCTACGACCTCACGCGCGGCCGGATCGTCTACCGCTACAAGTAAGAACGTCAGATCTAGACCCGGAGAACCTGAAACATGAAGGTCAAGCCGAGCGTCAAGAAGATCTGCGACAAGTGCAAGGTGATCCGCCGTCACGGCCGGGTCATGGTGATCTGCGACAACCTGCGCCACAAGCAGCGCCAGGGCTGATCTCTCCCCAGCATTTCTCGTAGTACTTCGCGCGACGCGAAAACGTCATGAGCTGGCTACCCGATCCGTTCCGTCCGGAACGGACTGCCGCCCCCGGTCAGAGGCCGGGGCTCCCTCACCGTGAGGTGTCGGAGTAGGTAGCACGCAAGACCTCTGAAAAAGCACAGGAGCCTTGAATGGCACGCCTCGCCGGCGTTGATCTCCCCCGTGAGAAGCGGATCGAGATCGCCCTCACCTACGTGTACGGCATCGGCCGTACCCGCGCCCAGCAGACCCTCGCCGAGACCGGCGTCAACCCGGATGTCCGCGTTCGCGACATCACCGAGGAAGACCTGGTCAAGCTGAGCCAGTACATCGACGCCAACTACACGGTCGAGGGTGACCTCCGCCGTGAGGTGGCCGCCGACATCCGCCGCAAGGTCGAGATCGGCTGCTACGAGGGTCTGCGTCACCGCCGTGGCCTGCCGGTCCGCGGCCAGCGCACCCACACCAACGCGCGTACCCGCAAGGGCCCGCGTCGCGCGATCGCCGGCAAGAAGAAGCCGGGCAAGAAGTAGTCCGTCCCGTAACCGGACATCCCTCCGGCCCGCGGGTCAGCGGACCGACCACCTCAGTAGGAGAACAGACTTATGCCCCCCAAGGGTCGTCAGGCTGCCGGCGCGAAGAAGATCCGCCGCAAGGAAAAGAAGAACGTCGCTCACGGCCACGCGCACATCAAGAGCACGTTCAACAACACCATCGTTTCGATCACCGACCCCGCGGGCAACGTGATCTCCTGGGCCTCCGCCGGCCACGTCGGCTTCAAGGGCTCGCGCAAGTCCACCCCGTTCGCCGCGCAGATGGCCGCCGAGGCCGCTGCCCGTCGCGCGCAGGAGCACGGCATGCGCAAGGTCGACGTCTTCGTGAAGGGTCCGGGCTCCGGCCGCGAGACCGCGATCCGTTCGCTCCAGGCCACCGGCCTGGAGGTCGGCTCGATCCAGGACGTCACCCCCACCCCGCACAACGGCTGCCGTCCGCCGAAGCGCCGCCGCGTCTGACGCAGCGCCTTCGGGCACTCGGTAGTACTGCTTGAAACCTCGTACGGGCTCCCACACACAGTGATTCGTCGCTTCCTGCGGGAGCCCGTACGCTTGGTCCTGTCGGCATCAAATAGTGGGTGCCGAAGACAACTGGAGGAACATCCCCCATGCTTATCGCTCAGCGTCCCTCGCTGACCGAAGAGGTCGTCGACGAGTTCCGCTCGCGGTTCGTGATCGAGCCGCTGGAGCCGGGCTTCGGCTACACCCTCGGCAACTCCCTGCGCCGCACGCTCCTGTCGTCGATCCCGGGTGCCGCTGTCACCAGCATCCGCATCGACGGCGTCCTGCACGAGTTCACCACCGTGCCGGGCGTCAAGGAGGACGTGACCGACCTCATCCTCAACATCAAGCAGCTGGTCGTCTCCTCGGAGCACGACGAGCCGGTAGTGATGTACCTGCGCAAGCAGGGTCCGGGTGTCGTCACCGCCGCCGACATCGCCCCGCCGGCGGGTGTCGAGGTGCACAACCCCGAGCTGGTCCTCGCCACGCTCAACGGCAAGGGCAAGCTGGAGATGGAGCTGACCGTCGAGCGCGGTCGCGGCTACGTCTCCGCCGTCCAGAACAAGGCCTCCGGCCAGGAGATCGGCCGCATCCCGGTCGACTCGATCTACAGCCCCGTGCTGAAGGTCACCTACAAGGTCGAGGCCACCCGTGTCGAGCAGCGGACCGACTTCGACAAGCTGATCGTCGACGTCGAGACCAAGCCCGCCATGCGTCCGCGCGACGCCATGGCCTCGGCCGGCAAGACCCTGGTGGAGCTGTTCGGTCTCGCCCGCGAGCTGAACATCGACGCCGAGGGCATCGACATGGGCCCGTCCCCGACGGACGCCGCCCTGGCCGCCGACCTGGCGCTGCCGATCGAGGAGCTGGAGCTCACGGTCCGCTCCTACAACTGCCTCAAGCGCGAGGGCATCCACACCGTGGGTGAGCTCGTCGCCCGCTCCGAGGCCGACCTGCTCGACATCCGCAACTTTGGTGCGAAGTCGATCGACGAGGTCAAGGCGAAGCTGGCCGGCATGGGCCTGGCCCTCAAGGACAGCCCGCCCGGGTTCGACCCGACCGCCGCCGCCGACGCCTTCGGCGCCGACGACCTGGACGACGCGGGTTACGCGGAGACCGAGCAGTACTGAAAGACTTGACCGCGGGGGCGGTTCCCCGGAACCGCCTCCGTCGTCGTGAAAGTCGTGCGGGCACAGTGCCCGCACGCCCGCTGCGGTACCTGGTACGGCCGCAGTCGGAGATTCGAGGAGTAAATCCATGCCGCGTCCCACCAAGGGTGCCCGCCTCGGCGGCGGCCCGCACCACGAGCCGCTGCTGCTCGCCGGTCTGTGCCGGGAGCTGTTCCAGTACGGCCGCATCACCACGACCGAGGCCAAGGCCCGTCGGATGCGCCCGCTGGCGGAGAAGCTGATCACCAAGGCGAAGAAGGGCGACATCCACAACCGTCGCCTGGTTCGCAAGACGATCACCGACATCGCCGTGCTGCACACCCTCTTCACCGAGATCGCGCCGCGCTACGAGAACCGCCCGGGTGGTTACACCCGTATCACCAAGATCGGTCCCCGTCGTGGCGACAACGCCCCGATGGCCGTGATCGAGCTGGTCGAGGCGCTGACCGTCGCGCAGACCGCCGTGGGTGAGGCCGAGGCCGCCACCAAGCGTGCCGTCAAGGAGGCCGACGAGGCCGCCGCCGTCGAGACCAAGGCCGACGAGGCCGAGGCCGCCGAGCAGGCCTGACACCTCCAGGTGTGAAGCGGGCCCGCTCTCCCAGCGATGGGGGAGCGGGCCCGTTGCCTGTCCGCGCGAGGTTCCCGGGAGAAGAGAAGCAGTGGTCAACGATTGCGCCGAGCAGCCGCCGGTGAAGGACGGTCCGGCGGACGGGCACGTCCGGGTCCGGCTCGACCTCGCCTACCAGGGCGCCGAGTTCTCCGGCTGGGCCCGCCAGAAGGGCGGCCGCCGGACGGTCCAGGAGGAGATCGAGACCGCGCTGCAGATCGTCACCCGCAGCCCGGAGCTGTTCCCGCTGACCGTGGCCGGCCGCACCGACGCCGGGGTGCACGCGCGCGGCCAGGTCGCGCACGTCGACCTGCCGGCGGAGCTGTGGGAGGCCCACCGGGAGAAGCTGCTGCGCCGGCTGGCCGGCCGGCTCCCCGGGGACGTCCGGATCTACCGGGTCGGCGAAGCGCCGGCCGGGTTCGACGCCCGCTTCTCGGCGGTCTGGCGCCGGTACGCGTACCGGGTCGCCGACCACCCGGGCGGGGTGGACCCGCTGCTGCGCGGGCACGTGCTCTGGCACGACCGCCCGCTGGACCTGGACCGGATGAACGCCGCGGCGGAGCTGCTGCTCGGCGAGCACGACTTCGCCGCGTACTGCAAGAAGCGCGAGGGCGCCACCACCATCCGCACCCTGCTGGAGCTGCACTGGGACCGCGTCCCGGTGGACCCGTACGCCGCCCAGGAGGGCTCGCTCGCGGTCGCCACCGTCCGGGCGGACGCCTTCTGCCACAACATGGTCCGGGCGCTGGTCGGCGCCATGCTGCTGGTCGGCGACGGGCACCGGCCGGTGGAGTTCCCCGGTGAGGTGCTGGCCGGCGGGGTGCGCAACTCCGCCGTCAACGTGATCCGGCCGTACGGGCTGACGCTGGAGGAGGTCGGCTACCCGCCGGACGACCAGCTGGCCGAGCGCAACCGGGCGGCCCGGCGGATGCGCACCCTCCCGGGGCAGCCCGCTGTGACGTAATCCGTTTTGGCCGGGGGCGCCCGCTTGGGACAATCCTCCTCATGGGACACGTCGAGATTTCGCACCTTGAGTACTACTTGCCGGACGGGCGGGTGCTGTTCGACGACGCGTCCTTCCGGGTCGGCGAGGGAGCCGCGGTCGCCCTGGTCGGCGCGAACGGCGCGGGCAAGACCACCCTGCTGCGGATGATCGCTGGGGACCTCCAGCCGCACGGCGGCTCGGTGACGATCAGCGGCGGGCTCGGCGTGATGCGCCAGTTCGTGGGCACCACCGGCCGCGAGGACCAGCAGTCCACGCCGGGCGCGCTGCCGGCCGACGCCTCCGTGCGCGACCTGCTGGTGTCGGTCGCCCCCGAGCGGATCGCGGTGGCCGCCCGCGCGGTGGACGCCGCCGAGCTGGCGATGATCGCCCAGGACGACGAGAAGACCCAGATGGGCTACGCCCAGGCCCTGTCCGACTGGGCCGACGTCGGCGGCTACGACTACGAGACCGACTGGGACGTCTGCACCATGGCGGCCCTCGGCATGCCCTTCGACAAGGCCCAGTGGCGCGGCCTGAACACCCTCTCCGGCGGCGAGCAGAAGCGGCTCGTGCTGGAGGCGCTGCTGCGCGGGCCGGAGGAGGTGCTGCTCCTCGACGAGCCCGACAACTACCTGGACGTCCCCGCCAAGCTCTGGCTGGAGGAGGCCATCAAGGCCACCTCGAAGACCGTCCTGTACATCTCGCACGACCGCGAGCTGCTCTCCCGCACCGCCGACAAGATCATCAGCGTCGAGTCGGGCGCGGCCGGCAGCAGCGTCTGGGTGCACGGCGGCGGCTTCGACACCTTCCACGAGGCCCGCAAGGCCCGCTTCGAGCGCTTCGAGGAACTGCGCCGCCGCTGGGACGAGGAGCACGCCAAGCTCAAGAAGCTGGTCGTCACCCTGCGCCAGGCCGCTTCCGTCAGCCACGACATGGCCTCCCGCTACTCCGCCGCCCAGACCAGGCTGAAGAAGTTCGAGGACGCCGGCCCGCCCGAGGCGCCGCCGCGCGAGCAGAGCATCACCATGCGGCTCAAGGGCGGGCGCACCGGCGTGCGCGCCTTCACCATGGAGCGGCTGGAGCTCACCGGGCTGATGCAGCCCTTCGACCTGGAGGTCTTCTACGGCGAGCGGGTCGGCGTGCTGGGGGCCAACGGCGCCGGCAAGTCGCACCTGCTGCGGCTGCTGGCCGGCGACACGACGGTCGAGCACACCGGCGACTGGAAGCTCGGCGCCCGGGTCGTCCCCGGCCACTTCCGGCAGACCCACGCCCATCCGGAGCTGTTCGGCCGTACCGTCCGCTCGATCGTGGAGGAGGAGCACGCGCTCAGCCGCGGCGCCGCGATGGGTGCGCTGCGGCGGTACGAGCTGGACCGCCAGGAGGAGCAGAAGTTCGAGTCGCTGTCCGGTGGGCAGCAGGCCCGGCTGATGATCCTCAAGCTCGAACTCTCCGGTGTGACGGCCCTGTTGCTCGACGAGCCGACCGACAACCTGGACCTGGAGAGCGCCGAGGCGCTGCAGGCCGGGCTGGAGGCCTTCGAGGGCACCGTGCTGTGCGTGACCCACGACCGCTGGTTCGCCAAGACCTTCGACCGCTTCCTGGTCTTCGGGGCCGACGGCAAGGTGTTCGAGTCGTCGGATCCGGTCTGGGACGTGACCCGGGTGGAGCGCGAACGCTGAGTGACGGCCAGGGGGGTCCACGGCGATTTTTGACCCCTCAGGATCGTGCCGGTAACCTGGACGCTTGATGTGCGTATTGGCTCGCTCTATCTCACGTGAGAGGTCGGTACGCCGGAGACATCAGGTCGACGACCAGCGGTCCCCCTTGAATTGCGTCCAAGGTTGACCAGGCTGATCTTCCGTCCGGGTGCTCCTGTCAGGACTCACTCACTGAAAAGCGAAGGCTACGACCGTGCGTACGTACAGCCCCAAGCCCGGCGACGTCCAGCGTCAGTGGCACGTCATCGACGCGACCGACGTCGTGCTCGGCCGCCTGGCTTCCCAGGCCGCCAACCTCCTCCGGGGCAAGCACAAGGCGATCTACGCGCCGCACGTTGACACTGGTGACTTCGTCATCATCATCAACGCCGACAAGGTGCACCTGTCCGGTAACAAGAAGACCCAGAAGCTGGCCTACCGCCACTCGGGCTTCCCGGGCGGTCTGCGCTCGGTGCGCTACGACGACCTGCTGGCGAACAACCCGGAGAAGGCCGTCGAGAAGGCCATCAAGGGCATGATTCCCAAGAACAGCCTGGGCCGTCAGATGCTCTCCAAGCTGAAGGTCTACTCGGGCGACCAGCACCCGCACGCTGCCCAGCAGCCGGTGCCGTTCGAGATCACCCAGGTCGCGCAGTAATTCGGCCACCAAGCCCCCCAACACTGAAAAGAGCTGAGGAACACCGTGGCCGAGACCACTGAAACCCTTGAGGTCGACTTCGACGAGACCGTCGTCGAGGGCGAGTACACCTCCGAGGAGAGCTACACCTCCGAGTCGCTGGCCGGCCGCTTCGGCGAGGCCGTCCCCGGCGCCGGCCTGGGCCGTCGCAAGGAGGCGATCGCCCGCGTGCGCATCGTCCCCGGCACCGGCCAGTGGAAGATCAACGGTCGCACCCTTGAGGACTACTTCCCCAACAAGGTGCACCAGCAGACCGTGAACGAGCCCTTCAAGCTCCTGGAGCTGGACGGCCGTTACGACGTCGTCGCCCGCATCAGCGGTGGCGGCGTGTCCGGCCAGGCCTACGCGCTGCGCCTCGGCGTCGCCCGTGCCCTGAACGAGGCCGACGTGGACAACAACCGCGGCGCGCTGAAGAAGGCCGGCTTCCTGACCCGTGACGCCCGCGCCGTCGAGCGCAAGAAGGCCGGTCTGAAGAAGGCCCGCAAGGCGCCGCAGTACAGCAAGCGCTAATCGCGTCCCAGGGGGTGCGGTCCGCCCTGGCGGCGCACCCCCTGGATGCGCACAACCGTCGCCCCGGAGTACCACGCGTACTCCGGGGCGACGTGTTCCCCGGCTACTGTGCGGCGGCCGGGATCATCGGTGGTTCCGAGCAGTGGTGATGGAGGACGGGACAGTGGGACGACTCTTCGGTACGGACGGCGTACGCGGGGTGGCCAACGAGGGACTGACGGCGGAGCTCGCGCTCGGGCTGTCCGTCGCCGCGGCGCACGTGCTCGGAGAGGCCGGCGCCTTCGACGGCCACCGGCCGGTCGCGGTGGTCGGCCGTGACCCGCGTGCCTCGGGCGAGTTCCTGGAGGCCGCCGTCATCGCCGGTCTGGCGAGCGCCGGAGTCGACGTCCTGCGGGTCGGTGTCCTGCCCACCCCGGCCGTGGCGTACCTCACCGGCGCGCTCGGCGCCGACTTCGGCGTGATGCTGTCCGCCAGCCACAACGCCATGCCGGACAACGGCATCAAGTTCCTCGCCCGGGGCGGCCACAAGCTGGACGACCGGATCGAGGACGCGATCGAGGCCCACTACCGCAAGCACACGGTCGGCGAGGAGGACTGGAAGCGCCCGACCGGCGCCGCCGTCGGCCGGGTCCGCGAGTACACCGAGGGCTTCGACAAGTACGTCGCCCACCTGATCGGCGTACTGCCCAACCGCCTGGACGGCGTCAAGGTCGTCATCGACGGCGCCCACGGCGCGGCCGCCTACGTCGCCCCCGAGGCCTTCGCCCGGGCCGGCGCCGAGGTCGTCCACACCCTGGGGGCCGAGCCCACCGGCCTCAACATCAACGACGGCGTCGGCTCCACCCACCTGGACCGCCTGCGCACCGCGATGAAGGAGCACAAGGCCGACCTCGGCATCGCCCTGGACGGCGACGCCGACCGCTGCCTGGCCGCCGACGCCGACGGCGACGAGGTGGACGGCGACCAGATCATCGCCATCCTCGCCGTGGCCATGAAGGAGGCCGGCACCCTGCGCGGCAACACCGCGGTGGCCACCGTGATGTCCAACCTCGGCTTCAAGCTGGCGATGGAGCGCGAGGGCATCGAGCTGGTCGAGACCGCCGTCGGCGACCGCTACGTGCTGGAGGCCATGAAGGAGCACGGCTTCGCACTGGGCGGCGAGCAGTCCGGCCACGTCATCCTGCTGGACCACGCCACCACCGGCGACGGCACCCTGACCGGCCTGATGCTGGGCGCCCGCCTGGCCGCCACCAAGCAGCCGCTGGCCGACCTCGCCGCCGTGATGACCCGGCTGCCGCAGGTCCTGATCAACGTCAAGGGCGTCGACAAGTCCCGGGTGAGGACGAGCACCGAGCTGGCCGCCGCGGTCGCCGCGGCCGAGGCCGAGCTGGGCTCCACCGGCCGGGTGCTGCTGCGCCCGTCGGGCACCGAGCCGCTGGTCCGCGTGATGGTCGAGGCCGCCGACCCGGTGCAGGCCGAGGCGGTCGCGCAGACCCTGGCCGAGGCCGTGCGCACCCACCTGGGCTGAGCCCGGACCCCGGGCCGGGCCCGGACGTGCGAAGGGCCCCCGCCGCTGCGGCGGGGGCCCTCCGTCGTGCGCTCAGAGCTTGCGCAGCAGCGCCCGGCGGACCTTGTGGTCCTGGCCCTTCTGCAGGATCAGGGTGGCCCGGCCGCGGGTCGGCAGCACGTTCTCCAGCAGGTTCGGCTTGTTGATGGTGCGCCAGACCTGCCGGCCGTACTCCATCGCCTCCTCCTCCGGCACCTCGGTGAAGCGGCGGAAGTACGAGTTCGGGTCCTGGAAGGCGGTCTGACGCAGCTTCCTGAAGCGGTCCAGGTACCAGTGCTCGATGTCGTCGGTCCGGGCGTCGACGTAGATCGAGAAGTCGAAGTAGTCGGCGACCGCGAGGCGGGTGCGGCCGTCGGTGCCGGGCAGGGCCGGCTGGAGCACGTTCAGGCCCTCGACGATCAGGATGTCCGGGCGCTCCACGGTCAGCCGCTCGTCCTGCACGATGTCGTACACCAGGTGCGAGTAGACCGGCGCGCTGACGCGCTCCTTGCCCGCCTTCACGTCCGCGACGAAGCGCATCAGCGCCCGGCGGTCGTACGACTCGGGGAAGCCCTTGCGGGCCATCAGGCCGCGCCGGCGCAGCTCGGCGTTGGGGAGCAGGAAGCCGTCGGTGGTGACCAGTTCGACCCGGGGGTGCTCGGGCCAGCGGGCGAGCAGCGCCTGGAGGAGGCGCGCGGTGGTCGACTTGCCGACCGCGACCGATCCGGCCACCCCGATGATGAACGGGGTCCGGGTGCGTTCGGTGTCCGGCGTGTCCAGGAACGTGCCCACGGCGCCGCGCAGTTCGTGCGTCGCGTGGATGTACAGGTTCAGCAGCCGCGACAGCGGCAGGTAGACGTCACGCACCTCGTCGAGGTCGAGGGCGGTGCCGAGGCCGCGCAGCTGCTCCACCTCCTCGGCGGTCAGCGGCAGCGGCGTGCGCTCGCGCAGCGCGCTCCATTCGGCCCGGCTGAGATCCACGTAGGGGGACGGGGACGGGCCGGGCGTGGCGGCGCCCCGCGTACAGAGTTCGGTCAGCACATGCTCCATTGTGAGCCGTAGCGGCGTTCACGGTGGTTGTGGTGTCGGTCACGCAGCGTTCGCGGGAGGCGGGAATACGGCCACAGAACCGCCCTTATGCTGGCACGCATGTGCGGAATTGTTGGATACGTGGGCGCGCAGTCCGCCCTCGACGTAGTAATCGCAGGCCTGCAGCGCCTGGAGTACCGGGGTTACGACTCGGCCGGTGTCGCGGTGCAGGTTCAGGACTCCGACGGGCAGTGGAGCCTGTCGACCGACAAGCGGGCCGGAAAGCTCGCCAACCTGGAGAAGTCGCTCGCCGAGTCCCCTCTGCCCGGCGGCACCACCGGCATCGGCCACACCCGCTGGGCCACCCACGGCGGCCCGACGGACGCCAACGCCCACCCCCACCTGGACGACGACCTGCGGGTCGCCGTGGTGCACAACGGCATCATCGAGAACTTCGCGCAGCTGCGCGCCGAGATCGCCGAGCGCGGCCACACCCTCCGGTCGGAGACGGACACCGAGGTCGTCGCCCACCTGCTGGGCGAGGCCTACCAGGGCGACCTCGCCGAGGCCATGCGGGCGGTCTGCGGTCGGCTGGAGGGTGCCTTCACCCTGGTCGCCGTGCACGCCGACGCGCCGGACGTCGTCGTCGGTGCCCGCCGCAACTCGCCGCTGGTCGTCGGCCGCGGCGAGGGCGAGAACTTCCTCGCCTCGGACGTCGCCGCCTTCATCGCGCACACCCGCGAGGCGATCGAGCTGGGCCAGGACCAGGTCGTCGAGCTGCGCAAGGACGGCGTGACCGTCACGAACTTCGACGGCACCCCCGCCGACGTGCGCGAGTACCACGTCGACTGGGACGCCTCCGCCGCCGAGAAGGGCGGCTACGACTACTTCATGCTCAAGGAGATCGCCGAGCAGCCGAAGGCCGTCGCCGACACCCTGCTCGGCCGGATCGGCACCGACGGCCGGCTCACCCTCGACGAGCTGCGGATCTCCGACGCCGACCTGCGGTCGGTCGACAAGGTCGTCATCGTCGCGTGCGGCACCGCCTTCCACGCCGGCATGATCGCCAAGTACGCGATCGAGCACTGGACCCGCATCCCCTGCGAGGTCGAGGTCGCCTCCGAGTTCCGCTACCGCGACCCGATCATGGGCCCGGGCACGCTGGTCATCGCCATCTCGCAGTCCGGCGAGACCATGGACACCCTGATGGCCCTGCGGCACGCCCGTGAGCAGGGCGCCAAGGTGCTGGCGATCTGCAACACCAACGGCTCCACCATCCCGCGCGAGTCGGACGCCGTGCTGTACACGCACGCCGGTCCGGAGGTCGCGGTCGCCTCGACCAAGGCGTTCCTGACCCAGCTGGTCGCCTGCTACCTGGTCGCCCTCTACCTGGGCCAGGTGCGCGGCACCAAGTGGGGCGACGAGATCTTCGCCGTCATCAAGGAGCTCGGCGACGCGCCGAAGCAGGTCGAGCAGGTCCTGGAGACCATGGAGCCGGTGCGCGAGCTGGCCCGCTCGCTGGCCGACGCCCGCTCGGTGCTGTTCCTCGGCCGCCACGTCGGCTTCCCGGTGGCCCTGGAGGGCGCGCTCAAGCTCAAGGAGCTGGCGTACATGCACGCCGAGGGCTTCGCGGCGGGCGAGCTCAAGCACGGCCCGATCGCGCTGATCGAGGAGGGGCTGCCGGTCGTGGTGGTCGTGCCCTCGCCGCGCGGGCGGTCGATCCTGCACGACAAGATCGTCTCCAACATCCAGGAGATCCGGGCCCGTGGCGCCCGCACGATCGTGATCGCCGAGGAGGGCGACGAGGCCGTCGTGCCGTACGCGGACCACCTGATCCGCATCCCGGTCACCCCGACCCTGCTCCAGCCGCTGGTCTCCACCGTGCCGCTCCAGGTCTTCGCCTGCGAGCTGGCCACGGCCAAGGGCCACGAGGTCGACCAGCCGCGCAACCTGGCGAAGTCGGTCACCGTCGAGTAGTTCCACGCCCGTCGGCAACGGCGCCCCTGCGGTGGCTGCGTCCTACCGCAGGGGCGCCGTGTCGAGCGTGAAGGAGAACGGGGCGGGCAGCTTGATCCGCCTGCCGAACTCGGTCTCGTGGAGGGTCGCGTAGTCCCCGTCCTTCGGGTCGGTGAACAGCGTCACCGTTCCTTCGCTCCGGTCGATGAGCAGGTAGCACGGAACGCCGGCAGCGGCGTAGCCAAGGCGCTTGGACTCGCGGTCCTTGACCGGATTGGTTGACGTCACTTCGAGGACCAGTTCGACTCCTACGGCGGACGACCACGAATCCTGGGCGCGGAAGTGGCCGACGGGGGCAACGGTGGCGTCAGGGATGAACCGGCCCCTCGGGGTGATCAGTCCCTTTCCGCCGCTGACGTACAGCTCCTCGGCTGCTTCACGCGCCACAGCCCGGGCGAACCGGGCGATCGCGTCCTCGTGATCACCGTCCGGCGGTGGCGTCACTACGATCTCCCCTTCGATGAATTCGGCCTTGCTGCCCGGCGGGGTGTCCAGCTCCAGAAACGCCTGGAGGAGGCTGTCCTCGCCCAGCGGGTGCTCGATTGCCGGCATGGCGACCATGGCCCTTCTCCCTCCTGTGGGTCCGTGCCGGGCCACAAGGTAGGCGCACGGACCGGCACTGGTGGGGGGATCGAAGTGGTTGTCACTCGAAAGTGTGCCGCAGGCCCGGCTCCCGCGGGGCGGTGACGCGGGCTAGCGTCGTCCGTACGTCGACGGCCGGAGGAGCCCCGCCATGCGTCATGCACACCCTGTGGAAACCGTCCGGGCCGCCGAGGCCGCGTCGATGGCGCGGCTGCCGGAGGGGACGTTGATGCAGCGGGCGGCCGCGGGGCTGGCGGCGACGTGCGCGCGGCTGCTGACCCGGCGTCGGGGGCGGGTGTACGGCAGCCGGGTGGTGGTGCTGGCCGGCAGCGGGGACAACGGGGGTGACGCCCTGTACGCCGGGGCCGCGCTGGCCCGGCGCGGGGCGCGGGTGACGGCGGTGCTGCTCGCGCCGGAACGGGCGCACGAGGGCGGGCTGGCCGCGCTGCGGGCGTCCGGCGGACGGGTGACGGCGGAGCAGGCCGTCGGCCTGGCCGACTTCTCGCGCGCGGACCTGGTGCTGGACGGGATCGTCGGCATCGGCGGCCGGGGCGGGCTGCGCCCCGGGGCCCGGCCGTACGCGGAGGCCGGGCGGCGCGGGGTGGTGGTCGCGGTCGACCTGCCCAGCGGGGTGGACGCCGACACCGGCGAGGTGCCGGGCGCGGCGCTGCGCGCGGACGTCACGGTCTGCTTCGGCACGTACAAGCCCGGCCTGCTGGTCGACCCGGGGGCGTCGTACGCGGGCGCCGTGCAACTGGTCGGCATCGGGCTGGAGCTGCCGGAGGCGGGCGTGACGGCCCTGCAGCACGCGGACGTGGCGGCGCTGCTGCCGCGGCCGGGCGCGGAGAGCGACAAGTACCGGCGCGGCGTGGTCGGCGTGGCGGCCGGGTCGGCGACCTACCCGGGGGCGGCGCTGCTGGCGGTCGCCGGGGCGCTGCGCGGCGGTGCGGGCGCCGTCCGGTACGTGGGCACGGCGGCCGAGGAGGTGGTGCGGCGCTTCCCGGAGACGCTGGTCACCGAGGGCGGGCCGGCCGGGGCCGGCCGGGTGCAGGCCTGGGTGGTCGGGCCGGGCGGCGGCGAGGGGGCGCGGCAGGCACTGGCCGAGGCGCTGGCCGGCGACGTCCCGGTGCTGGTGGACGCGGACGGCCTGACCGAGCTGGGCCGACTCGGCCCGGAGGCGCTGGCCGGCCGCACCGCACCCACCCTGCTGACCCCGCACACCGGCGAGGCCGCCCGGCTGCTCGCCGGCGCCGAGGGCACCGCGCCGCCGGCCGCCGACGACCTGGCCGCCAGCCGGCTGGCCACGGCCCGACGGCTGGCGGCGGCCTACCGCGCGACCGTCCTGCTCAAGGGCTCCACGACGGTGGTCGCCGACCCGGGCGGGGCCGTCCGGGTGAACCCCACCGGCACCTCCTGGCTGGCCACCGCGGGCAGCGGCGACGTCCTGGCCGGGCTGGCGGGCTCGCTGCTGGCGGCGGGACTCCCGCCGCTGGACGCCGCGTCGGTGGCCGCCTACCTGCACGGCCTGGCCGGCCGCGAGGCGGCGGGGGACCCGGGCGCACCGGTGACCGCCCTGGCGGTGGCGGAGGCGCTGCCGGCGGTGTGGCGGGCGGTCCGCGCGGGGTAGCGGGCCGCGGCCGGGAGCGGAACCGAAGGCTCCGCCGGCCGCGTCCGAGAGGGGGTGACGAGCGGTTCGCCGCGGGGTGGTGCGGCGGGAGGGGCCCGGTCGTCGGCCGCCGCGCCGATGGGCCGTTCGGCGAGGACTCCGGGACGTCTGGGAGACTGACCCTGATGACAACTGCGAACACGATCGGCACCGCCACCCTGACCGACGGCGTACGGGCCGAGGCGACCATCGATCTCGGCGCCCTGCGCGGCAACCTCGCGGCGCTGCGCGAGCGCGTCGGCGGCGCGGCGGTGATGCTCGCGGTCAAGGCGAACGCCTATGGCCACGGCGCGGTCGAGTGTGCCCGCGAGGCGGTCGCGAACGGGGTCGGCTGGCTCGGTTGCGCGACGCCCGACGAGGCGCTGGCGCTGCGGGCCGCGGGCATCCGCCCGGAGCACGCCCGCATCCTGTGCTGGCTGTGGACGCCCGGCGGGCCGTGGCGCGAGGCGCTCCGGGCCGGCCTGGACATCTCGGTCAGCGGCCAGTGGGCGCTGGACGAACTGCTCCCGGCCGTACGCGAGACCGGCATCCCGGCGCGCGTGCACCTGAAGGCCGACACCGGCCTCGGCCGCAACGGCTGCCAGCCGCACGACTGGCCCCGGCTGGTGGCCGCAGCCCGGCGCGCCGAGGCGGAGGGGCTGCTCACCGTGGTCGGCGTCTGGTCGCACTTCGCGGCCGCCGACGAGCCCGGCCACCCGTCGATCCAGGCCCAGCTGGACTCCTACCGCACCGCGCTGGCCGAGGCCGAGGCGGCCGGGCTGCGCCCCGAGGTGCGGCACCTGGCGAACTCGCCGGCCACCCTGCTGCTGCCCGAGTCGCACTTCGACCTGGTCCGTACCGGCCTGGCCGCGTACGGGCTTTCGCCGGTGCCCGAGGTGGGCTCGCCGGCCGACTTCGGGCTGCGCCCGGTGATGTCGCTCGCGGCGCGGCTGGCGCTGGTCAAGGAGGTCCCCGGCGGGCACGGGGTCAGCTACGGCCACCACTACACGACGCCCGGCCCGACCACCCTGGGCCTGGTCCCGCTCGGCTACGGCGACGGCGTCCCCCGGCACGCCAGCGGTACCGGCCCGGTGCAGATCGGCGGCAAGTGGCGCACGGTGGCCGGCCGGGTCGCGATGGACCAGTTCGTCGTGGACCTCGGCGGGGACGCCCCCGCGATCGGCGACGAGGCGCTGCTGTTCGGCAGCGGCGAGCGCGGCGAGCCGACCGCCGAGGACTGGGCCCGCGCCTGCGGGACCATCGCGTACGAGATCGTCACCCGGATCGGCGCCCGGGTGCCGCGCCGCTACCTGGGCGGCAGCCACACCGGGGACACGCCGGCATGACCGACGCGCCGACCGGGGACGGAACGGTCGCGGCGGTCGCCAAGGCGGCCGGCGCGGCCTCCGGGGTGAGCCGGGCGGGCGTGATCGGGATCTCGGTCGGTGTGCTGGCGGCGGGGGCCGCCGCCGGGGTGGCGATCGAGCGGCTGACCGTCGGGCGGGCGATGCGCCGCCGGGCCCGGGCCGAGCTGGACGCGAGCGCCCCGTACGGCTCGCTGCGCGGGCGTCCGAGGACGGTGGCCGCGCCGGACGGCACCGAGCTGTACGTGGAGCTGGACGGCACCGGCTGGGCCGAGCCGGACGGCGACGGCTCCGGCGCCGAACCGCTGACCGTGGTGTTCTGCCACGGCTACTGCCTCAACCAGGACAGCTGGCACTTCGAGCGGGCCGCGCTGCGCGAGGGCATGCGGCTGGTCTTCTGGGACCAGCGCAGCCACGGCCGCTCGGAGCGCTCCCGCTCGTACCTGGCCGGCGAGCCGGCCGGCATCGACCAGCTGGGCGGCGACCTGAAGGCCGTGATCGACGCCGTCGCGCCGACCGGGCCGCTGGTGCTGGTGGGCCACTCGATGGGCGGCATGACGGTGATGGCGCTGGCCGACCAGTACCCGGACCTGTTCCGGGAGAGGGTCGCCGGGGTCGCCCTGATCGGCACGCTCGCGGGCGACTGGGACGACGTCAGCCTCGGCCTGCCCAAGGCCGGCGCGAAGCTGTTCAAGAAGGTCGCGCCCGGGATGGTGAAGCTGCTGGGCCGTCAGGTCGACCTGGTCGAGGCCACCCGGCGGCTGGGGTCGGACCTGACCGCCGTCTTCTACCGGAAGTTCTCCTTCGGGGGCCGGGACGTCGACCCCGGCGTGGTGCGCTTCGCCGAGCAGCTGCTGGACGCCACCCCGATCGACGTGGTCGCCGAGTTCTACCCGGTGTTCGGCGCGCACGAGAAGTACGAGGCGCTGGCCGCCCTGCGCGGCCTGCCGGTCCTGGTGCTGGCCGGGACGAAGGACCTCCTGACGCCCTCGGCGCACAGCGAGGCGATGGCCGAGCGGCTGCCGGGCGCCGAGCTGGTGCTGGCCGAGGGCGCCGGGCACCTGGTGATGCTGGAGCGGCCGGAGCTGGTCGACCGCGAGCTGGCGCTGCTGCTGCGCCGGGCCGCCGACTTCGCGGGGGCCGCGCCGCTGCCCGCGGCCGTCCTCGACCTGACCCGCGAGCCTGCCGGGGGCACGGCCGCGGGCACGGCTGCCGGACCGGCCGCCGAACCGGTCGTCGACCCCGCCTGACGCCCGCCTGGCGCCCGCCGACGCCCGGCCCGGCACCCGTCCGGCGCACCCGGGGGCGGCGATGTGGCACGGTAGCGGTGGCGGCCGGTGGTCGGTGCGCCGGTACGGACCGAAGGGCAAGACACGCGCATGGGCTCGCACGCCACTCTCACCGTTCCCACCCCGGAGCGGATGGGCCGGCTCGGCCGGGAGCTGGCCGCGCTGCTGCGGCCGGGGGACCTGGTGCTGCTCTCCGGCGAGCTGGGGGCGGGGAAGACCACGCTGACCCGGGGCCTGGGGGAGGGGCTGCAGGTCCGCGGGGCGGTGACCTCGCCGACCTTCGTGATCGCCCGGGTGCACCCCTCGCTGGTCGGCGGCCCGGCGCTGGTGCACGTGGACGCGTACCGGCTGGGCGGTGACCTGGACGAGATGGAGGACCTCGACCTGGACGTCTCGCTGCCGGAGTCGGTGGTCGTGGTCGAGTGGGGCGAGGGCAAGGTCGAGCGGCTGTCCGAGGACCGGCTGGAGGTCCGGATCGAGCGCGCCCTGGGCGACACCGCCGACGGGGACGACCACGATCCGCGCCGGGTGCTGCTGACCGGCATCGGTCCGCGCTGGGCGGACGTGGCGCTGGCGAAGCTGGCGGGGCAGGAGTAGCGGCGGGTCGCGGCGACTTGCCGACAGACTGTCGGCAAGATGTTGCGGGCGGAGTGCCGGGCGTGGTGGGATGGGTGCTGCGGTTAGGTCTGCCTAACTAGGGAGGCGCCATGTCGAGCACCACCCCCGCCCCGGAGCGCGCCGTCCGCGCCGCCGGGGCCGGAGAGTCCGCCCGTTGCGCTCCGGGGGAGCCGATGCGGGCACTGCTGGCCGCCCGCGCGGCCGCCGAGGCGGTGTCCACCCCGCCCGGACCCGAGCCCGGGCAGGCCGAGGAGCCCGAGGCGCAGGCACCCCGGGCCGCGTGAGGCCGCCTCAGGCGACCACGACCACCTTGGTGTCCTTCGGCGCGAAGTCCCAGAGCAGCTGCCCGTCCGTGCGGCCGCTGCGGATGCCGCCGGTCTTGGTCTTCGGGTCGGCCGACGGGGTCGTGCCGTCCACCGCCGCGCTGAAGCCGAACACCACGCCGCTCTGCTGCGCGAAGCGCACCACGTGCTCGATCTGCCGGCCGTCCGTGCCGGTGGCCGTCGCCGTGCGGCTGTACACCGCGTAGCTGCCCGGGGCGGGCTCGACCGTGCCCGGGCTGACCGGGAAGGCCGCCGCGACCTGCGGGGCCTTCTTCGGGTCGACCAGCCAGACGTAGTGGCTGCTCACCGAGTAGACCACCCGGATGCCGGTGCCCGAGGTGGCCGGCAGCGGCGGGACGGTCGGGGTGGCCGAGGCGGTCGGCGCCGCGGCGGTGGCCGTGCCCGTCGCCGTGATGGTGGGGGTCGGCTTGGCGCCGCCGGCCCGGTCCTGGGCGCCGTTGGCCTGGAAGGCCAGCAGGCTCACCACCGCCAGGGCCCCCAGGGTCAGCCCCGTGACCACCACTCCAGGACCCATCTTCGCCACGTGCCGCTCCCGCTGCCGTCCCTTTTCGTACGGGCTTATCGTGCCAGGTCCGTCCGTCCGGGTCGCAGCGCCTCGGATGTGTGTTCCCGGTTGGCACGTCCGGCCGATCGTCCGGTCGGCCCAACGTCGGTCTAACCTTGACCCGTGCTGCTGCTCGCGTTCGACACCGCTACCCCCGCCGTCACCGCCGCCGTCCACGACGGAACCGCCGTCCTGGCCGAGACCCACCAGGTCGACGCCCGGCGCCACGGCGAACTGCTGCTGCCCGCGATCGACGGGGTGCTGCGTACGGCCGGGGTGGACAAGCACCGGCTGACCGGCATCGCGGTCGGGGTCGGCCCGGGCCCGTACACCGGTCTGCGGGTCGGCCTGGTGACCGCCGCCGCGCTCGGTCACGCCCTCGGGCTGCCGGTGCACGGCGTCTGCACCCTGGACGCGATCGCCTTCCAGGCCCGCGCCGAGGGGCTGGCGGGGCAGCCGTTCACGGTGGCCACCGACGCGCGCCGAAAGGAGGTCTACTGGGCCTCGTACGACGCCGAGGGCCGCCGCACCGAGGGCCCGGGCGTGGACCGCCCGGCCGAGCTGACCGCGCCGCCGCGCTCGGTCGGCGCCGGCGCGCTGCTCTACCCGGACGCCTTCCCGGGCGCGCACGGCCCGGAGCACGTGTCCGCCGGGGCCCTGGCCGGCTTCGCCGCCGCCGAGTTGGCCGCCGGGCGCGAGCTGCTGCCGAACGTGCCGCTGTACCTGCGCCGCCCGGATGCCCAGGTGCCGGCCGGCTACAAGGCGGTGCTCCCGGCGTGAACCACGGCACCACCCTGCGCCCGATGCGCTGGTGGGACATCGCGCCGGTGATGGAGCTGGAGCTGCGGCTGTTCCCCGAGGACGCCTGGTCCACCGGGATGTTCTGGTCCGAGCTGGCCGAGACCCACCCCGGCGGCACCCGCCACTACACCGTCGCCACCGCCGCCGACGGTTCGGTCGTCGGCTACGCCGGCCTGATGGCGATCGCCGGCGAGGGCGACGTCCAGACCATCGCCGTCGACGACCGGCACCAGGGCGCCGGCCTCGGCACGGCGCTGCTCACCGACCTGATCCGGGAGTCCGCCCGGCGCGGCTGCGCCGAACTGCTGCTGGAGGTGCGGGTGGACAACCCGCGGGCCCAGCGGCTGTACGAGCGCCACGGCTTCGAACCGGTGGGCATCCGGCGCGGCTACTACCAGCCCGCCAACGTCGACGCGCTGGTGATGCGCCTCGACCACCCCAGCACTGACAGCACTGACCCGAAGGACATTGAGGACACCCGCCATGGCTGACGAACCGCTCGTCCTCGGCATCGAGACCTCCTGCGACGAGACCGGCGTCGGCATCGTGCGCGGCACCACGCTGCTGGCCGACGCGGTCGCCTCCAGCGTCAACGACCACGCCCGCTTCGGCGGCGTCGTCCCGGAGATCGCCAGCCGCGCCCACCTGGAGGCGATGGTCCCGACCATCCAGCGCGCCCTGGACACCGCCGGGATCAAGGCGAGCGACCTGGACGGCATCGCCGTCACGGCCGGCCCCGGCCTGGCCGGCGCGCTGCTGGTCGGCGTCAGCGCCGCGAAGGCGTACGCCTGGGCGCTGGACAAGCCGCTGTACGGGGTCAACCACCTCGCCTCGCACATCTGCGTCGACCAGCTGGAGCACGGCCGGCTGCCCTCGCCGACGATGGCCCTGCTGGTCTCCGGCGGGCACTCCTCGCTGCTGCTCAGCGAGGACATCACGAGCGATGTCCGCCCGCTCGGCGCGACCATCGACGACGCGGCCGGCGAGGCGTTCGACAAGGTCGCCCGGGTGCTCGGCCTGGGCTTCCCCGGCGGCCCGGTGGTCGACCGGAGGGCGCGCGAGGGCGACCCGAAGGCGATCGCCTTCCCGCGCGGCCTGAGCGGCCGGAACGACCCCGCGTACGACTTCTCGTTCTCCGGTCTGAAGACCGCCGTCGCCCGCTGGGTGGAGGCCAAGCGCCGGGCCGGCGAGGAGGTGCCGATCGCCGACGTGGCGGCGTCCTTCCAGGAGGCGGTCACCGACGTGCTCACCCGCAAGGCCGTCAAGGCGTGCAAGGACAACGGCGTCGACCACCTGATGATCGGCGGCGGCGTGGCGGCAAACTCGCGACTGCGCGAGATGGCCCAGCAGCGCTGCGACCGGGCCGGCATCCGACTGCGGGTGCCGCGGCCGGGCCTGTGCACCGACAACGGCGCGATGGTGGCGGCGCTGGGCTCCGAGATGGTGTGGCGCGACCGTGCGCCGTCCGCGTTCGAGCTGTCCGCCGACTCCTCGCTGCCGGTGACCGAGGTCCACGTGCCGGCCGCGGGCTTCGGGCACGGGGACGTCCACGGACAGGCCTACGACGCCCTGGGCGGCGGCGCCGGATGACCGTCGCCGCGATGTGGGAGGCCCGGGCGGCGGACGGCCGCGGGGCCGAACTCGCCGCCTGGGTGCGGGAGTCGGTGCTGCCCGCGGTGCGCGGCACGGCCGGTCTTGAGCGCCTCGAAGTGTTCTCCGCCCCGGGCGAGCGGGTGCTCCTGATCACCTGGTGGAGCGGCGTGCCGGTGCCGGTCGCCGACCCGCCGGCCGAGCTGCTCGGCCGGCCGGTGCACCGCTGGTCCTTCACCAGCGAGCACGTCGAACAGGTCGAACAGGTCGAATAGGTCGTCACCGGGAACCGCGACCCCGGCCGCTACCGTGAATCAGCTGATAGAAAGCTGAACGGGAACCGGGAGCGCGGTGCGGTGAGCAGGGACGGGCGGAGCAGGACCAGGACGTACGCGGCGGGGGCGCTGGCCCTGCTGGCCTTCGCCACCGCGTGCGGCGACAACGGAGGCGGCGGCACGACCGCGCCGGCCGGCACGTCGGCGGCGTCGGGCACGCCCCAGCCGGCCGCGGCAGCCCCGAGCAGCGCGGCCGCCACCCCGGGGGCCGCCCCGGCGGGCGCGAACGCGGCGGCCTGGGCGAAGTGGAACCTCACCCCGCTCCCGCCCGCCCCGGCGCCGCCCGCCGACAAGCCCATCAAGCTCGAACGGACCGGCCCGGTACCGGTGTTCAGCGACGTGAAGACGACCGACAAGGTGGTCTTCATCACCATCGACGACGGCGCCGAGAAGGACCCGAAGTTCGTCGAGATGCTGACCGACCTCAAGGTGCCGATCTCGATGTTCCTGACCAAGGACATCGTCAAGAACGACTACGGCTACTTCAAGCCGCTCCAGGCGCTCGGCAACCACATCCAGAACCACACCGTGGACCACCCGGTGATGAGCAAGCTGTCGCCGGACAAGCAGAAGTCCGAGGTCTGCGACGACCAGGCCGCGCTCACCCAGCAGTACGGCACCGCGCCGCTGCTGTTCCGCCCGCCGTTCGGCGACGGTGCCAACACCCCGACGCTCAACACCGCGGTGCAGCAGTGCGGCCCGCGCGCGGTCGTGCTGTGGCGCGAGTCGATGCAGATCCACGACATGCAGTACCAGGCGGGGGACAAGAAGCTGAAGCCCGGCGACATCATCCTGGCGCACTTCCGCGGCCCCAAGGAGCTCAAGGGCGCCACGATGACCCAGATGTTCGGCGACCTGCTGGCCCGGATCCAGGAGCAGGGCTTCTCGGTGGCGCGGCTGGAGGACTACATCCAGGCCCCCGCCTCCTAGGCCCCGGAGGCCCGGACCGGCTGCCCCAGCATCATCAGCGGGCCGTGGTCGGTGCGGCTGAGGATCACCGTGACGGTGTTCGGCCCGGAGGGCTTGAGCTGGCGGCGCAGCTCCTCCGGGGTGATCGCCATCCCGCGCTTCTTGATCACCACCGTGCCGACCCCGCGCTCGCGCAGCAGCGCCTTCAGCTTCTTGATGTGGAAGGGCATCACGTCGGTGAGCTCGAAGGCGTGCGCGTACGGGGTGGCGACCAGCTCGTCCGAGGTCAGGTAGGCGATCTTCGGGTCGATCAGCCGGCCGCCGACCTGCTCGGCCACCTCGGCCACCAGGTGCGCCCGGATCACCGCGCCGTCCGGCTCGTACAGGTAGCGCCCGACCGGGCCGGCCGGCGGGTCGGGCAGATCGCCGCCGGTGAGGCTGTCGCCGTGCGGCAGCAGGGTGGCGCGGTGCGGGCCGGCGGCCCTGGTGCCGAACCAGAGCACCGCCTCCTTGACGTCGCCGTGGTCGGAGACCCACTCGGCCTCGGCGTCCGCCGGGACGGCCTCGTGCGGGATGCCCGGTGCGACCTTCAGCGCCCCGATCGGGGTGCGCCGGCCGGCCTCGATCGCCCAGGAGAGCGGCGGGGCGTACGCCTCGGGGTCGAACACCCGGCCGCGCGAGGTCCGTCGGGCCGGGTCGGTGAACACCGCGTCGTAGCCGGCGACGTCCACCTCGGCGACGTCCGCGCAGCGCACCTCGACCAGCTCGGCCAGGCCCAGCGCGGCGGCGTTCGCGGCGGTGGCGGCGCAGGCCGCCGGGTCCTTGTCGACGGCCAGCACCTCGATGCCCGCCCGGGCCAGCGCCAGCACGTCCCCGCCGATGCCGCAGCACAGGTCCGCCAGCCGCCGTACGCCCAGCTCGGCGAACCGTCGCGCCCGCCACTCGGCCACGCTGCGCCGGGTGGACTGCTCGACCCCGTTGGGCGTGAAGTACATCAGGTCGGCGTCCGCCCCGAACTTCGCGCGCGCCCGCTGCCGCAGCCGCGCCTGCCCGAAGGCCGCCGACACCAGCTCCGCCGGGTGCTCCCGCCGCAGCCGGGTGGCCAGCGCGAGCTCCTCCTCGGGGGTGAACTCGCGCAGCTCGGCGAGCAGGGCCTGGCCCTCGGGGGTCAGCAGGGGCTGGAGGTTCTCGGTGTCCACGGGGTCATTCTCGCCGGTCGGCGCGGCGCCGTGCCCGGGGCGGGCGCGAGCGGGCGGAGCCCGGCTCGGGCCCCGCGGACGGCGGGCGGCGTGCTCATCCGAGGGCGGCCAGGCAGAGCACGACGGGCAGGGCGAAGGGGGCGACCGCGGCGGAGATCGGCAGCAGCCGGTAGTCGGCCCGTTCGCCGAGCACGGCGACGGCGACCGGCACGCCCCAGCCGATGACCAGGGCGCAGAGCGCGCCGTAGGCGACGCAGCCGCCACTGTCGGAGCCGAAGGCTTCGGCCACCGCTGCGCCCAGCCAGAAGGCGCCGAGCGGGAGGGCGGCCAGTACGGGCAGGAGTGCCACCGCGAGCACGGCGTCCTGCGCGTCGGACGGGCCGAGGCGTACCGGGGTGTCGGTCATGGCACGAGTGTGCCGAGGGCGCCGACGGTCGCACATGAGTACGGGTACTCATCCCTCGGCCGGGGCTGTCCGGGCGCGCCGTTGGCACTCTGGTTGACTGAGTGCTAACACGGCCCTATGGTCGTCCTTGGCACTCCCCACCGGGGGAGTGCTAACGCGAAGACGTGTGTCTGACCCCCGCGACGGCAGACCCGCAGGCTCGCCCCTACCCGTTAGAAAACCCCGTAATCTCCGAAGGGGAGCTCGGACGTGACCACCAGCAGCAAGGTTGCCATCAAGCCGCTTGAGGACCGCATCGTGGTCCAGCCGCTCGACGCCGAGACGACCACGGCCTCCGGCCTGGTCATCCCGGACACCGCCAAGGAGAAGCCCCAGGAGGGCGTCGTCCTGGCCGTCGGCCCGGGCCGCTTCGAGGACGGCCAGCGTCTGCCGCTCGACGTCGCCGTCGGTGACATCGTCCTGTACTCGAAGTACGGCGGCACCGAGGTGAAGTACCAGGGCGAGGAGTACCTCGTCCTCTCGGCTCGTGACGTTCTCGCCATCATCGAGAAGTAAACGCAGCATCGAGAAGTAAGTCGTTCCGACCCGCCCCGGATCCGTGTCCCAAGTGACAGGGGCCCGGGGCGTGGTTGTTGGTTCACGTAGTTCGGCGGCCGGTGGGCCGGCCGCAGCCCCGAGGGAATAGGGAACATGGCGAAGATCCTGCAGTTCGACGAGGACGCCCGCCGCTCGCTGGAGCGCGGTGTCAACAAGCTGGCCGACACCGTCAAGGTGACCATCGGCCCCAAGGGCCGCAACGTCGTCATCGACAAGAAGTTCGGCGCCCCGACCATCACCAACGACGGTGTCACCATCGCCCGTGAGGTCGAGCTGGACGACCCGTACGAGAACCTTGGCGCGCAGCTCGTCAAGGAGGTCGCCACCAAGACCAACGACGTCGCGGGTGACGGCACCACCACCGCCACCGTGCTGGCCCAGGCCCTGGTCAACGAGGGTCTGCGCAACGTCGCCGCCGGTGCCGGCCCGGCCGCCCTGAAGAAGGGCATCGACAAGGCCGTCGCCGCCGTCTCCGAGCACCTGCTGTCCGTCGCCCGCGAGATCGAGGGCAAGGACGACGTCGCCGCCGTCGCGTCCCTCTCCGCCCAGGACACCCAGGTCGGCGAGCTGATCGCCGAGGCGATCGACAAGGTCGGCAAGGACGGTGTCATCACCGTCGAGGAGTCGAACACCTTCGGCGTGGAGCTGGACTTCACCGAGGGCATGCAGTTCGACAAGGGCTACCTGTCGCCGTACTTCGTCACCGACGCGGAGCGGCAGGAGGCGGTCCTGGAGGACCCGTACATCCTGATCAACCAGGGCAAGATCTCCTCCATCCAGGAGCTGCTGCCGCTGCTGGAGAAGATCCTGCAGGGCGGTGCCTCCAAGCCGCTGCTGATCATCGCCGAGGACGTCGACGGCGAGGCGCTGTCGACCCTGGTCGTGAACAAGATCCGCGGCACCTTCAACGCCGTCGCCGTCAAGGCCCCGGGCTTCGGTGACCGCCGCAAGGCGATCCTGGGCGACCTGGCCACCCTGACCGGCGGCACGGTCATCTCCGAGGAGGTCGGCCTCAAGCTCGACCAGGTCGGCCTGGACGTGCTGGGCACCGCCCGCCGCGTGACCATCACCAAGGACGAGACCACCGTCGTCGACGGCGCCGGTGACGCCGAGGCCGTGGCCGGCCGCGTCGCCCAGATCAAGGGCGAGATCGCCGCCACCGACTCCGACTGGGACCGCGAGAAGCTGCAGGAGCGCCTGGCCAAGCTGGCCGGCGGCGTCTGCGTCATCAAGGTCGGCGCCGCCACCGAGGTGGAGCTGAAGGAGCGCAAGCACCGCCTGGAGGACGCCATCTCGGCGACCCGCGCCGCGGTCGAGGAGGGCATCGTCGCCGGCGGTGGCGCCTCCCTGGTCCACGCCGCCAAGGTGCTGGACGAGGGCCTGGGCCTGTCGGGTGACGAGGCCACCGGTGTCGCCGTGGTCCGCAAGGCGCTGCACGAGCCGCTGCGCTGGATCGCCCAGAACGCCGGCCTGGAGGGCTACGTCATCACCTCCAAGGTCTCCGAGCTGGAGATCGGCCAGGGCTACAACGCCGCCACCGGCGAGTACGGCGACCTGGTGAAGGCCGGCGTCATCGACCCGGTCAAGGTCACCCGCTCCGCCCTGGAGAACGCCGCCTCGATCGCCTCCCTGCTGCTCACCACCGAGACCCTCGTGGTGGAGAAGAAGGAGGAGGAGGCCGACAACGGTCACGGCCACTCCCACGGTCACGGCCACTCGCACTGAGGCCCGAACGACTGACCGGAGGCCCGGTCCGCACCCCGCGAGGGGACGCGGGCCGGGCCTCCGGCCGTCGTCCGCCCGGTCGTCCGCCGGGTCGTGGCCGCTTCAACCATCAGTAGAATTTTGCAGAACGCAAAGATTGCCTTATAACTAAGGCATGATCGAGGCCCGCCACCTGCGCGTCCTGCGTGCCGTCGCCCGCACCGGCTCCTTCTCCGCCGCCGCTCGTGAGCTGGGGTGCACCCAGCCCGCCATCAGCCAGCAGATGAAGGCCCTGGAGAAGTCCGTGGACACCCCGCTGGTGGTCCGCTCGGGCCGCGGGATGCAGCTCAGCGAGGCCGGGCGGGTCCTGCTCAAGCATGCCACCGGGATCCTGGCCGGGCTCTCCGCCGCCGAGGAGGAGGTGGCCGCGATCGCCGGGCTGCGGGCCGGCCGGGTGCGGCTGGTGTCCTTCCCGACCGCGAGTTCCACCCTGGTGCCGCCCGCGGTCGCCCGGCTGCGGGACGGCCATCCGGGGGTGCGCGTGTCGCTGGTCGAGGCGGAGCCGCCGGAGTCGCTGGCGATGCTGCGCGGCGGCGAGTGCGAGATCGCGCTGGCCTTCCGCTACCCGCAGTCCGACGGCGCCGTCGTGCTGCCGCCGCCGGCGCACGGCACGCCGCGCGAGGCGCGGGCCGAGGCCAACCTGGAGGCCCAGCAGCTGACCGCCGGGACCGACTGGTCCGATCTGGTGGTCACCCCGCTGCTGGACGACCCGCTGGTGGGCCTGCTGCCGGCCGCCCACCCGCTGGCCGGGCGGGGCGGGCCGGTCGAGCTGGCCGAGCTGGCGGGGGAGCAGTGGATCGCCGGCTGCCCGCAGTGCCGGGGGCACCTGGTGGAGCTGTGCGCCGGGGCGGGCTTCGAGCCCCGGATCGACTTCGCGACCGACGACTACCCGGCGGTGGTCGGCCTGGTGGCGGCCGGGCTGGGCGTCGCGGTGCTGCCGCGGCTGGCGCTGCAGTCGGTGCGCCCTGACGGCGTGTCGACGGTGCCGGTGCGGACGGCCTCGGGGGCGCCGGCGGTGCGACAGGTGGTCGCGCTGACCCTGCCGGACCTGGCCGAGGTGCCGGCCGTGGCGCTGATGCTGGAGCGGCTGGCGGGGGCGGCGGCCGCCCGCTGACGGCGGGTGACGGAACTCCCGCAGGTCCCGTACCGGCCGTGACCGGCCTGAGGCGCCGCGAAGAAACGTTTCTTCACGGCGCGTCGCGGAGGCGGGTCTAGCGCTGCGCGACCGCGGGCGGGGTCAGCGGGACCTCCACCAGCCGGTGCCGCGAGCGTCCCAGCATCTCCTCGCGCTCGTCCTCGGTCATCCCGCCCCAGACTCCGTACGGTTCGCGGACCGCCAGCGCGTGCGCGGCGCACTCGGCGATCACCGGGCAGCGCATGCAGACCTCCTTGGCGCTGGCCTCGCGCGAACTGCGCGCGGCCCCGCGCTCGCCCTCGGGGTGGAAGAAGAGCGAGCTGTCCACGCCGCGGCAGGCTGCGGAGAGCTGCCAGTCCCAGAGGTCCGCGTTGGGACCGGGGAGGCGGGAGAAATCTGCCATGGCTCATTCCCTTCAGAGGCCGTCGGCCGTCGGCCGGGCGCTCGGCGGGCTGCGGCCGAGCGATACGGCGGGGCTTCGATGCACTGGTGTGGACACCTGGAAATATGACTTAAGGCAACTCCATGGACAAGTCACCCACACACTGGCACAACAGTCAATGACCATACGAAAGCTATAAAAACGGGCAAAGTGGGCAAGGGTCCTCGGCGGGCGCGGGCGTGGCAATCGGGTGGCCGACGGGCGCACGACATGCCGAATCGGTGTGCGGGTCGTACGCCGACCGCGCGCGAGCTGCGGAAAAGTGCGGCGTGTGCACCGCGATGCGGCTGATCGGTAATGGGTTGGCCACGTACAGTGGTGGAGATGGCCCCGAAGGCCGTAACTCATTCGAGTGACGGTCGTTGGAAGTGCGGAGGCGGTTAGCGGGCGCCGGACGTCGGGAACGATCGCGGGCAGGTTGGGGCGATCAGCACGGAGTCTGTCGCCGATCGGCCGTGTCGGAGAGGTTCGTACCAGCCAGGAGGCTCAACGTGACGCGGATCAGCTGCGGAGGACGACGGTCATGACTTCCGTTCTCGTTTGCGACGATTCCCCGCTCGCCCGCGAGGCGCTTCGCCGCGCGGTCGCGACCGTACCCGGTGTGGACCGGGTCACCACCGCGACGAACGGGGAGGAGGTCCTCCGCCGCTGGGTGGCCGACCGCTCCGATCTCGTTCTGATGGACGTCCGGATGCCCGGCCTCGGCGGGGTCGAGACGGTCCGGCGGCTGCTGTCCGCCGATCCGGGCGCGCGGATCATCATGCTCACCGTCGCCGAGGACCTCGACGGTGTCGCGCTCGCGGTGGCCGCGGGCGCCCGCGGGTACCTGCACAAGGACGCCTCGCGCGCCGAGCTGCGGGCCACCGTCACCCAGGCCCTCGCCGACCCGACCTGGCGGCTCGCCCCGCGCCGCCTGCGCAGCCCCGACATGGGTGCCGCGCCGACCCTGACGGCGCGTGAGATCCAGGTGCTGGAGGGCATGAGCCACGGCCGCAGCAACGCCGAGATCGGGCGCGAGCTGTTCCTGTCCGAGGACACCGTCAAGACCCACGCCCGACGGCTGTTCAAGAAGCTCGGGGCCTCCGACCGCGCGCACGCGGTGGCGCTGGGTTTCCGCTGGGGCCTGGTCCGCTGACCACCGGCGGCGCCGCCGGGTGCGGCGCGCCACCGGTGATCCCCGTGGCGGGTACCGCACGGGTGTGTGACGTCACGGTCCCGAGGTTGCACCATGGAGGAGTGGAGCACCTCGGGGACCAGCGGACAGGCACTGCGGCGAACCGCGCGGCCGCAGGACACTCGGCGGACGGCGCGACGGACGGGACCACCGACGGCGGGGCGGGAGGCGGCACGGTGCAGGAGGGGCCGGTGGTGCGCGGCACGCCCCACGGTGCGGCAGCGCATAACGTTCCGGTGCACAACTCCGGACGCGGTGCCGCGTTTTCCCGCTCGACCAGGCACCATGGACCGATGCGCGACGACGTCGCCGGCGCGGCCGGCCAGGCGGACCCGGTGGAGGGCGAGCCCTCCGGTCCGGGTCACGATCCGTCGTACGCCGATCCCGGCGGTCCGGACGGCTCCGGCGCCGACCGCGGACCGGGCCGTCCTCCGGTGCTCGGTACGGGCGGCTCGCCGCTGGTGGGCGAGCTGGTCGCGGCGGCCGTGCGCGGCGAGGGCCCGGCGATCGACGCCCTGCTCGCCTACGTCCACCCGCTGGCGCTGCGGTACTGCCGTGCCAGGCTGGTACGACTGCCCGGCGGAGCCCGGCACCACGTGGACGATGTCGCGCAGGAGGTCTGCGTCGCGGTGCTCTGCGCGCTGCCCCGGTACAAGGACCAGGGGCGGCCGTTCGAGGCCTTCGTGTACGGCATCGCCGCGCACAAGATCGCCGACCTGCAGCGGGCCGCGATGCGCGGGCCGGGGTCGACCGTCGTCCCGCAGGACGACCTGCCCGAGGTGCCGGACGAGGCGCTCGGCCCGGAGGAGCAGGCGCTGCTGAGCAGCGACGCGGCCTGGGCGAAGGAGCTGCTGTCCAACCTGCCGGCCCGTCAGCGCGAGCTGGTGCTGCTGAGGGTGGCCGCCGGGCTGTCGGCGGAGGAGACCGGCGAGGTGCTCGGGATGTCCCCGGGCGCCGTCAGGGTGGCCCAGCACCGGGCGCTCAGTCGGCTGCGGGCCCTCGCGGAGGAGTCCTCCTGACCCCTGGCCTCGGCCGTTGCGGGGCGCGTGACCTCGGCCGTTGCGGGGTGTGCCCGCTCGGCGGGGCTCCGCGGGCGGGACGGAATCAGGCGGAATCAGGCAGCGGGCGGGGTTGTTGTCAAGGGCACACGAGGACACATTCGCGGTGCCAGTACCATGGGGTATCGGCGCCTGGGCGGGTTGCCAAAGTTTCACGGGTGCGCGCGGGGTCCCCTTGGAGGATCCTCCTATTGCGCCCGGCTTTCGGCGGTCTGCGCGAGTGAGCGATGAATGCGCCCCCACCCTCAGGGCGTGAGCGGATAAGGCCGGCCACGGAAGGTACCCCCCAAATGTCTTACAACGCCGCAGGCGTACCCGAGAAGTTCGCCATGCTCGGGCTCACGTTCGATGACGTCCTGCTGCTGCCCGGGGCCTCCGAGGTGCTGCCGAACCAGGTGGACACCTCCTCGCGGGTCTCCCGGAACGTCCGCGTCAACATCCCGCTGCTCTCCGCGGCGATGGACAAGGTGACCGAGTCGCGGATGGCCATCGCGATGGCGCGCCAGGGTGGCGTCGGCGTGCTGCACCGCAACCTGTCCGTCGAGGACCAGGCCAACCAGGTCGACCTGGTGAAGCGCTCCGAGTCCGGCATGGTCACCGACCCGATCACGGTCGGCCCGGACACCACGCTGGCCGAGGCCGACGCGCTGTGCGCCAAGTTCCGCATCTCCGGCGTGCCGATCGCCGACGAGGCGGGCAAGCTGCTCGGCATCGTCACCAACCGCGACATGGCCTTCGAGTCGGACCGCAGCCGCCAGGTCCGCGAGATCATGACCCCGATGCCGCTGATCACCGGCAAGGTCGGCATCTCCGGCGTCGACGCGATGGCGCTGCTGCGCCGCCACAAGATCGAGAAGCTGCCGCTGGTCGACGACGAGGGCCGGATCAAGGGCCTCATCACCGTCAAGGACTTCGTCAAGGCCGAGCAGTACCCGAACGCCGCCAAGGACGCCGAGGGCCGGCTGCTGGTCGGTGCCGCCGTCGGCGCCAGCGCCGAGGCGTTCGACCGGGCCCAGGCCCTGGTCGAGGCCGGCGTGGACTTCCTGGTGGTCGACACCTCGCACGGCCACAGCCACAACGCGCTGGCCTGGATCGCCAAGATCAAGTCGGCCGTGGGCGTCGACGTGGTCGGCGGCAACGTCGCCACCCGTGACGGCGCCCAGGCGCTGATCGACGCCGGCGTGGACGGCGTCAAGGTCGGCGTCGGCCCCGGCTCCATCTGCACCACCCGCGTGGTCGCCGGCATCGGCGTCCCGCAGATCACCGCCATCTACGAGGCCGCCCTGGCCTGCCGCGAGGCCGGCGTGCCGGTCATCGGCGACGGCGGCCTGCAGTACTCGGGCGACATCGGCAAGGCGCTGGCCGCCGGTGCCGACACCGTGATGCTCGGCTCGCTGCTGGCCGGCTGCGAGGAGTCCCCGGGCGAGCTGCTGTTCATCAACGGCAAGCAGTTCAAGTCCTACCGCGGCATGGGTTCGCTGGGCGCCATGCAGTCCCGCGGCCAGGGCCGCTCGTACTCCAAGGACCGCTACTTCCAGGCCGAGGTGGCCTCGGACGACAAGCTCGTCCCCGAGGGCATCGAGGGCCAGGTGCAGTACCGCGGCCCGCTGTCGGCCGTGCTGCACCAGCTGGTCGGCGGCCTGCGCCAGACCATGGGCTACGTCGGCGCCGGCACCATCGCCGAGATGGAGAGCAAGGGCCGCTTCGTCCGGATCACCTCGGCGGGCCTCAAGGAGAGCCACCCGCACGACATCCAGATGACCGTCGAGGCGCCGAACTACTCGACCCGCTGACCGGTCCGCACCACCCGAGCCACCGAGGGGCCCGTCGCTGCAGCGCAGCGGCGGGCCCCTCCGGCGCGTCCGGGGAGCGGGCCGTCGGGGCGCGGCCGCCGGTAGTACGGGATACTGGGGTGCGGCCGGGGTGACCCGGCGGGCACAGCAACACAGCAGAAGGGCTCGAAGTGACCGAGATCGAGATCGGGCGAGGCAAGCGCGGCCGCCGGGCGTACGCCTTCGACGACATCGCCGTCGTCCCCAGCCGCCGTACCCGGGACCCGAAGGAGGTCTCGATCGCCTGGCAGATCGACGCCTACCGCTTCGAGCTGCCGTTCCTGGCCGCCCCGATGGACAGCGTGGTCTCGCCGCAGCAGGCCATCGCCATCGGCCGCCTCGGCGGCCTGGGCGTGCTGAACCTCGAAGGCCTCTGGACCCGCTACGAGGACCCGCAGCCGCTGCTCGACGAGATCTCCGCGATCACCGACGAGGCCACCGCGACCCGTCGGCTGCAGGAGATCTACGCCGCGCCGATCCGCGCCGAGCTGATCAAGCAGCGGATCCAGGAGGTCCGCGACTCCGGCGTGGTCACCGCCGCCGCGCTCTCCCCGCAGCGCACCGCCGAGTTCTCCAAGGCCGTGGTGGACGCCGGCGTCGACGTCTTCGTCATCCGCGGCACCACCGTCTCGGCCGAGCACGTCTCCAGCGCCGCCGAGCCGCTCAACCTCAAGCAGTTCATCTACGAGCTGGACGTCCCGGTGATCGTCGGCGGCTGCGCCACGTACACCGCGGCGCTGCACCTGATGCGGACCGGCGCGGCCGGCGTGCTCGTGGGCTTCGGCGGCGGCGCCGCCCACACCACCCGCAACGTGCTCGGCATCCAGGTGCCGATGGCCACCGCCGTCGCCGACGTGGCGGCCGCGCGCCGCGACTACATGGACGAGTCCGGCGGCCGCTACGTGCACGTGATCGCGGACGGTGGCGTCGGCTACAGCGGCGACATCCCGAAGGCCGTCGCCTGCGGCGCCGACGCCGTGATGATCGGTGCCGCGCTGGCCCGCGCCACCGACGCCCCGGGCAAGGGCTTCCACTGGGGCATGGAGGCCGTCCACGAGGAGCTGCCGCGCGGCAAGCGGGTGGACCTCGGCACGGTCGGCACCACCGAGGAGATCCTGACCGGTCCGTCGCACACCCCGGACGGCACCATGAACCTGTTCGGTGCGCTGCGCCGTGCGATGGCCACCACCGGCTACACGGAGCTCAAGGAGTTCCAGCGCGTCGAGGTGACGGTCAACCCGGCGCTCGACCACCGCTGAGCCGTCGGCTGACGAAGGCCCCCGCCGAGCACGGCGGGGGCCTTCGGGCTGTCCGGGGGCTTCCGGGCCGTCGGCGGGGCGTCAACTGCGGTCGGCCGTGCGGCGGGTGAGGAGGAAGCCGCCGATGAGGGCGATGGCGTAGAAGGCGGCGTCGAGCGGGCGGAGGTCGGCGCGCCAGCCGGCCAGGGCGTCGTGCAGGAGGCCGCGCGGGCCGGGGCCGTCGGCGTCCACCAGGCGGAGGTGTTCGGCCAGCTGGCCGAGGAGGAGCGCGCCGGCCGCGAGGAGGGCGCCGAGCGGCGGGAGCAGCCGGTTGCGGCCGCCGAGCCGGCCGAGCGGGAGGGCCACCACTCCGGCCTGGGCGATGGCCAGCCAGCCGAGGCTGTCGGCGGCCCGCAGCGGGGCGCAGCCGTAGGCCAGGCCGCCGAGCAGCATGGCGAGGACGGCGAGGGCGACGGCCGCGGCGGTGCGGCGGCGGGGGGCGGTCCGGGCCGCTGGGGCGACGGGGTCGTACCCGGCCACCGGGGCGCCGGGCATGCCGGGCACCACGTAGCCTTCGGGGGAGGCCGGTGCGGGTGCGACCGAGTAGTGCTGGGCGGTGTGCGGCCGGGGCGATGGGCCGTCAGCGCCCGGTGCGGGTGCGGTCATGGGCGCCGAATCCCCCCGGAAAAGACGATGAGCTGCCGAACGGTAGCAGTGATTCGAACGGATCTTGGCGAGTTTTCGATCACAGATCGGGCACGGAGCGCCGCACCGGTTCCGGTTCGTCCCGGCTTGGGACGGGGGGCGGGTGGTCCTGAGCCACCGGGACAGGGGATGATGGAGGCTTGGGCGTTCGGGCCCGGCCGGTCCGACACGCCGTCACCACGACCGCCAGCAGCACATGGGGGAACGTTCCGAATGACCCAGGCGCAGGGTTCCACCGGCCGCCTCCTGGCCGGCCGCTACCGGCTGAACGGCGTGCTCGGACGCGGTGGCATGGGCACCGTCTGGCGCGCCGAGGACGAGATGCTGGGCCGGACCGTCGCGGTCAAGGAACTGCGGATGAACGCCAGCGTCGAGGAGGAGGAGAAGCACCGGCTGATCGTCCGGACGCTGCGCGAGGCCAAGGCGACCGCACGGATCCGGCACAACTCCGCGGTCACCGTCTTCGACGTCGTCGACGAGGACGACCGGCCGTGGATCGTCATGGAGCTGGTCGAGTCCCGCTCGCTGGCCGACGTCATCCGCGAGGACGGGCCGCTCGCGCCCGGCCGCGCCGCCGAGATCGCGCTGGACGTGCTGGGGGTGCTGATCGCCGCGCACGCGCTGGGCATCCTGCACCGGGACGTCAAGCCGTCCAACGTGCTGATCGGCGAGGACGGCCGGGTCGTGCTGACCGACTTCGGCATCGCCAGCGTCGAGGGCGACGCCTCCGTCACCTCCACCGGCATGCTGGTCGGCGCGCCCTCGTACATATCCCCGGAGCGGGCCCGCGGGCAGAAGCCCGGGCCGCCGGCCGACCTGTGGTCGCTGGGCGGCACGCTGTACGCGATGGTCGAGGGGCGGCCGCCGTACGACCGCGGCTCGGCCCTGGCGACGCTGACCGCGGTGATGACCGAGGACCTGGCCACGCCGGTGAACGCCGGGCCGCTGCTGCCGGTGATCGAGGGGTTGCTGGAGAAGGACCCGGCCGAGCGGCTGGACGCCACGCAGACCCGGTCGATGCTCAAGCGGGTGGTCGCGGAGGCGACCGTGAAGGCCGAGTCGACCACCGAGTACGCGATGCCGGTGGAGCAGCCGGCCGTCGAGCCGGGGACGAAGTCCGCGGCCGGGCCGAGGACCGAGCCGGAGGCCGGATCCGGGGCGGAGCCCGCGACCGAGCCGAAGCCGAAGCCGGAGCCGAAGACGGAGCCGAAGCCGGAGAAGCCCGAGGAGGGCCGGAAGCGGCCCGTGGGCGGGCTGCTGGGGACGGTCCGGGTGGGCAGCCGGGCCCGGGACGAGGAGCCGCCCGCGGCCGCCGTGGCGGAGCCCGCCGCGAAGGCGGCGGAGCCGGCGCCCGAGCCGATCCGGCCGGTGACCAGCGAGTGGACGATGGGCGCGACGCAGGCCGCCGGGGCGAACCCGCGCACCGGCCGGCGGCGGCTGGCCATCGCCACCGTGATCGTGGTGCTGCTGCTGATCGCGGGAGTGGTCGCGGTGCTCCAGGCCGTCGGCGGCGGGAACGGCAGCGCCAAGGGCGCGTCCACCCACGGCGCCGGGTCCGGCTCGCCGGTGGCGACGACCACGGACGCCGCGCCGGGCGAGAGCGCGGCGCCGCCCGCGTCCGCACCCGCACCCGCGCCCGCCGCCACGGCCACCGGGACACCGGGCGCCGAGGCCGCCACGCCCGCGGTCCCCGCTCCGGCGCCCGCGCAGCCCGCCGCCACCACGCCGGCGGCTCCGGCGCAGTCGCAGGCACCCGCCCCGGCCCCGGCGCAGCCCGCTCCGGGCGGCGCGGTGCCGGCCGGGTACCACGAGTACAAGGACCCGAGCGGCTTCTCGGTCGTCCTGCCGGACTGGCTGCAGCCGTCCGGCTCCGACGCCAACCGGCGGATCTTCAAGAACGCCGCCGACGGCAGCCAGCTGCGGATCGAGTGGACGACCACGCCGGGCGCCAGCGCCGTCGCCGACTGGCAGGAGTCCGAGCCCAACGTGCGCGGCCAGGTGACCAACTACCAGCGGCTGAACCTGGCGCCGATCACCTACCGGCAGTGGACCAACGCGGCGGACTGGGAGTGGACCAACGGCACGCCCAGGACGCACTCGCTCAACCGCGGCTTCGTGACCGGGACCCCGGCCAAGTACGGCTACTCGATCTACTGGATCGTCCCGGACGCGGAGTGGGCCGCGCAGGCCCCGGTCCGGGACGTCGTCTTCAACAGCTTCCAGCCGGCGCCGTAGCGCACGGGGGCGGGTTCAGCCGATCAGGCGCTGCTTGGCCCGGCTGAACTCGTCCTCCGTGAGCGCCCCGGACGCGCGCAGCGCGGCCAACCGCTCCAGCTGTCCGACGAGTTGCTCGCCGTCGGAGGGCGCGGCGGCGGCCGGCTTCCCCGGCGCCGCGGCGGTGCGGGCGAGCCGGGCGGACTCCCGGAGCTGCTCGGCGAAGACGTCCGCCTTGACCACGTCCTCGAAGCGGTGCGAGCCGGTCAGCGCGACGACCGTCAGCACCTCGCCGTTGAGCTTGGTGCGGTTCACGGTGGCGCCGGTGACGGCGGTGAGCGGAACCGGTACCGGCGGCTTCCCGTCCTTCAGGAAGAGCAGCCGGTGGGTGGTCAGTACGAGCACCCCCTTGCGGAAGTGGTCGGGGTGGCGGCCGGCGGTGGAGGCGACCGGCTCCTCGCCGTCGACGACGGCGGCCTCCACCGTGCGGACGGCCTCCGCCCGATTGGCTCGGTCGGTGTTCCCCGCCACCGTGAAGGCGGTGTCGATCAGATCGGTCCAGTCCATGGGCCGAGCGTAGGGGAACCGCTCAGTAGGCTGCTCGGTGAGCGAGAGGAACTGGCATGCGAGGCGGCCCCGGGCAGTTGCTGGCGGGACGGTACCGGCTGACGGACCGTCCCGAACCCTTCCGCGCCCACGCGGTGGACGAGCGGACCGGTGAATCGGTGCTGCTGCGCGCCCTGGAGCTGCCCGCCCTGCTGACCGCCGGTCAGGACCCGGAGGAGGAGGCGCCCGCCCAGGCGGACCGGCTGGTGCGGCGGGTGGCGGCGGTCGGCTCGGCCGCGCCGGCCGCGCACCCGCGGCTGCTGCGCGGGGTCGGGGCCTTCGTGGACGGCGAGTCGCTGTGGACGGCCGAGGAACGGCCGGCCGGGCAGACGGCGGCCGAGCTGCTGGTCGGCGGGCCGGTACCGCCGTACCGGGCGGCCGAGTTGGCGGCGGACCTGGCCGGCGCGCTGCGGGCGCTGCACGCGGCCGGGCTCACCCACGGCAACGTGACCGCGGAGTCGGTGCTGGTCTGCGAGGACGGCGCGGCGATGCTCGGCGGGCTGCTCGCCGGGGTGGCGCAGGAGGCGCTGGCCGAGGAGCTCGGCGGGCCGGGCGGGCGGCGCCGGTACGACGTCCGGGCCACCCTGGTGGGCCCGGTGGCGGAGCGTTGGCCGTTGGACGGCGGCCCGGCGGGCGACTGCTGGGCGCTCGGCGTGCTGGTGCACCGGCTGGTCACCGGCCGCGCGCCGTACCCGGAGGGCGGCGTGCCGGAGCTGGTGACCGCGGTGCGGGACGGGCGGCGCGAGCACTCCGCGGTCTGCGGGCCGCTGGGGCCGCTGGTCGAGCGGCTGCTGCAGCCCGATCCGGTGCTGCGGCCGACCGCGGAGACGGTGTGGCGCGAACTGGCTGAGCTGCTGGCGGGCGCGCCGGAGCCGGTGGACGAGGAGCGGGTGGCGCGGGCGGTGACGCTGAAGCCGGAGGCGCCGCTGGTGCCGGTGCGGAAGCGCCGCGGCGGCCGACGGGGTGGAAACTCCGGGGACACCGGGAATGCCGGCGGCGCCGGAAAGCGGTCCGGTGGTGACGCGAAACCGCCGCGGATACCCCCCGCCCTGCTCGGCCCGTTGCTGGTGGGGGGAGTCTTCGTCCTGCTGGCGCTGGGAATGGCCGCCGTGGTGATGTTCGCAGGCTGACGGCCCGGACGGATCGGGCAGCCCCGCTCCGGGGGGTGGGCGTGATTACCGGGGGCCGCGCGGTACGCCTAATGTGTGCGTGGGATTTGTTCGAACAGTGGTCTGCACCAGGCCCTCCGTCGCGGTGACGGCTGGCGGAATGTGTGGGGGAGCGGTCGCAGATGGGTGTGCAGGACCGGCCGGAGGCGGCCGAGGTGGAGCGGCTGCTCGCCGGGCGGTACGAGCTCGGTGAGCGGCTCGGCCGTGGCGGCATGGGCACGGTCTGGCGGGCCTGGGACCGGATGCTCGACCGCGAGGTCGCGGTCAAGGAGCTGACCGTCAACCACCTGCCCGAGGAGGACCTGCAGATCCTGCACACCCGGATGAAGCGCGAGGCCAGCGCGGCCGCGCGGATCAAGCACCCGGGCGTGATCACCGTGCACGACGTGCTGGAGCAGGACGGCCGGCCGTGGATCGTCATGGAGCTGGTCGACGGCCGCTCGCTGGCCGACGTGATCAGCCAGGACGGCACCCTGCAGCCGCGCGCCGCCGCCGAGGTCGGCAGCCAGGTGCTCGCGGCGCTGCACCGCGGCCACCAGCTGGGCGTGCTGCACCGGGACGTGAAGCCGGCCAACGTGCTGCTGGAGCGCGGCACCGGACGGGTGGTCCTGCTGGACTTCGGGATCGCCAAGTACGAGGGCTCGACCGAGCTGACCCGGCCGGGCGACCTGGTCGGCTCGCCGGACTACCTGGCGCCGGAGCGCGCCCAGGGCCAGCGGCCCGGGCCGGCCTCCGACCTGTGGGGCCTCGGCGCGACGCTGTACGCGGCGGTCGAGGGCCAGTCGCCGTTCCGCCGGGACTCGCCGATCACCACGCTGGCCGCGGTGGTCGACGAGCCGCTGCCGGAGTCGCGCCGGGCCGGGCCGCTCGGGCCGGTGCTGGCCGCGCTGATGGCCAAGGACCCGGCCGACCGTCCGACCGCGGACGAGGCGGCCCGGATGCTGGCCGAGGTGCAGGCCGGGCACACGATCGGTTTCAAGGCCGTCGCGCCGATGCGGTCGCCCACCCAGTCGGTGCCGGTGGTGGACCGCAGCGAGCGCCCCGCGGAGCCCGCGGAGGCTCCGCCGGCGGGCTCCGAGGGGCCGACCGAGCCGCAGGCCGCCGGTGTCCCCGTCGCGGCGTCCCCCGCCGTTCAGGACACCACCGGGGGCGCGGCAGCCGCCTCGCAGGCGCACACCGCTCCCGTCGCGCCGGTGGCGCACTCCGTCACGCCCGCGCGCGGCCCGGCCAAGCGCCGCAGCACCGCGAGGATCGTCGCCATCGCGCTGGCCGTCGGCCTGCTCGCGGCCGCGGGCACCTTCGGCGCCACCCGGTACGTGGTGGGCGGCGGCCCCGACGACCCGGCGCCGACCGCGCCGACCGAGTCGACCGGACCGGGGCCCAGCGGCGACGCCAGCCCCCCGGCGGCGCCCGGCGGCTACCACTGGGTCGACGACCCGGCCGGCTTCCGCTTCCCGCTGCCCTCGGGCAGCCCGGTGTGGCAGCGCTCCGCGACGTCCGACAACCAGATCTACTACAGCCCCGACAACAAGGTGCACTACCTGCAGTTCGCCGTCACCGTCGGCCAGTCGGTCAAGCCGCTGGAGCACATGCGGGAGATGGAGGGCACCGTCTCCAAGTCGCTGAAGGACTACAAGCAGCACAAGCTGACCGCCGTCGCGGTCAACGGCCACGAGGCGGCCGTCTGGGAGTTCAGCTACGCCGCCCAGGGCGGCGGCCGTCGGCGGGCGGTCGAGGCGGAGTTCATCGACGACGACGGCACCAGCTACGCGATCTACTCGTCCAGCCCGGAGAAGGGCAACGAGTGGAACGAGGCCGAGCAGCGCTTCAACGCGGTGCTCCACTACTTCACGCCGACCCGCTGACGCCGCACGCCGACCCGCTGGTGCCTTCCGCCGGCCCGCCGACGAGCCGAGCGGGACGCGGTACGGGCGGAGCGCCCCGCTTTCGCCCGACTGCGGCAGATTCTTGTTACCGACGGGTACCGGACCGGCTCCCGAAGGCCTAGGCTGCGCCGTATGTCGGACCTCACAGCAGATGCAGTGACCACCGAGCACCCCGGCGCCGGCAACCCGGCGGCCCCCGGCGGCGGCCGGACGGTCGCGTCGGCCGTTCCGCCCTCCCTGGTCGACCGGCTGGCGGCCGGCGTCACCGCCGCCGGCGAGCCCGACCTGGTGGAGACCGTCGCCCCGCTGACCGGCGAGCGGCTGGCCGGCCTGCCGCAGTCCACCCCCGCCGACGTCGAGGTCGCCTTCCAGCTGGCCCGCCGCGCCCAGTCGGCCTGGGCCGCGCTGCCGGTGCGCCGCCGCGCCGCCGTCCTGCTGCGCTTCCACGACCTGCTGCTCAAGCGGCAGGACGAGGTCCTGGACCTGATCCAGGCGGAGACCGGCAAGGCCCGGCTGCACGCCTTCGAGGAGGTGATGGCCGTCGCCATGGCCGCCCGGCACTACGGGCGGGCCGCGCACGCCTACCTCAGGGACAAGCGGCGCGGCGGCGCCCTGCCGGTGCTCACCCACACGGTCGAGGCCCGCCGTCCCAAGGGCGTGATCGGCCACATCTCGCCCTGGAACTACCCGCTGGAGCTGTCCGTCGGCGACGCGCTGCCCGCCTTCGTGGCCGGCAACGCGGTGGTCAACAAGCCCGACACCCAGACCGCGCTGACCGCGCTGTGGGCCCGCGAACTGCTGGTCGAGGCCGGGCTGCCGGCCGACCTGTGGCAGATCGTGATCGGCGACGGCCCGGTGATCGGCCCCGCCGTGGTGGAGCACGCCGACTACGTCTCCTTCACCGGCTCCACCCGCACCGGCCGGGACGTCGCCCGGCGCGCCGCCGAGCGGCTGGTCGGCGCCTCGCTCGAACTCGGCGGCAAGAACGCCATGCTGGTGCTCTCCGACGCCGACCTCGACGCCGCCGCCGCGGGCGCCGTACGGGCCTGCTTCTCCTCCGCCGGGCAGCTGTGCATCTCGATCGAGCGGCTGCTGGTGCACCGCTCGGTGGCCGACGCCTTCCTGGAGCGCTTCGCCGCCCGCACCCGGGCGCTGCGCCTCGGCGGCGGCCTCGCGTACGGCGCGGACATGGGCTCGCTGGTCTCCGTTCGCCAGCTGGAGACCACCACCCGGCACGTGGAGGAGGCGGTCAAGGCGGGCGCCACCGTGCTGGCCGGCGGCCGCGCCCGACCGGACCTCGGCCCGTTCTTCCACGAGCCGACCATCCTCGACGGCGTCACCCCGGACATGACGGTCTGCGCCGAGGAGACCTTCGGCCCGGTCGTCTCCGTCTACCGCTTCGACACCGACGACGAGGCGGTGGCCGCCGCCAACTCCACGCCGTACGGCCTGAACTCCAGTGTCTGGACCAGGGACCTGCGCCGCGGCCGGGCGGTCGCGGCCCGGCTGCGCACCGGGACGGTCAACGTCAACGAGGCCTACGCGGCCGCGTACGGCTCGATCGCCTCCCCGATGGGCGGCATGGGCGACTCCGGGCTGGGCCGCCGGCACGGCGCCGAGGGCATCCTGCGCTTCACCGAGGCGCAGACCGTCGCGACCCAGCGGCTGCTGCCGATCGCGCCCTCGTTCGGCCTGGACGACAAGCAGTTCGCCGGGCTGATGACCGGCGGGCTGCGCGCGCTCAAGGCGCTGCGCTTCCGGTAGGCCCCCGGTGGCACGCGGGCCCCGGCTCCGGGCGGGGCCCGGCTCGTGGTTCCCACACGCATGATCATCACGGTGAAGGAGCAGTGGCAGATGGTGGAGTCCGGTGGTGCGTCGGAGTTCGACTACGACGTGGTCGTGGTCGGATCCGGCTTCGGAGGGTCGGTCGCGGCACTGCGGCTGACCGAGAAGGGCTACCGGGTCGCCGTCCTGGAGGCCGGACGGCGCTTCGACCGCGACGAACTGCCCAAGAACTCCTGGGACCTGCCGAACTACCTGTGGGCGCCGCAGCTCGGGCTGTACGGCATCCAGCGGATCCACCTGCTGGCCAACGTGCTGATCCTGGCCGGAGCCGGGGTCGGCGGCGGCTCGCTGAACTACGCCAACACCCTCTACGTGCCGCCGAAGGCCTTCTTCGAGGACCGCCAGTGGCGCCACATCACCGACTGGCAGGAGGAGCTGGCGCCGTTCTACGACCAGGCGCAGCGGATGCTCGGGGTCCGGCTCAACCCGACCGTCACCCCCTCCGACGTCCACCTCAAGGCGGCCGCCGAGCGGATGGGCGTCGCCGACACCTTCCACATGGCTCCGGTCGGGGTGTTCTTCGGCGACGGCAAGGACACCGACGGGACGGCCAAGGCGGCGCCCGGCGACGAGGTCCCCGACCCGTACTTCGGCGGCGCCGGCCCGGCCCGCAAGGCCTGCGTGGAGTGCGGCGAGTGCATGACCGGCTGCCGGCACGGCGCCAAGAACATGCTCACCGAGAACTACCTCTACCTGGCCGAACGGGGCGGCGCGGAGATCCACCCGCTGACCACGGTGGCCCGGATCCGGGAGATCGACGGGGCCGACGGGGAGCGCGGCTTCGCCGTGGACGTGCGCCGTACCGACTCCCGCTCGAAGACGGACCGGGTCAAGGCGGGCGCGCGGACCATCACCGCCGCCCGGGTGGTCGTCGCGGCCGGCACCTACGGCACCCAGTCGCTGCTGCACCGGATGCGCGCCGCCGGGCACCTGCCCCGGATCTCGGCGCGGCTCGGCGAGCTGACCCGCACCAACTCCGAGGCCCTGGTGGGCGCACAGACCACCGACCGGCGCTACGGCGCCAAGGCGGACTTCACCAAGGGCGTCGCGATCACCTCCTCGATCCACCCGGACGCCAACACCCACATCGAGCCGGTCCGCTACGGCAAGGGCTCCAACGCGATGGGCGCGCTGTCGATCGCCCAGGTCAAGGGCGGCGGACGGGCCCCGCGCTGGCTGCGCTACCTGGGCAACTCGGTGCTCCACCCGGTGACCTTCGCCCGCTCGATGAACCAGCGCGGCTGGTCCGAGAAGACGATCATCGGCCTGGTGATGCAGTCCCTGGACAACTCGATCACCGTCTCGCTGAAGAAGGGCCCGCTCGGCAAGGACCGGCTCACCTCCGGCCAGGGCCACGGCGCCCCCAACCCGACCTGGATCCCGGCCGCCGAGAAGGGCGCCCAGGCGCTGGCCGCCGAGATCAACGGCTTCGCGGGCAGCACCGTCGGCGAGATCTTCGACATCCCGATGACCGCGCACTTCCTCGGCGGCTGCCCGATCGGCGACGCCCCCGAGACCGGTGTCGTCGACCCGTACCACCGGCTGTACGGCCACCCCGGGATCAGCGTGGTGGACGGCGCGGCCGTCTCCGCCAACCTCGGCGTCAACCCCTCGCTCACCATCACCGCGCAGGCCGAGCGCGCCCTGTCGATGTGGCCGAACAAGGGCGAGGCGGACCGGCGCCCGGCGCAGGACGAGGCGTACCGGAGGGTCACCCCGGTGGCGCCGGTGCGGCCGGCCGTGCCGGAGGGCGCGTTCGGCGCGCTGCGGCTGCCGATGCTGCCCGTCCCGGAAGTCCCGAAGAAGCGCGACTGAAGCCGGTCCGTGCGCCCAATCCGCCTGCCCCGGTGGTCGGTTGACATTCGTTTGGGTCCGATGGGATAAACGGGCTCCTTGGGGCAGCCCAGGGACTCGTCGAACGGGGGGAACCGGTCCATGGCCAACTGCGCAGCGTGCGGTGCGACTTCGGTGGAGGGGGCGTCGGCGTGCGGTTCGTGCGGGCGGCCGCTCGCACCCCCGCCGCCGCCCCCACCCGCCGTCGGCCCGCCGGCGGTGCCGCCGGCCGCGCCGCCCGCCGTGGCGCCGGCCGCGCCGCCCGGGTACCCGGCGGGGACCGTCCCGCCCCCGGTCCCGCCGCCGCCCCCGCCGCACGGGTACGGCCCCACCGCGGGCCCCGGCGTCCCGGCGCCCGCCCCGCCCGCGGTGGGCGGCTGGGGCGCCGGGACGCCGTACGCCCAGCCGGCGCCCTTCCACCGACTGCTGACCGGGCCCGACTGGCGCCCGGCGCTCAAGGTGGCCGTCGCACCGACGGTCGTGCTGCTGCTGGCCGCCCTGATCGCGGCCGTCCCGAGCGACTACCAGTACGAGTACCGCTTCCACTCGCCCGAGTTCGGCGACCGCTTCGGCGCGACGCTGGCGATGGCACTGAACGCGCTCGGCGCGCCGTTCAGGCTCGGCTACCAGAGCCCGCTGAGCCGGGGCCACGCCGACCGGATGGACATCGTCTTCCGGGTGGCGCCGATGACCGTCACCGTCCTGTGGTGCCTGGCGCTCTGGCTCGGACTGCGGGCCGGGCTGCAGCAGCGCAAGGCGGTGGCCGGCCAGCTGACCCGGGGCCAGGCCGCGGGCGAGGCGCTGCGCACCGCCCTGGTCCTGGCCGGGGTGACCACGCTGCTCTGGGCGTTCGGCGGCACGACCTGGCAGCCCCAGGACACCTACGGCGTCCCCGACTACACCACCACCAGCGGCCGGGACCTGTCCCGGCCGGCGGTCACCGCGGAAGCCGGCTGGCTGGAGGCGGTCGGCTGGACCGTCCTGCTGGCCGGACTGCTGGCCTTCGTCGTCTACGGCACCGACGCGCTGCGCTGGGCCGCCTGGCGCAGTAGGGCGGTGCGCGGCTGGGCACTGGCCGCGCTGACCGCCGGCCGGGCCGTGGCGGTGTCGGTGGCGCTGTCCGCGGCGGCCGCCTTCGTCCTGGTCGCGGCGAACAGCACGAGCGGCGGGCAGATCGGGCTGTCGCTGGCCTTCCTGCCCAACCTCGGCCTCACCCTGCTCGGCTTCGGTTCGGGGGCGACGTTCCAGGCCCACAGCGGCGTGTCCGGCGGCGGGACGGGCTGGGGCGACCGCAGCGAGGACCTGAACATCTCCTTCTTCGACCTGCCCGACGAGGTGACCGCCGACTGGCGCTGGGCCGGTCTGCTGGCGCTGTTCGCGGCGGGAACGCTCGGCTGGACGGCCTACCGGCGGCAGCTGGACGCCGTCGACCGGCTGCGTCTGGCGGCGGTGCACGCCGCGGCGCTCACCCTGCTGATGGCGGTGGCCGGGGCGATGATGACCCGGACCTCGTCCGTGACGGGCCTGAGCACCACCGCCGGTGTGGCGGGCCAGGAGAACTCGGTCGGGCTGACCTTCCTCACCGTCCTGGCGGCCAACGCGGTCTGGGCGGTGGTCGGTGCACTGCTGGTGCCGCCGCTGCTGACGGCGGTCCGGGGCGGGGGCGCCGCCAAGGACGCCGCGTACGCCGGGGCCCCGTACGGAGGCGTTCCGTACGGAGGTGCGCCGTACGGTGGCGCGCCGCAGGGTGCCGCCGCGCATCCGCAGCCGTACGCGCCCGTGCCGCCGGCGCCGCCGTACGGGCCGACGCCGCCGCACGGCGTTCCCGCGCAGGGCGTTCCCGAGCAGGGTGCTCCCACGTCGGTGGTCCCCGCGCCGGGCGTCCCGGCGCAGGCCGCCGCGCCGTCGGACGCACCGCCCGCCCCCGCGGCCGGGGTGAGCGAGGTGCTGGGCTCGCACGAGGCGCCGCCCACCCCCGCGGGCGGGACCCCGGTCCCCGCCGACGTGCCGCAGCCCCGGGGCGAGGAGCCGGTCGACCCGACCGTCTGGCGCGAACACCCCTGAGCCGGGCGGAGCGCCCCCGGCTTCCGGAAGGAGCGGGGGGCGCCGGGGCCGGACGGGACCGGGTGCGCGGGTGGTCGGGAGGCGTCCGGAACGGGCAAAGGGCCCCGCGGGGGAACGGGGCCCTTTGTCGTTCAGCACTCGGCGTCAGGGCCGCGCCGGTGCTGGGGTGACGGCGCCGGGGGAGGAGCGCCGTCGTGTCGGTCGGCTTCGGATCGCGCCCCGCGGCTCCGGCGTGGGTCACCGGCGGTGAAGGGCGCGCACGCTCGTGGAGCGGCGGGTGGCGTGTCGGTTCACGCAGGCCCCTTGCTCACGGAGCGTGAAGTGCAAACCGCCGTCGCCTCGCTGCGCGGCGGCTGCGGAAGGTCGTCGGCGAGCCCCTCGGTGAGCCGTCAGGTCGCCGGGAGAACCGCCTACAACGAGCATCGTGCTGGACGAAGGGCTTGCTCTGCAACCGATTCGGCACAGTTCGACCCGGCTCATTTACCGGCGGGACGGCCGTCGATGATCACGGTGCGTAGTGGTTCGGGTGGTTGCGGCGCACGCGGACGCGCGTAGCGGCGTGGGACGGACAGGGGGAGTGCGCCGGTTGCGCCCCGGATCGGGCCGGGGGTGCGACGGCCGGTCCCGGGCGTCCCCGGACTCCGGCCGTCCCACCTCTCGGCCCAGTCGCGGCCGGGTTCGCTGTCCCCTGCTGGCCGGCCGCGGCACCCGCGCACGGTCCCACGGAGCCGCGCACCCGGCGGGCCGGGCGGCGGCGCCACATGCGCCGGTGGACTGGGGTGGAGCTCCACGCGTGGTCCTGCAGCCGTACGGCGGTGCCCCCGCGGGGGTCGGTCGGCGCGTCTGGCGGACGCGGCGCGGCCGTGCGGTCGTCTGAAGCAACGAACCGGGGCCCCGTCCGGTCACGGTTCTTTGGACGGGCAGACGAGTGAAACCGGACAGCCCGGTAGAATCGGTGTCCAGACACCCCACGCCCGTCGCCACCGCAGCCCCGCAGGGGGAGGCGGCTCCGCGTGACACCCCGATACCGCTGCCGGAAGGCCGTCTGTGTCCTCTGCAATTCCCGTCCAGTCCGCGCCGGACAACGACACCGTCCTGGTGGTCGACTTCGGCGCCCAGTACGCCCAGCTCATCGCCCGTCGGGTGCGTGAGGCGCGGGTCTACAGCGAGATCGTGCCGAGCAGCATGCCCGTCGCCGAGATGCTCGCCAAGAACCCCAAGGCGATCATCCTCTCCGGCGGCCCGTCGTCGGTCTACGAAGAGGGCGCGCCGCAGCTCGACCGCGCGATCTTCGAGGCCGGTGTCCCGGTCTTCGGCATGTGCTACGGCTTCCAGCTGATGGCCAAGGTCCTGGGCGGCACCGTCGACAACAACGGTGCCCGCGAGTACGGTCGCACCCCGCTGGCCGTCTCCCGCACCGGCTCCACCCTGTTCGAGGGCGTCCCGGCGCAGCACTCGGTGTGGATGTCGCACGGCGACGCCTGCTCCGCCGCGCCGGAGGGCTTCACCGTCACCGCCTCCACCGACCTGGTCCCGGTCGCCGCGTTCGAGAACGACGAGGCCCGCCTGTACGGCGTCCAGTACCACCCCGAGGTGCTGCACTCCGACCACGGCCAGCAGATCCTGGAGCACTTCCTCTACCGCGGCGCGGGCATCGCTCCGACCTGGACCACCGGCAGCGTGGTCGAGGAGCAGATCGCCCTGATCCGCGAGCAGGTCGGCAACAAGCGCGCGATCTGCGGCCTGTCCGGCGGCGTGGACTCCGCGGTCGCGGCCGCCCTGGTCAACAAGGCCATCGGCGACCGGCTGACCTGCGTCTACGTCGACCACGGCCTGATGCGCAAGGGCGAGACCGAGCAGGTCGAGAAGGACTTCGTGGCCGCCACCGGCGTGCAGCTGAAGGTCGTCGACGCCGCCGAGCGCTTCCTGGACGCGCTGAAGGGGGTCACCGACCCCGAGGAGAAGCGCAAGATCATCGGCCGTGAGTTCATCCGGGTCTTCGAGCAGGCCCAGGCCGAGATCATCGCCGAGGCCGGCGAGCACGGTGAGTCGGTCGACTTCCTGGTCCAGGGCACCCTGTACCCGGACGTGGTGGAGTCCGGTGGCGGTACCGGCACCGCCAACATCAAGTCGCACCACAACGTTGGCGGCCTGCCCGAGGACCTGCAGTTCCAGCTGGTCGAGCCGCTGCGCAAGCTGTTCAAGGACGAGGTCCGGATGGTCGGCCAGGAGCTGGGCCTGCCGGAGGAGATCGTCCAGCGCCAGCCGTTCCCGGGCCCCGGCCTGGGCATCCGGATCGTCGGTGAGGTCACCGAGGAGCGCCTGGACCTGCTCCGCGACGCCGACGCGATCGCCCGCGAGGAGCTGACCGCGGCCGGTCTGGACCGCGAGATCTGGCAGTGCCCGGTCGTGCTGCTCGCCGACGTGCGCAGCGTGGGCGTGCAGGGCGACGGCCGCACCTACGGCCACCCGATCGTGCTGCGTCCGGTCTCCTCCGAGGACGCCATGACCGCGGACTGGTCGCGCCTGCCGTACGACGTGCTGGCCCGGATCTCCACCCGGATCACCAACGAGGTCCGCGACGTGAACCGCGTCGTCGTCGACGTCACCAGCAAGCCGCCGGGCACCATCGAGTGGGAGTGACCACTCCCGCCGGCCGCTGAGGACCGTCGCCGACGGACTCCGGCCGGAGCCTGAACGGCCGCGCCGTCGTTCCCGTACTGAAGGGAGCGGCGGCGCGGCCGTTCGCGGTGCGGGACCGCTCCCCGTGGTGGGACCTCCCACCGAAAGCGGGCAGGAGCGGGCAGAATGCGGACCGGACCTGTCAGGGAGTGGCAGGCCGAGAGGGAAGGTGTGCGGGATGTCGGAGGCCAGCAAGCCGATGCCGGCCGGCGGGGCAGCGGCCGGTCGGACCGACCGGGCGGCGCAGCTGCGCGCGCTCGCGTCGAAGTACGCGCTGCTCCCGCTGCGGCTCTTCCTCGGCGTCACCTTCGTCTACGCCGCCCTCGACAAGCTCTCCGACGGGCACTTCCTGGCCGGGGCGGGCGACCCGGCCTCCTTCGTCTCGCAGACCCAGGCGGCCAAGGCGGGCGGCAGCCCGATCTCCTTCCTGCTCGGCCCGGCACTCCACCACTCGACGCTGTTCGCGCTCGCCGTCGCCTTCGGCGAGCTGGCGGTCGGGCTCGGCACCCTGCTCGGTCTCTGGGGCCGGGTCGCGGCGCTCGGCGGCGCGCTCCTCAACCTCAGCCTCTGGCTGACCGTCAGCTGGAGCGTCGCGCCGTACTACCTCGGCAACGACCTCGCCTACCTGATGGCCTGGACCCCGCTGGTGCTGGCCGGCACCCCGTACCTGTCGCTGGACGGCTACCTCGCCCGCCGGGCCGACCGGGACCGCGCGCGGGGGCTGGGCGAGGACCACGTCAAGCGCCGGGCGCTGGTGGACGGCGGGATCGCGGCCGTCGCGATCGGCGGCGCCGGGCTGCTCTCCGGCTCGCTGACCCGCACCTTCGGCCGGGACAAGGCCGCGCCCAAGCAGTCGGCGGCCCCGGTCTCCGCCGCCCCGGCGTCCGCGCCCACGGTGCCCGTCGCGAGCGTGCCGGTCGGCGGCTCGGCCCAGGTCAAGGACCCGGCCACCGGGGACGCCGTCTACATCGTGCAGCCCAAGGCGGGCCAGTACTGCGGCCTGTCCTCGGTGTGCACCCACTCCGGCTGCGCCGTGGACGCCCCGAAGGACGGCCGGCTCTACTGCCCCTGCCACGGCTCCCGGTTCGACGCCGCCACGGGTGCGGTGGTGAACGGGCCGGCGGTCAAGCCGCTGCCGAAGTACACCGTCACCAAGGACGGCGACAAGCTGACCCTGGGCCCGCAGCAGAGCTGAGGCCCGGGGCCGGGCCCGGGCGGGTCACTCCTCGCGGTCGGGGCGGCCGCGCCGGGCCACCGCGGCGACCGCGCCGGCCAGACCGCCGACGCCGAGCACGATGAACGTGACGGGGATGACGATCCGCCCGTTCACCGACTGGTCGTTGAGCGCGGCGACCAGGTAGAGCACGGCGAGCACGGTGAACAGCCCACCCGCGATCAGCGAGAACAGGTCGAGCCGGTGCTTCCTCACTGCTGGACCACCTTGATGTCGCCGAGCCCGATTCCGAGTTCGAGGTTGAGCGTGCCCTTGGAGGCCTGGCCGTTGACCGGGCCGATCAGATAGGTGTGCCGTCCGGTGCTGTCGCTGCGGTCGCCCGGGACGTCGATGTCGCCGAGGCCCACCCGGGCGACCACGTTCACGGTCACGTCGGCCGGCACGCTGACGGTCATGTCGCCGGCGCCGAGGTCGACCTTGGTGGCGAGGGTGGCCCCGGCCGGGTCGAGTCCGGAGAGGTCCAGCCGGAGGGATCCGGCCCCGAGGTTGTAGCGGTCGTGCAGGTCGGACGTCGCGGTGACCGTCCACTCGCGCGGGCCGACGGCGTTCTTCATCGAGTCCGGCGAGTGGCCGACGAAGGCCAGCGCCAGGGTCAGCAGCAGGCCGGTCGCGGCCAGCTTGCGGGCCCGGCCGAACTTGGCGCCGACCAGCAGGGTCAGGCCGACCACCAGCAGCGCGGCGGCCAGCGCGGTCGTGCTCAGCGCGGTGGGGTCGTGGTGGTTCCGGGAGGACGCCCAGACCGCGGTGGCCGCGCCGATCGCCAGCAGGAAGCCGAAGAAGCCGAGCGCCGAACCCTCCCGGGGGTGCCGCACGGCGGCGGCCTCGGCGCGGCGCTTGGGGCCGGCCTTGCGCAGCGGGTCGCCCTCGGGCAGGTCGGCGCGCTGCCACCAGGGCTGGGCCGGGCCGCCGGCCGGCGGCACCGGGGTGCCGAACGGCGGGGTCGGGTTCGCGGAGGCGGCGCCGTACGGGTTGCGCTCGGGGTGGCGGGGGTCCCACAGGTAGCCGCTCGGGCCCGGGGGCGGGGCGTCGGTGGGGACCGTTCCGGCGGCCCGGTCGGCGGCGTGGTGGGCGCGCGCCGCCTCGTCGGACGCCGGCCGCGGCCAGACGTAGCCCTCGGCCCCGGCCCCGGCCGCCCCGGCCTCGGCCTCGGGGAAGTGGCGGTCGTACGGGCCGCCCGGCCGGTGGCCGCGCCCCCGGCCGCGACGGCGGTCCGGGTCGTAGCGCACCGCGAGGAAGACCAGGCCGGCGAGCAGCAGCAGCGGGAACAGCTGGTCGCCGTCGCCCATCGAGGAGAAGAACACCCCGGTGCCGATCACGGTCAGCAGCACCGCGCCGACCGACTGGCCGTCCACCCGGCCGGTGAGCACCCGCTGGAGCTCGGTGCGCCCGCCGCGGCCCTTGGGGTCGTCGTCCGTCGGGACGATCAGCCACGCCAGGCCGTACAGGAACAGCCCGAGGCCGCCGGAGAGGCAGAGCACCACGGTGACCACGCGGAAGACCACCGGGTCGATGTCCAGGTGCCGGCCGAGGCCGCCGCAGACGCCGGCCACCACGCGGTGGTGTTCGGCCCTGGTCAGTGGCGGGCGTTCCGGTTCCGGCGGGGCGGCGGGCCCGGCCTCCTCGATGCGGGGGTCCTCGGTCATGGGCACCATCCTTCCGGCAGGTGCCGGTCCGGCCCAACCGGGAGCACCCCTGCACGTACCCTGACTTGTCCCTGATAAGGGCCAGGGACACACCCTGATGCGCCCGTACGGGCGTGCGTGGAACCATCGGTGGCGTGGCAGCCCCCGGTACCGATCCCCGAACCATCGCCCCCGACGCCGCGCCGTCGTCGGGCGCCGACCCCAACGCGCCCGACGGCGGGAAACCGCCCTACCGCCGGCTCTACCGCAGCCCGCAGGGCCGCATGCTCGGCGGCGTCGCGCACGGCCTGGCCGTGCACCTCGGGCTGCCGGTGCGCTGGGTGCGGCTCGCCTTCGTCCTCCTGTTCTTCGCGCAGGGGATCGGCGCGCTGCTGTACGCCGCGTTCTGGTTCGTGGTGCCGATCGGCATCGGCGAGCCCTCGCAGCGCGGCGGCGCCCAGTGGGTGTACCTCAACGGGGTGTTCGTCCCGGCCGCGCCCGGGCTGCAGGGCGGCCTGCTGAGCAAGGGCCCCGCCGGCGGCCGGCTCGGGCGGCTGCGCCAGCTGCTCCAGCACACCCTCCAGGGCGAGCCGGTGACGGCGCCCGCGGAGGGCGAGGACGCGGCGCCGGCCGGCAAGAACGGGCAGGGCGGGCTCGGCCAGCTCGCCGCCCTGGTCATGGTCGTGATCGGCCTGATCGCCCTGCTCAACGTGCTCGGCGTGCAGACCGCCAAGCCGTACACCTGGCCGCTGCTGGCGATCGGCGTCGGCGTCGCGCTGGTCTGGCGGCAGGCCGACGACTCGCGCTGGCAGCGCTGGTTCGGCATCGAGGGCGAGCGGCGGCGCGGCGCCTACACCCGGGTCGGCGCGGGCGTGCTGCTCGCGGTGGCGGGCACCATCGCGCTGCTCGCCATGCAGGGCAGCGGCTCCACGCTCAGCTCGGTGATCGAGGCCTCGCTCGCGGTGCTCGCCGGGGTGCTGGTGCTGCTCGGCCCGTACGGCCTGCGGCTGTGGCAGGACCTCGGCGCCGAGCGCACCGCCCGCATCCGCGCCCAGGAGCGGGCCGAGATCGCCGCGCACATCCACGACTCCGTGCTGCACACCCTGACCCTGATCCAGCGCCGGGCCGAGGACCCCAAGGAGGTGCTGCGGCTGGCCCGCTCGCAGGAGCGCGAGCTGCGGCTGTGGCTGTACCGCCCGGAGGCCGCCGCCGAGGCCGCGCCGGACACCATGGCGGAGACCCTGCGCGCCGCCGTCGCCGAGGTCGAGGACCGGCACGGCGTCCCGGTCGAGCTGGTGATCGTCGGCGACTGCCCGATGGACGAGAGGATCGCGGCACAGATGCAGGCCGCGAGGGAGGCGACCGTCAACGCGGCCAAGTACGGTGGCGGGGGACCGGTCCAGGTCTACGCCGAGGTGGAGGGGAGGACGGTGTCGGTGTTCGTCCGCGACCACGGCCCCGGCTTCGACCCCGACACGGTGCCCGAGGACCGGATGGGCGTACGGGAGTCGATCATCGGCCGGATGAAGCGCAACGGCGGCACCGCTCGGGTGCGGCCGGCAGCGGGCGGCGGTACCGAGGTCGAGCTGGAGATGGAGAGAGCGAATGACTGAGGCAGCGCCGACGGGGGTCCCGGCGGAGGGGGCCGGGCGTACCGCGCGGGTCGTGCTGGTGGACGACCACCGGATGTTCCGGACGGGTGTCCGGGCCGAGATCGGCCGCACCGACGTGACCGGCATCGACGTGGTCGGCGAGGCCGACGACGTGGACTCCGCGGTCCGCGTGGTCGCCGAGACCCGGCCCGACGTGGTCCTGCTCGACGTCCACCTGCCCGGCGGCGGCGGTGTCGAGGTGCTGCGCCGCTCGGTCGGCGTGATGGGCGAGCAGGGAGGGGTGAAGTTCCTGGCGCTGTCGGTGTCGGACGCCGCCGAGGACGTGATCGGCGTCATCCGCGGCGGCGCGCGCGGCTACGTCACCAAGACCATCACCGGCACCGACCTGGTGAACGCGATCTTCCGGATCGCCGACGGCGACGCGGTGTTCTCGCCCCGGCTGGCCGGCTTCGTCCTGGACGCCTTCGCCGCCACCGACACCCCGCCGGTCGACGAGGACCTGGACCGCCTCACCCAGCGCGAGCGCGAGGTGCTGCGCCTGATCGCCCGCGGCTACGCCTACAAGGAGATCGCCAAGCAGCTCTTCATCTCGGTGAAGACCGTCGAGAGCCACGTCTCCGCCGTCCTGCGCAAGCTCCAGCTGAGCAACCGCCACGAGCTGACCCGCTGGGCCACCGCCCGCCGCCTGGTCTGAGCCGCGCCCGCAGTCGAGCCCGCCCGGCCGGTCCGCAGCGATGGAGCTGCTCCGGCCGGGCGGGCTTGTCGGTGGGTGGCCATAGACTCGGAGTGCCATGAGTAGCCTCTTTGACGACCTCCCGCTCCCCGGTTTCGAGGCACCCGCCGCCGGGTCGAAGCAGCCCGCCGCCCCCGTCGACCACGTCGACGAGGAACCGCCGCCGTACGAGGACGAGGTCCCGTACGACGCGTACGAGGAGGCGATCCCGGACGGGCTGTTCCAGACCGACCACGCCGCGCAGGCGGAGCGGGACGCCTGGTACCGCAACGGCGCCGCCCGCACGATGATCGACCCGGCGCAGCTGCTGGAGGGGATGAACGACCCGCAGCGCGAGGCGGTGCTGCACGCGGGGTCGCCGCTGCTGATCGTGGCCGGCGCCGGCTCGGGCAAGACCCGGGTGCTGACCCACCGGATCGCCCACCTGCTGGGCGCCCGCGGGGTGCAGCCCGGGGAGATCCTGGCGATCACCTTCACCAACAAGGCCGCCGGGGAGATGCGCGAGCGCGTCGAGGCGCTGGTCGGCCCGCGCGCCCGGGCGATGTGGGTGTCCACCTTCCACAGCGCCTGCGTGCGGATCCTGCGCCGCGAGTCCAAGCAGCTGGGGTTCACCTCCAGCTTCTCGATCTACGACTCGGCCGACTCGCAGCGGCTGATGTCGCTGGTCTGCCGCGACCTCGACCTGGACCCGAAGCAGTACCCGCCGAAGTCCTTCACGGCGAAGATCAGCAACCTCAAGAACGAGCTGATCGACGAGGAGACCTTCGCCGACCAGGCCGCCAACCCGACGGAGAAGAAGCTCGCCGAGGCGTACGCGCTGTACCAGCGGCGGCTGCGCGAGGCCAACGCGCTGGACTTCGACGACATCATCATGACGACGGTGAACCTGCTGCAGGCCTTCCCCGACGTCGCCGAGCACTACCGGCGCCGGTTCCGGCACATCCTGGTCGACGAGTACCAGGACACCAACCACGCCCAGTACATGCTGGTCCGGGAGCTGAGCGGCGGGTCCGTCGCGGCCGCGCCGAAGCGCACCGCGGACGGGGACTTCGTGAACCCGGCCGCCGCGCACCTCGCCGAGGTGCCGCCGGCCGAGCTGTGCGTCGTCGGTGACGCGGACCAGTCGATCTACGCCTTCCGCGGCGCGACCATCCGCAACATCCTCCAGTTCGAGGAGGACTACCCGAACGCGACCACGATCCTGCTGGAGCAGAACTACCGCTCCACGCAGACCATCCTGAGCGCCGCCAACGCCGTCATCGAGCGCAACGCGAACCGTCGCGAGAAGAAGCTCTGGACGGCCGGCGACCACGGGGAGAAGGTCGTCGGCTACGTCGCGGACGACGAGCACGGCGAGGCCCAGTTCATCGCCGACGAGATCGACCGGCTCACCGACAAGGGCGAGGCCAAGCCCGGCGACGTCGCGATCTTCTACCGGACCAACGCCCAGTCCCGCGTCTTCGAGGAGGTGTTCATCCGGGTCGGCCTGCCGTACAAGGTGGTCGGCGGGGTGCGCTTCTACGAGCGCAAGGAGGTCCGGGACGTCCTGGCGTACCTGCGGGTGCTCTCCAACCCGGAGGACACCGTGCCGCTGCGCCGGATCCTCAACGTGCCCAAGCGCGGCATCGGCGAGCGGGCCGAGGCGATGATCGACGCGCTGGCCGCGCGGGAGCGGATCTCCTTCGCCCAGGCGCTGGTGCGGGTGGACGAGGCGTACGGGATGGCCGCGCGCTCCGCCAACGCCGTCAAGAAGTTCAACGTCCTGATGGCCGGGCTGCGCCAGGTGGTCGAGTCGGGCGCGGGCCCGGCGGCGGTGCTGGAGGCCGTCCTGGAGGAGACCGGCTACCTGGCCGAGCTGCAGTCCTCCACCGACCCGCAGGATGAGACCCGGGTCGAGAACCTGCAGGAGCTGGCGTCCGTCGCCCTGGAGTACGAGCAGGACCCGGGCGAGCGGCCGGACGCCGGGGAGGACGGCGCGCCGCCGGTCGGCTCGCTGGCCGACTTCCTGGAGCGGGTCGCGCTGGTCGCCGACTCCGACCAGATCCCGGACGAGGACGAGGAGGGGCAGGGCGTCATCACGATGATGACCCTGCACACCGCCAAGGGCCTGGAGTTCCCGGTGGTCTTCCTGACCGGCATGGAGGACGGCATCTTCCCGCACATGCGGGCGCTGAACCAGGTCAAGGAGCTGGAGGAGGAGCGCCGGCTCGCGTACGTCGGGCTGACCAGGGCGCGCGAGCGGCTGTACCTGACCCGCTCGGTGCTGCGCAGCGCCTGGGGGCAGCCGGCGTACAACCCGGCTTCGCGGTTCCTGGAGGAGATCCCGGAGACGCTGGTGGAGTGGAAGCGCACCGGGGGAGTGCACGCGCCGGCCCAGCGCGGCTACTCCTCGGGCTCGTCCTGGGGCAAGTCCTCCTCCGGGGGCGGGAGTTCGCGTTCCTCCTCGGGGTCCTCGTCCTCCTCGTTCTCGGCCTCGGCCGCACCGAAGGCGGGCTGGGGGCAGTCCGCGCGGCGCGGCGGCAAGGTCGTCGAGCGCGACGTCGTCTCGCTGGCGGTCGGCGACCGCGTCACCCACGACAGCTTCGGGCTGGGCACGGTGGTGGCCGTGACGGGCGTGGGCGACCGGGCACAGGCCACCGTCGACTTCGGCGCGGACGGGCGCAAGCAGCTGCTGCTGCGCTACGCGCCGGTCGAGAAGCTGTAGTCCGAGAAGCTGTGGTCCCGGCGGGAAGCCGTCGGGACGTCGCAGTCCTAGCGGGGGTCCAGGCCGTTGGCCAGGAACCACGGCAGCGGGTCGATCGGCCCGCTGCCGGCCGGCCGGATCTCGAAGTGCAGGTGCGGCCCGGTGCTGTTGCCGCTGCTGCCGACGAAGGCGATGACGTCGCCCTGCTTCACCGGCCCCTTGCGGATCTTGTAGGCGCGCAGGTGGCAGTACCAGGCCTCGGTGCCGTCGGACATCTTGAGTATCGACATGTAGCCGTAGAACGGGTTCCACTGGGTGCGGATGGTGCCGTCCGCGACGGCCATGACCTGGCTGCCGCCGTCCACCGGGAAGTCGATGCCGGTGTGGCGGTTGGCCCAGTGGGTGCCCGCCTCGCCGAACAGCTCGCCGAGGCCGTGCTGCGCGACCGGCATGACCACCTTGGGCTTGACCGGTTCGGGGGCCGGCTCGGGGGTGGGCTGCGCGTCCGGGGCCCCGGTGGGCTGGGCGCCGGCCAGTGGCTGGCGGGCGTCGCCGCGCGAGGCCTGGGCCCGGTCGCCGGTCGCGACGGCCTGGGCGGCCGCCGACCCGGCGGCCGCGTGGCCGGGGGCGTCGTCCGCCGATGCCTGCGCCGGCATCCGGCCGGCGGCCTGGGCGCGCTGCTGGTCGGCCTGCCCCTGCACCGTGATCGCCGCCGCGGCCGCGACCCCGAGCGCGGCCACCGACGGCAGCGCGACCCGCAGCAGCGCCGTCCGGGTGGCCGCCTTGGCGGCGCCGCGGCGCTGGGCGCGGGACTGCTCGCGGGCGGCGAGGCGCAGCTCCGCGCGGGTCGGACGGGCGGCTGCTTCGGGAGCCATCGGGGGCTGCCTCCTCGGTGGGCCTCGGTCACGGCGTCGGTCGAGGTCGAACAGCCGTGACTGTAGCCGGAAGGCCGACGCTCCGGAAAAACCCCGTGTTGTCAAGGGGGCGCCCGGGGGGTCTGTGGGGAGGTCGGGGGTGAGAAGGGTATACCCACTGGTAGCAAGGCCCGGAGCTGTGACTTTGCCCTCCTCTTGGGAGGGGGCTCGGTCAACCGGGTCGGGTGGCGCTAACCTCCCCTCAGGTTGGTTATTGACCGTTAACCGCACCCGTGGCCCACGAGGCCCGGTGGGGTGATGGACGACGAGGTCCAGGAGGCAGTGATGAGTGTGTCGGGGCCGATCCGTGTGGTGGTCGCCAAGCCGGGGCTCGACGGTCACGACCGTGGCGCCAAGGTCATTGCGCGCGCCCTGCGCGACGCCGGTATGGAGGTCATCTACACCGGGCTGCACCAGACGCCCGAGCAGGTCGTCGACACCGCGATCCAGGAGGACGCGGACGGCATCGGGCTGTCGATCCTCTCGGGCGCCCACATGACGCTGTGCGCGCGGGTCCTGGAGCTGCTGAAGGAGCGCGACGCGGCGGACATCAAGGTCTTCTGCGGGGGGATCATCCCGGACGAGGACATCGCCGAGCTCAAGGCGATGGGCGTCGCGGACATCTTCACGCCGGGCACGCCCACCCGGGACGTGGTCGCCTGGGTCGAGGCCAACCTTCGGGCGAGCTGAGCTCCGGGCGAACCGGCCTTCGGGCGAACCGGGCTCCGGACGAGCCGGTCGTCGGTACGGCGGAGCGGGCCTGCCCCCGGGGGCGGGGGCCGCGGCCGCGCGGGGGCGGCCGGCCCCCGGCGGGCGCGCCGGCGGCGCGCGCGGGCGCCCCGGGGGGGGGGGCCCCCCGGGGGCGGGGGGGGGGGGGCGTGGGGGCCGGGGGGGGGGGGCCCCCGGGGGCCCCCCCCCCCCCCCCCCGTTTCCGCTTCCGCCGCCGGCCGGGCCGTCCGGCGTCAGCCCGCCAGCTCCGCGAGCATCGCGGCCCGGAACCGCAGGGTGCCCGCCAGCCGGGCGAAGGTCTCGGCCCAGGCGGAGTCCGGGGCGGCCCCGGCGGCCAACTCCTCCACCGCGTCGGCCGTCTCGGGCGCGAGCGCGCGTTCCGTCATCCCGAGCACCCCGCTGTGGCTCCACGGGTACGCGCCGGAGGCGGCAGCCCGGGCCAGGGCGTCCACCACCGCGGTGGACAGCGGCGGCGTCCACGGGGTGGCGCAGGCGCCGAGCAGCTGGAAGGCCTCGCCCAGCCCGTGCACCTCGATGAAGGCGGCCGTCCAGGCGGCCCGCTCCTCGGGCGGCAGGACGGCCAGCAGCTTGGCCGGGGCGCCGGTGGCGCGCGGGGAACGGGCCCGGCCGGCACCCCGGGTGGGCGGGACCGGCGCCGGGCCGAGCAGCGCCCGGGCCCAGGCGGCGTCGTGCTGGCGGACGGCGGCGCGCGCCCAGGCCTCCCGCAGGTCGTCGGCCCAACTGCTGTCGGTCTCGTCCATGCTGTCGCCGACCCGCAGGGCGAGCAGCTGCTCGGGCGTCAGCCCGGTGCTCTCCGGCCAGAGCGCGAGCGGCGCCGCGGCCACCACCTCGCCGAACCACCAGGCCCGTTCACCGCGCCCGGTGGGGGACTTGGGCGTGATGCCGTCGCGCTGCATCTGCGCGTCGCACTCGGCGGGCGGGGTGACCAGCAGGTGGGTGCCCGTCCCGGCGAGGCGTACGGCGGCCCGCGCCCGGCCGGCCATCCGGCCCGCCAGGGCGGAGCCGGGCAGGGTGGAGAGCAGTTCGGCGGCCGTGGCGCGGACGTTCTTGCTGCGGTCGCCGAGGGCGGCCTCCAGGAACGGCTCGTCGGCGGGGGACAGGCCGTCCTGGAGGGCGTCCAGGAAGAGCAGGCGGTCCTCGGCGCGCTCGGTGGACCAGGTGCTGCGCAGCAGTTCCAGGCCGGCCGCCGGGTCGTGGCGGCGCAGCAGCGTGAGGTGGGTGACGCGCTCGGCGAACAGGCCCTCGTGCCACAGCTGGTGGTCGGCCGGGTCGTCCTGCTCCCGGGCCGGCTCCTGGGCGGTGGTGCGCAGCACGAACCGCCAGTCGGGGTTCCGCCCGGCCAGCCAGCGGCCCAGCGGACCGGCCAACGCGACGGCGTCGGAGCGCAGTTCGCTGCGTGCGCGGGCGGCGTCGAGCAGGCCGGGCACCAGCGCGGCGGGCGGCCGCAGGCCCCGGGCGCGGGCGGTGGCGAGCCACTGCGGCAGCAACTCGGTGAGGTTGGCCAGGGTGCCGCCGCCTCCGCCGCCGGTGCGGCCGGCCAGCAGCACCGCCAGCCGGCGGGCGGCCGGTTCGGGCAGCTCCGGGCGGGTGTCCCCGGGCGCGGGCGGGCCGGGCGCTTCGGCAGCCGGCACGGGCAGCGCGCCCGCCCGGCGGCGGACGGTGGCGAGGGCGGCCAGCTCCAGCAGGGCGGTGGCCTGGTCGGCGGTGTCCACGGCGTCGGCGAGCGGCAGGACGGTGGCCGGGAGCGGGCGGCGGTCGGTGCCGAGCAGGGCGCTGGTGTGCAGGGTCTCCCACGGGTCCTGGGTGATCGTCATTCTCGGTGCTCCTAGGGGTTGGTGAGGCCGACCGGCCGGTGCCCGACGGGCCAGGCGGTGACCGGTGCGAAGCCCTGGTGGCCGTACTCGCCGAAGACCGTCAGCGGGCGGCCGGTGGAGACCGCGGCCAGTCGCCACAGCGCCGCCTCCGGGACGGTCGGGGCGTGGACGGGCACGGTGTGCCGGCCGTCCGTCAGGTACCAGCCGTCCGGGGCGCGGACCGGGACGACGTCGCCGAGGACGGTCGGCCAGGCCTCCAGCCACGGGTCGTCGGCGACGGCGGTGCCGTAGCCGGCCGTCGCCTCGGCGACGGTGAGCCCGGCGGGCGGGTCGGCCGGGCCGGCCTCGGGCGCGCCGTAGCGGGTGCCGAGGGCGGCGCGCAGCGGGCGGGCGCCGGGGTGGTAGGCGAGGTCGGCCTCCAGCAGGTGGCCGGTGGGCAGGGCGAGGTCGGGGGCCTGGCCGGGGCGGCCGAAGGCCAGCAGCAGGGCCGGACGGCCGGTCTTGGCGCCGCGCAGCCAGACCCGGCGGGTGGTGAGCCGGTCGTCGGAGCCCCCCTCCATCGGCACCGTGCGGCTGCCGAGCACCAGCCAGCGGTCGCGGACGGTGGGGCCGGCCAGCACCTCGGCGGCGTCCAGGGTGTAGCCGACCCGGGCGCGGACGGTCGCGGCCAGCTCGGCGGGCAGTTCGTCGACCCGGGTGGCGGCGGTGGCGAGCAGGTGGAGCATCGCGTACTCCTCCAGCAGCCGCTCCTGCGGGACGGTGTCGAGCTCGCGGACCCGGGCGGCCAGGCCGGGGGCCTGCGCGTCGACCATCCGGGCGGCGACCTCCTCCCACGGGCCGGCGGTGGACCGGTCGGCCAGGCCGTGCCGGATCCGGTCGGCCAGGCGCAGCCTCAGCTCGGCCGCGCCGGCCGCGACCCGGGCGCCGCGCTTCTCGGCCCGGCGGCGGGCGGCCTCCGGGTCGACCGGAGCCGTCGCACGCTTCTCGGCGCGCTCCCGGCGGGACGTGAGCCAGTCCGCCGCCCAGTCGGCGGGCTCGGCGGCCGGGACGGCCCCGGGGGAGCCGCTCCACAGCAGGAGGAGCCCGAGCGCGTGCTTGCACGGGAACTTCCGGCTGGGGCAGCTGCACTGGTAGGCGGGCGTGGCGAGTTCGATCACGGTGCGGTACGGCGTGCGGCCGCTGCCCCTGCACTCGCCCCAGAGCGCGGTGCCGTCGGTGCCGGCGCCGGACCACGACGCGGGCGAGGAGAGCTTGCCCGCCGCCTTCTGCGACGCGGCGTCAGGCGCCAGGGACAGGACGTGTTCGGTGCTCCAGCGTTCCTCCATGCGACCGACCGTAGGCGGCGGCACTGACAGTGGCTGACTGCCCGTCCGCGGGCCTCCACCCGGGCCTCCCGCGGGCCTCATCCCGGGCCTCCCGCGGGCCGCCGGGCGTTGTCAGTGGGTCGGTGCAGGGTGGTTCCCACAGGCCGGGACGCCGACCTGGCTCCCCCCGATCATCCCGCCGCCGTGGCACCCGTGCACCCGGCGGCCGACCCGAAGGAGCCCCCATGACCGACGTTCTGCGGCAGCACGCCGAGGACGCCTTCGCCGGCGAACTGGCCGCCCTGGCCGCGCAGGACGACCGTCCGCGCCCCGAGCGCTGGAAGCTGTCGCCATGGGCCGTGGCGACGTACCTGCTCGGCGGCGAACTGCCGGACGGTACCCGGATCACCCCCAAGTACATCGGCCCGCGCCGCGTCGTCGAGGTCGCCGTGACGACCCTGGCGACGGACCGCGCGCTGCTGCTGCTCGGCGTGCCCGGCACCGCGAAGACCTGGGTGTCCGAGCACCTGGCCGCCGCGATCAGCGGCGACTCCACGATGCTGGTGCAGGGCACCGCGGGCACCCCCGAGGAGGCCGTCCGGTACGGCTGGAACTACGCCCAGCTGCTGACCCGCGGCCCCGGCCCGGGCGCCCTGGTGCCCTCGCCGCTGATGCGGGCGATGGCCGACGGCAGGATCGCCCGGGTCGAGGAGCTGACCCGCATCCCGGCCGACGTCCAGGACGCCCTGATCACCATCCTGTCCGAGAAGACGCTCCCGGTACCGGAGTTGGGGACCGAGACGCAGGCGGTGCGCGGCTTCAACGTGATCGCCACCGCGAACGACCGCGACCGCGGGGTCAACGAGCTCTCCAGCGCGCTGCGCCGCCGCTTCAACACGGTGGTGCTGCCGCTGCCGGGCTCGCTGGAGGAGGAGGTCGACATCGTCACCCGCCGGGTCCACCAGCTCGGGCGCTCCCTGGAACTGCCCGAACTGCCCGGCGGCGCCGAGGAGATCAGGCGCGTGGTGACCGTCTTCCGGGAGCTGCGGGCCGGCATCACGGTGGACGGCCGGACGAAGGTCAAGACCCCGAGCGGCACCCTCTCCACCGCCGAGGCGATCTCGGTGGTCACCAACGGCGTGGCCCTGGCCACCCACTTCGGCGACGGCGTGCTGCGCGCCGGGGACGTGGCGGCCGGCATCCTCGGCGCCGTCGTCCGCGACCCGGTGGCGGACCAGGCGGTCTGGCGCGAGTACGTCGAAGGGGTGGTGCGCGAGCGCGACGGCTGGAAGGACTTCTACCGGGCCGCCCGCGAGGTGACGGCATGAACGGGCGACGGGAGTGCTCCCGGCCCGGGGGCGGGGGAGAGCGGACCGTCGGGCGGTGCCGGCTGCGCGGAGCGCCCGCCGAGGGCAGCGGGGTGGCGGCATGAGCGCCGCCGAGGTCGCCCTGCTCGGCGTCCGCCACCACGGCCCCGGCTCCGCCCGGGCGGTGGCCGCCGCGCTGACGCAGTGGCAGCCGGACGCGGTGCTGATCGAGGGCCCGCCGGAGGCTGACGGCATCGTCCACCTGGCCGCCGAGAAGGACCTGGTCCCGCCGGTCGCGCTGCTCGCGCACGCGGTGGACGACCCGGCGAAGGCCGCCTTCTGGCCGTACGCCGAGTTCTCCCCGGAGTGGGTGGCGATCCGGCACGCCGTCGAGCACGACCTGCCGGTGCACTTCATCGACCTGCCCGCCGGGTACGGCTTCGCGGCCGCTCCCGAGGACGCGGCCGAATGCGGCGACGGGCCCGATCCCGGGGACGCGCCCGGTACCGACGACGCCGACGGGCTCCCCGCCGACCCGGTGGCGCTGCTCGCCGAGGCGGCCGGGCACGACGACCCGGAGCGCTGGTGGGAGGACGTGGTCGAGCACCGCACGCCCGGCGCCGACGCGCTGGCCCCGTTCGCCGCCGTCGCCGAGGCGATGGGCGCGCTGCGCGCCGAAGGGCTCTTCGAGTCCCGCCGGGACCTGCTGCGCGAGGCGTACATGCGCGGACGGATCCGCGCCGCCCGCCGCGCCGGGCACCGGCGGATCGCCGTGGTCTGCGGGGCCTTCCACGTCCCCGCGCTGGCGGCCATGCCCACCGTCGCGCACGACCGGGCACTGCTCGCCGGGCTGCCGAAGAAGGTGCGCACGGACATCACCTGGGTGCCGTGGACGCACCGCAGGCTCTCCCAGTCGACCGGGTACGGCGCGGGCGTGCAGTCGCCCGGCTGGTACCACCACCTGTTCACCACCGACGGCGACCCGGTGCCGCGCTGGCTCACCCGGGCCGCCGACCTGCTGCGCGCCGAGGACCACCCGGTCTCCTCCGCCCACGTCATCGAGGCGGTCCGGCTCGCCGAGACCCTGGCCGTGCTGCGCGGCCGCCCGCTCGCCGGGCTGACCGAGACCCTGGACGCCGTCCGCGCGGTGCTCTGCGAGGGCTCGGACGTCGCCCTGGAGCTGGTCCGGGACCGCCTGGTGGTCGGCGACGCGCTCGGCGAGGTGCCGGACGCCGCACCGGCGGTGCCGCTGCAGCGCGACCTGGCCCGGCTGCAGCGCTCGCTGCGGCTCAAGCCCGAGGCCGCGCCGAAGGACGTCGACCTCGACCTGCGCAAGGAGACCGACGCGGCCCGCTCCCGACTGCTGCACCGGCTGCGGCTGCTGGGCGTGGACTGGGGCGTGCCGGCCCGTTCCCCGGTCAACTCGACCGGGACGTTCCGGGAGAGCTGGCGGCTGTGCTGGCAGCCGGAGTTCGCGGTCCGGATCGCCGAGGCCGCCCAGTGGGGCACCACGGTCGAGGGCGCGGCGACCGGCAAGGCGGTCGGCACCGCCCGCGCCGCCGTCGAACTCGCCGAGCTGACCGGCCTGGTGGAGACCTGCCTGCTGGCCGGGCTGTCCGACGCGCTGCCCGCCGTGATGCGGGCGCTCGCCGACTGCGCGGCCCTGGACACCGACGTCGTGCACCTGGCGGGCGCGCTGCCCGCACTGGTCCGGGCGCTGCGCTACGGCGACGTGCGCGGCACCGACCACGGCGCGCTCGCCGGGGCGGCGGCCGGCCTGGCCGAGCGGGTCTGCGTCGGCCTGCCGCCCGCATGCGTCGGGCTGGACGCCGAGAACGCGGCGGCGATGCGCGGCCGCCTCGACGAGGTGCACGGCGCAATCGGCCTGCTGACCTCCGCCGGGCCCCGGGGCAGCTCCGCCGCACCGGAGCCGGTCGACGCCGACGCCCCGGACACCCCTGCCGGTTCCGGTGCCCCGGGCGCTCCCGACGGTCCGGTCGGCCTGGCCGACCGCTGGGCCGCCGCCCTGCGCTCGCTGGCCGCCCGCGAGCCGTCCGGCGGCCCGGCGACCGGCGCCCCCGGCCTGCTCCGCGGCCGGGCCGTCCGGCTGCTGCTGGACGACGGCCGGCTCGACTCCGAGGAGGCCGGCCGCCGCCTGCGGCTGGTCCTGTCCGTCGCCAACGCCCCGGTGGACGCGGCCGGCTGGGTCGAGGGCTTCCTGGCCGGCGGCGGCGCCCTGCTGCTGCACGACCCCCGGCTGCTCGCCCTGCTGGACGAGTGGCTGACCGGGGTGAGCGGCGAGGCCTTCACCGACGTCCTGCCGCTGCTGCGCCGTACCTTCGCCGGGCTGGAGGCGGGCGTGCGGACGACCATCGGCGGCCGGGTCGCGGCCGGCCCGCTCGGCGAACCACCGGCGGATCCTGCCCCGGTGGGCGAGCTGGACCGGGCCCGCGCCGACGCCGCCGTCCCGGTGGTGGCGCTGCTGCTCGGTGTCCGCCCGAGGATCCCCCGGCAGGCCACCGGCCGTGACACCTGACCCGCCCGGTACCCGGCACCCGGCCCGCCCGGCACGCCTCACGCCCGGCCCGCCCGGCACGCCCGCCACCTGCACCACCGACACCCGCACCACCCGACATCCGCTGAAGGAGGAGGACGAGATGGCAACGCCCACGACCGACGAACGGCTGCGCCGCTGGCGGCTGGTGCTCGGCGGCGAGGCCGACGGCACGGGCTGCACCCTGCGCGGCCGGGACGCCGCGATGGACGGCGCCCTCGCCGCGCTCTACCGCGGCGCGCCCGAGGACGGCGGCCGGGCGGGCCGCGGCGGCCGCCGCAGCGCCGGACTGGGCGGCTCGGCCCCGCAGGTGGCCCGCTGGCTGGGCGACATCCGCGCGTACTTCCCGTCCACCGTCGTCCAGCTGATGCAGCAGGACGCGATCACCCGGCTCGGACTGGACCGGCTGCTGCTGGAGCCGGAGATGCTGGAGGCCGTCGAACCGGACGTCCACCTGGTCGGCACCCTGCTCTCGCTGAAGCACGCGCTGCCCGAGACCACCCGGGAGTCCGCCCGGGCGGTGGTCGGCAAGGTGGTCGCCGACCTGGAGCGCCGGCTCGCCGACCGCACCCGGGCCGTCGTGGGCGGCGCCCTGGACCGCAGCGCCAGGGTCGACCGCCCCCGGCACCGCGACATCGACTGGGACCGGACGATCCGGGCCAACCTGAAGAACTACCTGCCCGAGCACGGCACCGTCGTCCCCGAGCGGCTGGTGGGCTACGCCCGCGCCCAGCGCGCGGTGAAGAAGGACGTCATCCTCTGCATCGACCAGTCGGGCTCGATGGCGTCCTCGGTCGTGCACTCGGCGGTCTTCGGCGCGGTGCTCGCCTCGATGCGCACCCTGGACACCCGGCTGGTCGTCTTCGACACCTCGGTGGTCGACCTCACCGAGCAGCTCACCGACCCGGTGGACGTCCTGTTCGCGACGCGGCTCGGCGGCGGCACCGACATCAACCGCGCGCTCGCCTACTGCCAGTCGAGGATCACCCGCCCCTCCGAGACCGTCGTCGTGCTGATCAGCGACCTCTACGAGGGCGGCATCCGGGACGGCATGCTCAAGCGGGTCGCCGCGATGAAGGCGGCCGGCGTCCAGTTCATCGCCCTGCTCGCGCTCTCCGACGAAGGTGCGCCCGCCTACGACCACGCGCACGCCGCCGCTCTGGCCGCCCTCGGCGCGCCGGCCTTCGCCTGCACCCCGGACGCCTTCCCCGGGATCATGGCCGCGGCCATCGAGAAGCGTCCGATCCCGGTGCCTGACCAGGGGGTGTGACGGATTCACCCGGACGCGGGAATCCACCCGATCGGTGGACGGGACGTTCACCGGGACGCTCTAGGGTGTCTGTGACGGTTCTCACCCAAGACGGGCAGGCCCCCGGGCGGAACAGTCCCGTCCCACGGGGATAACCTGCCAGACGGACGTGACGCGCGTGTTGATTGACGTGTGCGCCCGTGGCTGTGTGGGCCGCAAGGCCGTACCTCTGCGTACCCGCACCGCCCCGACGACCCGCAGCGAAGATCCTGCCGTGGCACGCTCGTAGAGACACAATCCGCGACCACGAACAAGGACAAACACGTGGACCTGTTCGAGTACCAGGCGAGGGACCTCTTCGCCAAGCACGGCGTGCCCGTGCTTGACGGCGATGTCATCGAGACCGCCGCAGACGCTGCCGCCATCGCGGAGCGCTTCGGCGGCCGCGCCGTCGTCAAGGCTCAGGTGAAGGTGGGTGGCCGAGGCAAGGCCGGTGGCGTCAAGCTCGCCGCCGACCCGGCGGACGCCGTCGCCAAGGCCGAGCAGATCCTCGGCATGGACATCAAGGGCCACACCGTTCACAAGGTGATGCTGGCCCAGACCGCGGACATCAAGGACGAGTACTACGTCTCGTTCCTGCTGGACCGCACCAACCGCACCTTCCTGGCCATGGCCAGCGTCGAGGGCGGCGTGGAGATCGAGGTCGTCGCCGAGCAGAACCCCGAGGCGCTCGCCAAGATCCCGGTCGACGCCAACGAGGGCTGCACCCCGGAGAAGGCCGCCGAGATCGTCGCCGCGGCGAAGTTCCCGGCCGAGATCGCCGACCAGGTCGCCGAGGTCCTGCAGAAGCTGTGGACCGTCTTCATCAAGGAGGACGCCCTCCTCGTCGAGGTCAACCCGCTGATCAAGTCCGGTGACGGCAAGATCATCGCCCTCGACGGCAAGGTCTCCCTGGACGAGAACGCCGAGTTCCGCCAGCCCGAGCACGAGGCCCTGGAGGACAAGGCCGCGGCCAACCCGCTGGAGGCCGCCGCCAAGGCCAAGGGCCTGAACTACGTCAAGCTCGACGGCCAGGTCGGCATCATCGGCAACGGCGCGGGCCTCGTCATGAGCACCCTCGACGTGGTCGCCTACGCCGGTGAGAAGCACGGCGGCGTCAAGCCCGCCAACTTCCTCGACATCGGTGGCGGCGCGTCCGCCGAGGTCATGGCGAACGGCCTGGAGATCATCCTGGGCGACCCCGACGTCAAGTCGGTCTTCGTCAACGTCTTCGGTGGCATCACCGCGTGCGACGCGGTCGCCAACGGCATCGTCCAGGCCCTCGCGCTCCTGGAGAGCAAGGGCGAGAACGTCTCCAAGCCGCTGGTCGTCCGCCTGGACGGCAACAACGCGGAGCTGGGTCGCAAGATCCTCGACGACGCCAACCACCCGCTGGTCCAGCGCGTGGACACCATGGACGGCGCCGCTGACCGCGCCGCCGAGCTGGCCAACAAGTAAGGAAGGGGACTTAACACCATGGCTATCTTCCTTACCAAGGACAGCAAGGTCATCGTCCAGGGCATGACCGGCGCCGAGGGCATGAAGCACACCCGCCGCATGCTCGCCTCCGGCACCCAGATCGTCGGCGGTGTCAACCCGCGCAAGGCCGGCACCACGGTCGACGTCGACGGCACCGAGATCCCGGTCTTCGGCTCCGTCGCCGAGGCGATGGAGAAGACCGGCGCCGACGTCTCGGTCCTCTTCGTGCCGCCGGCCTTCACCAAGGCCGCCGTCGTCGAGGCCATCGACGCCGAGATCGGCCTGGCCGTCGTCATCACCGAGGGCGTTCCGGTGCACGACACCGCCGCCTTCTGGGCGCACGCCGGTGCCAAGGGCAACAAGACCCGCATCATCGGCCCGAACTGCCCCGGTCTGATCAGCCCCGGACAGTCGAACGCCGGCATCATCCCGGCCGACATCACCACCTCCGGCAAGATCGGCCTGGTCTCGAAGTCCGGCACCCTGACGTACCAGCTCATGTACGAGCTGCGCGACATCGGCTTCACCTCGGCCGTCGGCATCGGTGGCGACCCGGTCATCGGCACCACCCACATCGACGCTCTCAAGGCCTTCCAGGAGGACCCGGAGACCGAGATCATCGTCATGATCGGTGAGATCGGTGGCGACGCCGAGGAGCGTGCCGCGGACTTCATCAAGGCGAACGTGACCAAGCCGGTCGTCGGCTACGTCGCGGGCTTCACCGCCCCCGAGGGCAAGACCATGGGCCACGCCGGCGCCATCGTCTCCGGCTCCTCGGGCACCGCCCAGGCGAAGAAGGAGGCCCTGGAGGCCGCCGGTGTCAAGGTCGGCAAGACGCCGTCCGAGACCGCCCGCCTGGCCCGCGAGATCATCGCCGCCCAGGCCTGATCCCCGCGCCGAAGCGCAGCGAGCGCCCCCGCCCTCCCCGGGCGGGGGCGCTCGCCTGTTCTCGGCGGCCCGTCTCTCGGCGATCCTTCTCCCGGGCGCCTGTCCCTCAGTGACCCGTCGGCCCCGTCGTGCAGGGCAGCGGCGACCACATCCGGCAGACCGCCGGCCCCCGCGGCGGCGGGGCGTCCGCTCCCCTTGCCGCCGCCGGGAGCTCCCAGCGCGCGACCGCCTGGGTGTGCGGCTCCACCAGCACCGCCTCCAGCCCCGGCGCCGGGCTGCACCACAGGCTGCTGATCCCGTTCGGTGCCCCGCCCGGCAGCACCGGCACGCCCGGCTCCTGCGCCTCGCCGACCGGCAGGCACAGCGAGGGCGTCGGCGGATCCGACGGCCGGAACAGCACCGCAGGCCGCACCCCCGCCAGGGTCGCCAGCGTCGCCCCGCCCACCGCCACCGTCAGCAGCGCCGCCGCGCCCGTTCGGCTCGCCGTCCACAACCGATGCCGGGCCCGCAGCACCGGGATCGGCGAGCGGTGCGGCTGGGGGCAACCCCGGACCGCCGCCCGGTGCAGCAGCAGGCTCAGCCCGTCCGCGAACCCCGGCGCCGCCGGATCCGGGCCCACCAGGTCCGGCACCCACAGCGCCAGCGCCGTCCGGGCCGTCCACACCCGCCCCTCGGCGGCCGCCTGCGTCGACTCCACCTCCACGGCGATGGCCGCCGCCGTCAGCCCCAGGCCGTCGTGCAGCACCAGCGCCCGGCGCTGCGGCCGCGACAGGCGCTTGAGCGCCTTCAGCAACGCGCGGTCCCGGTCGGTCAGCCGGTCGTGGTCCGGCAGGACCGCCTGCGACTCGTCCGCCGGCCGCACCTTGATCCGCCGGTGCGGAAGGCTCCACGCGTGCGCCCGCCGCGGCCCGCCCCGGTGCCACGGCGACAGCGCCAGCTCGAACGCCCGCAGCCGCACCCACCCCTCCGGATCACCCGATCCGGCCACCGCGGGCCACCTGCGCCGCGCCTCCCCGAAGGCCCGCCGCACACAGTGCACCGCGCGGTGGCGGCAGGCGGTCAGCAGGAACGCCTGCTGCACCAGGCGGGTGTGCGCCGATTCGTACAGCTCCTCGAAGGTCGGCGCCGGGAGGTCGGCGGGGAGCGGTGCGGCGGGCGGGACGGCCGGCGAGACGGCCGGCGACGGGTCGCGGTGCCGCTCGGGCGGCCGGGCGCTCCCGTCCGCGACCGATGCGGGCGGGGGCGTGTGCGCCGGTCCGCCGTGCCCGTCCGTGCCCGCGGGGGGCTGCTCGCTGCCCGCCGCGGTGCCACCCGCTTCCGGGCGCGCCCGGTCACGCCCGGCCGCTGCGGACGGGGGCGTGTCCGGACCCGGCTGCACGCGGCCGCCGTCGGAGGGGCGCTGCGGCCCCTCCGCCGTGGTGGCGGCCCGGACCTCCGCAGCCACGTCGCCGCGCCTCGCCGGGTGCGCGGAGCCCGCCCGGTCCGGCCCGTCGGCGGAGGACGCGGGCGGCCGACCGGGTGTGGCCGTGGCGGCCCGGGGAGTCCCCGTCGGCTCCTCGCGGTCCGGTACGGCGCCCGAGGGGGCCGTGCGGTCGGCGGAGGGGCGTCGCCGGTGCTCCGGAGTGGGAGCTCCGGCCGTGCCGTCGCGCTCCTCCCGGGCGGCCTGCTGCGCGCGGCCGACGTCGGCCGGTTGCGGTCCGTCCTCGTCCGCGGCACCGCTTCTCCCGTGGGCCGCCGTCTCGGCCGGTGCGGTCTCCTTCGCGACGACCGGTGCCGTAGTCGCGACGACCGGTGCCGTTCGGCCCCGTCGTCCTCGCCGTGCGGCGGCCGACGGTGCCGGGCCGCTGACGGCGCCGGTGCGCGGCCCCTCGTCGGCTGCCGGAGCGGTGTCGGGGCGGTTCGGCGGGGTGGCACGGTCGGGACGGGTGGCCGGACGCCCGCGCGCGGGCGTGTGCGCCGTGTCTCCGCGCTCCTGCCGGGCGCGTTGCGCCGACCGGCCGCGTCGGGCGCCGGTGGCCGGGCCCCGCCCGTCGCCCGTGGGCGCCTCCTCCCGGTCCGGGACCGTGGGGGCCGCGGCCCGGGGGTTCGCGGGCGGGGGCGCCGCCGTCGGCCCGGCCGGCGCCACGCGGGCGTTGCCGTCGCGTCCGGCGTCGCGTCCGGCGCTGCTCCCGGAGACCGGGAGCCCGTCCGGCGCGCCCACGGCGTCGGGGCGCCCCGACGCCTGCGCGGCGGTCGGTGCGGCTGCGCCGTAGGCGGTCGGCCGGCCGTTGGAGGAGACGGGGCCGAGGGAGGACGGGGTGAGGCCGGCGAAGTTCGCCGGGCCCGGGGGCGGGACGTACGGCAGGGAGCCCGCGGCGAGGGTGACGGCCTCGGCCTGGCTGGAGGCGCCGAGCTTCCGCATGGCGCGCAGGAGGTAGCTGCGGGCGGTGGTGGGGGTGACGCCGAGGGAGGCGGCGGTGCGGGGGAGGTCGTGGCCGGCGGCGAGGTGGGCGAGGGTCTGGGCCTCACGGGGAGTCAGTTTCCGCAGCAGGCGCGCCGGGGCGTGGTCGGCGCGGGCGGGGTCGCGGTGGCGCTCGGGGGTGGGGGAGTCCGCGGTCGGCGGCGTGGTCATCAGACACTCCGGGCCGGGGTGCCGACGGTGCGGGGGCAGGGTCTGAAAATGCGCATAAGCCAATAATCTGGGACACGGCGGCGGTTTGCCGCTTCACGGAGCATGGCGAGTCGCCTTGGCACGATGTGGCGCATGACGCAGCTGATGGGCCGTCCGATCCTGGAGGCGCCGGGAGAATTGGGCGGACGCCCCGCGCTGGCCGACCTGTTGGCGGGGGTGCGGACGGCGCTGGTCGGCTTGGCGGTGGTCGGGGCGCCGGTGTTCGGCCTGTGGGTGGTGACGCCGTACGCGGACGACGGCGCGGCCGCTGCCCCCCGGTTGGCGGGGGTCCTCTGGCTGCTCGGGCACGGCGCGCCGGTGCTGCGCGGGGAGGCGGACACCCCACTGACCGTCACTCCGCTGCTGCTGGGTGTCCTGGCCGTGGTCCGGCTGCACCGGGCCGGCGCCGCAGTGGCGGCCCGGCGCGGACTGCGCTCGCGCTGGGGCGGGCCGGTGGCCCTGTGGGCGGGCTACTGCGCGGTGGCGGTCGCGGTCGCGCTGCACGGTGCGGGCGCCGGGCTGTTCCGCAGCAGGGTGGTGCCGGACGTCCTGGTGGTCGCGCTGGTGGCGGCCCTCGCGACGGCTGCCGGGGTCCGATCGGTCGACGCCGCGGGCGGCCCGTTCGCCGGCTCCCCGCTGGACCGCCTCCCGTCGCCGTGCCGTCCGACCGGCGGCGCGGCGGTGGTGCGTGCCGCGGCGCTGGCGGCCGGGGCCGGGCTGGTCGCCGCGGGTGGGGTGCTGGTGGCCCTGTCGGCGGTGCTGGACGCGGCGACCGGCGGCGGCCGCGGGATGGCGCTGCTGGGGCGAGGGTCCGCCGCGCTGCTGGGGTTGTCGCTGCTCGCGCTGGTGCTGCTGCCGAACGCGGTGCTGTGGGGCGCGGCGTACGCGCTGGGCCCCGGGTTCGCGGTGGGCGCCGGGACGGTGGTGTCGCCGGACGGTACGGCGCTGGGGCCGGTGCCGGAGTTCCCGTTGTTCGCGCTGCTGCCGGCCGACGGCCCGGGCGGCTGGCGGTGGGCGGCGCTGGTGCTGCCGCTGCTGGCCGGGGTGGTGCCGGCGGTGCTGCTCGGCCGGGCGGCGGCGGGCCGGCGGGGCCCGGCCGGGGCGACCGGAGGCGACGAGGAGGGCGCCGGGCCCTGGCCGCCCGCCGCGACGGTGACGGCCGCGCTGGCGGCGGCCCTCGTGGTGGGGGCGGGGGCGGCGCTGCTGGGCTGGCTGTCCGGCGGGGCGCTGGCGGGCGGGCGGATGGCCCGGCTGGGGCCGGTGCCGTGGTCGGCGGGCCTGGCGGCGGCGGGCTGGTTCGCGCTGGTGGCCGTCCCGGGCGCCCTGCTCGTCCGGCACCTGGTGCTCGCCCCCGCGGACGGCGGGGGCGTGTACGCGAGGCTCGCGCGGCAGGCACACCGGGGCGCACTGCGACTGCGCGCCCGTACGTACGCCCTCGTGTTGCACCTGTCGGGGCCCGCCCGCGAGCCCGCGGAGCCGGAGGCGGACCCGCTCGACTGACGGACCGTCGCGCGGGCGGGCCGCCCGGGCTACTCGGCGTTCCCGGTGAAGTCCACGTACCACTGCGGCGCGTAGCGGTCGCAGTTCTGGGCTCCGACGGAGGTCAGCGAGTCGCGGACGCAGGTGACGTACGCGCGGTAGTGGTAGTTGAGGCCGATCACCGAGGTGGCGACCACGACGGTCATCGCACCGGTCAGGATCCCGGCGAGCGCGGCCGGGACGAGCGGGTTCGGCGCCGAGCCCCCACGGACCGGGCCGACCGGGCCGACCGGGCCGACCGGGCTCGCCGTGGCGGCCGGACCCGCCGGCGCACCGGCCGCGCCCGGGGCGGGCCGCGGGCTCCGCAGGGCGGCGACGCCCCAGACGATGCCGAGCACCCCGACCAGCAGGGCGATCCAGTGGAACCCCGTGAACAGGCAGACCAGCGCGAACGGCCCGGCCAGCGCGGCGTTGCGGGCCCGGCGGTGGGCCGGGTTCGTGGGGTCGAGCCGGGGCGGCTGCGGGGCCGGGGGCCGCCGACCGGGCCCGCCCTCGCCCTGGCCGGAGCCCCACGGCGGCGGGAGCTGCGGGCGCTCGCCACCCTGGCCGCCGGAGCCGTCCCCGCCGGTCCAGGGGCTGCGCGGCTGCCACGGCTGGTCCGGGGCGTCCGCCGGCGGCGGCGCGAAGGGGTTGCGCTCGTCGGTGTCGTCGCCGCTGCTCATGGGTTCAGCCAATCCTTGTCGGTCGGAGCTCGGCCGGAGCTCGGCGGGAGCCGGGCCGGGGCCCGCGGTCGTCGCGGTCCCGCGGCCGGCGCGGTCGGCGCGGTCTCCCGCGCCCCCCAATGATCCCGCAGCCGTTCGCCGACCGACCGGCGGGCCGGTGCCCGGGCCCGGTCGGCCCCCTGCCGGGCCGGGCACAACTCCGGTGCGGTGGGCCCGAGGAGATCCCCGTCTCAACTACGCGCGTAGCGCCGCCGGGAGGGTTCGGAGGCCGTCCGACCAGCCGTTATCGTGGTGACGGTCAGCAGCTCACATCGGTTCCCGGGGCCCGCGTCGCGGCGGGTTTTCCTGGTGTTCCCCCTCGCTCGACCTGCCGTTCGTAGTGGCCCCACCGCCGGTGGACGTACCAGCGCACGGCGCCCGACCTACGGAGAATCGCGCAGTGGCCGCCGCCCCCGCCCAGCACTTCCCGCCCCGTACGTCCGGACCGGCTCGCCTGGTGGTGCTGGTCTCCGGCTCCGGAACCAACCTGCAGGCGCTGCTGGACGCCGTCGCGGATCCGGCCTACGGCGCCGAGGTCCTCGCCGTCGGGGCGGACCGGGACGGGATCGCCGGCCTGGAGCGCGCCGCGAAGGCGGGCCTGCCGACCTTCGTCCACCGGGTGAAGGACTTCCCGGACCGGGCCGCCTGGGACCGCGCGCTGACCGCCTCCGTCGCCGAGTACGAGCCGGACCTGGTGGTCACGGCCGGATTCATGAAGATCCTCGGCCCCGAGTTCATCGCCGCCTTCGCCGGGCGGATCGTCAACACCCATCCCGCACTGCTGCCCGCCTTCCCCGGCGCCCACGGCGTCACCGACGCGCTCGCGTACGGCGTGAAGGTCACCGGCTGCACCGTCCACCTGGTCGACGCCGGCGTGGACACCGGGCCGATCATCGCGCAGGGCGTCGTCGAGGTCGTCGACGCCGACCACGCCGATGGCGGCGACGCGCTGCACGAGCGCATCAAGACTGTCGAGCGCAAGCTGCTCGTCGACGTCGTGGGCCGGCTGGCCCGCGAGGGTCACCGCATCGAGGACCGAAAGGTATGGATCCCGGCATGAGTGCCAGCTCCACCACCACGCCCGTTTCGGAGAACGTCCGTCCGATCCGTCGCGCGCTGATCAGCGTGTACGACAAGACCGGTCTGGAGGAGCTGGCCCAGGGCCTGCACGCCGCCGGGGTCGCCATCGTCTCCACCGGCTCCACCGCCGGCCGGATCGCCGCCGCCGGTGTCCCGGTGACCGAGGTCTCCGAGCTGACCGGCTTCCCGGAGTGCCTGGACGGGCGCGTGAAGACGCTCCACCCCCGCGTGCACGCCGGTGTGCTGGCCGACCTGCGCCTGGAGTCGCACCGCGCGCAGCTGGCCGAGCTGGGCGTCGAGCCCTTCGACCTGGTCGTGGTGAACCTCTACCCGTTCAAGGCCACCGTCGCCTCCGGCGCCACCCCGGACGAGTGCGTCGAGCAGATCGACATCGGCGGCCCGAGCATGGTCCGCGCCGCCGCCAAGAACCACCCCTCGGTGGCCGTCGTGGTCGACCCGGCCCGCTACGAGGACGTGCTGACGGCCGTCCGCGAGGGCGGCTTCGACCTGGCCACCCGCAAGCGCCTGGCCGGTGCCGCGTTCGCCCACACCGCCGCCTACGACGTGGCCGTCGCCTCCTGGTTCGAGGCCGGCTACGCGCCGAGCGACGAGCACTTCCCCGAGTTCCTGGGCTCGACCTGGGAGCGGCAGAACGTGCTGCGCTACGGCGAGAACCCGCACCAGGGCGCCGCGCTGTACAGCGACGGCACCGGCGGCCTGGCCGGCGCGCAGCAGCTGCACGGCAAGGAGATGTCGTACAACAACTACGTCGACACCGACGCCGCCCGCCGCGCCGCCTACGACCACGCCGAGCCGGCCGTGGCGATCATCAAGCACGCCAACCCGTGCGGCATCGGGACCGGCGCCGACGTCGCCGAGGCGCACCGCAAGGCGCACGAGTGCGACCCGGTCTCCGCGTACGGCGGCGTCATCGCGGTCAACCGCCCGGTCACCGTCGAGCTGGCCGAGCAGATCGCCCCGATCTTCACCGAGGTCGTCGTGGCCCCCGGCTACGAGGACGGCGCCCTGGAGGTGCTGACCCGTAAGAAGAACCTGCGGGTGCTGCTCGCCCCCGAGGCCCCGGCCAACCGCCAGGAGGTCCGCCCGATCTCCGGTGGCGTGCTGCTGCAGGACGCCGACCGGGTGCACGCCGAGGGCGACGACCCGGCGAACTGGACGCTCGCCACCGGCGAGGCGCTGTCGGAGGCCGAGCTGGCCGAGCTGGCCTTCGCCTGGCGGGCCTGCCGGGCCGTCAAGTCCAACGCGATCCTGCTGGCCAAGGACGGCGCCTCGGTCGGCGTGGGCATGGGACAGGTCAACCGGGTCGACTCCTGCAAGCTCGCGGTCGAGCGGGCCGGCGAGCGGGCCAAGGGCGCGTACGCGGCCTCGGACGCGTTCTTCCCGTTCGCGGACGGCCCGGCGATCCTGATCGCCGCCGGGGTCAGGGCCATCGTCCAGCCCGGTGGTTCGATCCGCGACGAGGAGGTCGTCGCGGCGGCCGCCGAGGCCGGCGTGACCATGTACTTCACCGGTGCGCGGCACTTCTTCCACTGATGACGTGACGGCATGACAGAGCGGCCCGGCCCCCCGAGGGGAGCCGGGCCGCTCTGTCATGCGGTACGGGCGGGGTTCCTACGGGCCGGTCAGTACCGCGGCCGGTTGAACCAGTCGACGCCCTCCCGGGTGCTCATGGCGACGATCCACAGCACGCAGATCCCGATCCACAGCACGCCGACCACCACGCCGAAGCCGCTGCCCGCGGCCTGGGCCTGGGTGCTCCCGGTGATCGCGCTGATCGTCACGAGCGCACCGAGCAGCAGGGCGACCGAGCCGTACACGATGGTGGTGATCCGGGTCGCCGGGCCGCCCTTGCCGAACTTCACCCCGAGCGTGATCGAGAGCACCGAGGCGAGCAGGTACAGGATCCCGAGGACCAGCAGCACGCCCGCGGCCGCGTTGCCGAAGATCGCGGTGTCGCTGCTGGTGCTGTGCTGGTTGGCGACCGTCTTGGCGCTCGCGGCCACGATCAGCAGCAGGCCCGTGAGGAGGACCTGCACGCCGCCCACGACGAACAGCAGGACGCGGGCGGTCATCACCAGGCCCGGCATGGAGCGCGGCGGCGCCACCGGCGCGTAGCCGTACGCCGGGGGCTGCTGCGGGTAGCCGTACGCGGCCGGCGGGGCCTGCTGCGGGTAGCCGTAGCCCGGGGCGGCCGGCGGCTGGCCGTACGGGTTGTTCGGGTCGGGCGGGTAACTCATCGATGCCTCCGGGCAGTTACGGGGACGCGGGGACGGGACGGCGGAGGCCCCTGGTGCGGTCGCGAGTCGGGTCGGCGACAGCACGGGACGGTATCGGGGCGCGGTGACAGCCCGGCGGCGGTGGCGGGCGGTACGACCGGCTCAGCAGCGTGATGAACGGGCGAGCGCGGACCGGGACGGGCGCAGTGCGGCGGACGCGGCGCTGCGGCGGTCGGGCTGCTCGGACTGCTGTGGTCGGATCACTGGCTCTTTCCCCCGGATACGCCCCGCCGCGGTATCCGTCGGCCCGTCACCGGGCCTGGTTGCGGCAGGGTATGCGGGCAACATCGTCATCCGGACGGCAGCGCCCTGTCCAGCCGGTTCCGGCGCCGGGTCGAGACTGTGGCGCAACCGCAATGCGGTACGGACGTTCCGTACCCGTCCGGCCGTCCGACCGGCCGCCGCCGCGGCACCCGGCCGCCCGTGGTACGGCACCCTGCCGCGATCCGGGAGAATGGGGTCATGACTGCCCAGATTCTCGATGGCAAGGCCACCGCCGCCGCGATCAAGTCCGAACTCGCCGCCCGCGTGGCGGCCCTCAAGGCGAAGGGCGTCACGCCCGGCCTCGGCACCGTCCTGGTCGGTGACGACCCGGGCAGCCGCTGGTACGTGAACGGCAAGCACAAGGACTGCGCCGAGGTCGGCATCGCCTCGATCCAGCGCGAGCTGCCCGCCACCGCCTCCCAGGAGGACGTGGAGAACGTCGTCCGCGAGCTCAACGCCGACCCGTCCTGCACCGGCTACATCGTCCAGCTGCCGCTGCCCAAGGGCCTGGACCAGAACCCGGTCCTGGAGCTGATGGACCCGGACAAGGACGCCGACGGCCTGCACCCGACCTCGCTGGGCCGGCTCGCCCTGGGCATCGACGGCCCGCTGCCCTGCACCCCGCTGGGCATCGTCGAGCTGCTGCGCCGCCACGACGTCGAGATCAACGGCGCCGAGGTGGTCGTGGTCGGCCGCGGCATCACGGTCGGCCGCTCGATCGGCCTGCTGCTGACCCGCCGCTCCGAGAACGCCACGGTGACCCTGTGCCACACCGGCACCCGGGACCTGAGCGCCCACCTGCGCAAGGCCGACATCATCGTGGCCGCCGCCGGCGTGCCGCACCTGGTCAAGCCGGAGGACGTCAAGCCGGGCGCCGCGGTGCTGGACGTGGGCGTCAGCCGCAGCGAGGGCAAGATCGTCGGCGACGTCCACCCGGGCGTGGCCGAGGTGGCCGGCTGGATCTCCCCGAACCCCGGCGGCGTGGGCCCGATGACCCGCGCGATGCTGCTCAACAACATCGTCGAGGCGGCCGAGCGCCGCGCCGGCATCTGACACCCCAGGGACGGCGAACATGACTGAACCGCGACCGGCGCGGTCCCGGCACAGGCCGGTGAAGACCACCGGCACCCTGCCGCCCGAGGGCTCGGCCGCGGCCCTCGGACGCGAGCACGCCCTGCCGGTCCGGCAGTGGCCGATAACGCTGGTCCTGCTGGTGGTCGGCGCCGGCCTCGCGGTCACCTGGTTCGCCGACTTCAAGGACGGCTTCAAGTACGGGCTGCTGATCCTCGGCGGCGGCGTGCTGCTCGGCGCGGTGCTGCGCCTGGTGCTGCCCGAGGTCGGGATGCTGGCGGTGCGCAGCCGCTTCACCGACGTGATCGTGCTGACCTTCCTGGGCGCCTCGATCGTGCTGCTGACCCTGGTCGCCCAGCCGAACCCGTGGGTGCAGATTCCGCTGCTGGACAACATCGGCCAGCTGATGGGCCGGCCCAAGCACTGACCGGCGGCACCGACCGGCCGGGGCGCCGACCGGTCCGGCCCGCCGCGGCCCCCGCCCCACCCCCCCGGACTCCCGGGGGGCGGGGCGGGGGCCGCGGTGCGTCTGTGACGCATCAGCCACGCCCGCACACGCGGCGTACGCTTCCCTTTGCGATAACCTGACGCCGGTCTCTCGATGTCGAGAGACCATCCTCGGCTCCAGTGCGCCGGTGTGCCTGGGGCACCTGGCGATTTGCTGGAGAAGGTAGAAATGACCCGCACCCCCGTCAACGTCACCATCACCGGAGCCGCCGGCCAGATCGGCTACGCGCTGCTCTTCCGCATCGCCTCGGGCCACCTGCTCGGTGCCGACGTGCCGGTGAACCTGCGCCTCCTGGAGATCCCGCAGGGCCTGAAGGCCGCCGAGGGCACCGCCATGGAGCTCGTCGACTGCGCGTTCCCGCTGCTGCGCGACATCAAGATCACCGACAACCCGAACGAGGCCTTCGACGGCGCCAACGTCGCGCTGCTGGTCGGCGCCCGTCCGCGCACCGCCGGCATGGAGCGCGGCGACCTGCTGCAGGCCAACGGCGGTATCTTCGGCCCGCAGGGCAAGGCCATCAACGACCACGCCGCGGACGACATCAAGGTCCTGGTCGTCGGCAACCCGGCCAACACCAACGCCCTGATCGCCCAGCGCAACGCCCCGGACGTCCCGGCCGAGCGCTTCACCGCGATGACCCGCCTGGACCACAACCGCGCCGTCGGCCAGCTGTCCGCCAAGACCGGCGCCCTGGTCTCGGACATCAAGCGCGTCACCATCTGGGGCAACCACTCCGCGACCCAGTACCCGGACGTCTTCCAGGCCGAGATCGCCGGCAAGCCGGCCTTCGAGGCCGTCGGCAGCGACCTGGCCTGGCTGGAGAACGACTTCATCCCGACCGTCGCCAAGCGCGGCGCCGCCATCATCGAGGCCCGCGGCGCCTCCTCGGCCGCCTCGGCCGCCAACGCCGCCATCGACCACGTCCACACCTGGGTCAACGGCACCGCCGAGGGCGACTGGACCTCCATGGGTGTCGTCTCCGACGGCTCCTACGGCGTCCCGGCCGGCCTGATCTCCTCCTTCCCGGTCACCACCAAGGACGGCAAGTTCGAGATCGTCCAGGGCCTGGAGATCTCCGACTTCTCGCGCGCCCGCATCGACGCCTCGGTCCAGGAGCTGACCGAGGAGCGCGACGCGGTCCAGGAGCTGGGCCTCATCTGAGCCCGCCCGCACCGCAGCACCGGCGGCCCGCCGACTTCCCCCCGGGGAAGCGGCGGGCCGCCGCCGTGTCCGGCCTCGGGGCCCCGCACCGGCCGCCCTACACTGGCCCGCTGTGAACGAAACCCTCGGGGACGCCGCGCTCGTCCTCGTCTTCATCCTGCTGGGCGGGCTCTTCAACGTCGCCGAGATCTCGCTGATCTCGCTGCGCGAGGGCCAGATCCGGACGCTGGAGGCGCACGGCACCCGGCGCTCGGCCCGGGCCGCGCACCTGGCCGCCGACCCCAACCGCTTCCTGGCCGCCGTCCAGGTCGGGGTGACCTGCATGGGCTTCCTGTCCGCCGCCTTCGGCGCGGACACCCTGGCGGGCAAGCTCGCCCCGGTGTTCGTCCGGGCGGGCCTGTCCGAGGGCGTGGCCGACGCGGTCGCCCTGGTCGGCCTCACCCTGGTGATCAGCTACGTCTCGCTGGTGCTCGGCGAGCTGACCCCCAAGCGGATCGGCCTGCAGCGCGCCGAGTCCATCGCGGTGCTCTCCGCCCCGGTGGTGGACGTGATGTCGGTCGTGCTGCGCCCGGCGATCTGGCTGCTGGGCCACTCCACCAACCTGATGGTCCGCCTGCTCGGCGGGGACCCGACGGCCGGGCGCGGCTCGATGAGCTCCGAGGAGCTGCGCGGCCTGGTCGCCGCCAACACCGAACTGGGCAGCGACGAGCGGGCGTTGATCGCCGACGTGTTCGCCGCCGGCGAGCGCCAGCTGCGCGAGGTGATGGTCCCGCGCACCGAGGTGACCTTCCTGGACGCCGAGCGCCCGCTGGCCGCCGTACGGCACCAGGCCGACACCTCCCCGCACTCGCGCTACCCGGTGGTCGAGGGCAGCGCCGACGCGGTGGTCGGCTTCGTCCACGTCCGCGACCTGTACGGCGCGCGCGGCGGACAGGCCGCCAAGGTCCGCGACCTGGCCCGCCCGGTGAAGCTGCTGCCCGGCACCAAGCGGGTGCTGGAGGCGATGGGCGAGATGCGCCGCGAGGGCCACCACCTGGCCATCGTGGTGGACGAGTACGGCGGCACCGCCGGGATCGTCACCCTGGAGGACCTGGTCGAGGAGGTGATCGGCGAGATCCGCGACGAGTACGACCGGCCGGAGTCCGCCCCCACCCGTCGGCTGGCCGGCGGCGGCATGGAGCTGGACGGCCTGCTCAACCTCGGGGACTTCGCTGAGGAGACCGGCGTCACCCTGCCCGAGGGCCCCTACGAGACGGTGGCCGGCTGCCTGGTCGCCTCGCTCGGCCGGCTGCCCCGGGACGGCGACCAGGTGCGCGTCCCGCTGGACGGCGGCGGCGGGGTGCTGCTGACGGTGGCCAAGGTCGAGGGCCGGCGGATCGCCCGGGTGAGGGTGAGTGCCGTCACACTGGCCGAACCTCCGGGGGCGGACGTTTCCTGAGCGACCGGTGGAACTGGAAGAATGGCCCGCATGGTCAACGCAGCGGTCACCGGTCCGGTCAAGGAGCGTCCCCGGGTGCTCTCCGGCATCCAGCCCACCTCCGGCTCGTTCCACCTCGGCAACTACCTGGGCGCGGTGCGCCAGTGGGTCGACCTGCAGAAGGACAACGACGCCTTCTACATGGTCGTCGACCTGCACGCGATCACGGTGCCGCAGGACCCGGCGACGCTGCGCGAGAACACCCGGATCTCCGCCGCCCAGCTGCTCGGCGCGGGCCTGGACCCGGACCACTGCACGCTCTTCGTCCAGTCGCACGTGCCCGAACACGCGCAGCTCGCCTGGGTGATGAACTGCCTCACCGGCTTCGGCGAGGCCTCGCGGATGACCCAGTTCAAGGACAAGTCCTCCCGCTACGGCTCCGAGAGCACCACCGTCGGCCTGTTCACCTACCCGATCCTGCAGATCGCGGACATCCTGCTCTACCAGGCCGACGCCGTGCCGGTGGGCGAGGACCAGCGCCAGCACGTGGAGATCACCCGCGACATCGCCGACCGCTTCAACACCCGCTACAGCCCGACCTTCACGGTGCCGAAGCCGTACATCCTCAAGGAGACGGCGAAGATCCAGGACCTCCAGGACCCGGCCGTCAAGATGAGCAAGTCGGCCTCTTCGCCCAAGGGCCTGGTGAGTCTGCTGGACGACCCGAAGGTCAGCGCCAAGAAGTTCAAGAGCGCCGTCACCGACACCGGCACCGTCGTGTCCTACGACGAGGAGGAGAAGCCGGGCGTCTCCAACCTGCTGCGCATCCACTCCGCGCTCAGCGGGCAGTCCGTCGAGCAGCTGGTCGCGCACTTCGAGGGCAAGATGTACGGCGCCCTGAAGACCGAGCTGGCCGAGCTGTTCACCGAGTGGGTCACCCCCTTCCAGGAGCGCACCCGCACCTTCCTGGACGACCCGGCCGAGCTGGACCGGGTGCTGGCGATCGGCGCCGAGAAGGCCCGCGACGTGGCGTCGGCGACGCTGGAGACGGTGTACGACCGGATCGGCTTCCTCCCGGCCGCCAAGCGGTGACTCCCCTCACACGCCTGCCCGGTGGTGGCGACCTCCCGGAGGTCGTCACCATCGGCGTGTCCGTGAGCGTCCCGGACCCGCACGGCGCGGCGATCCAGGACGCCCGGGCCGGGCACGGCGATCCGCTGGCCCGGTCGATACCGACGCACGTCACGCTGCTGCCGCCGACCGAGGTGCCGGCCGACGCGCTGCCGAAGATCGAGGAGCACCTGGCGGCGGTCGCCGCCGCGCACCGGCCGTTCCGGATGCTGCTGCGCGGCAGCGGCACCTTCCGCCCGGTCTCCCCGGTGGTGTACGTCCGGGTCGAGGAGGGCGCGCAGGAGTGCCGGCTGCTGGAGGCGGACGTCCGCTCCGGCCCGCTGGCCCGCGAGCTGGCCTTCCCGTACCACCCGCACGTGACGGTCGCCCACGGCCTGCCGGACGACGTGCTGGACCAGGCGTACGAGCAGGCGCGCGGCTTCCGGGCGTCCTTCGTGGTGCCGGGCTTCGGCCTCTCCCGGTTCGACGCGGACGAGGTCTGGCGGCCCTGGCGGAGCTACTCCTTCTCCTGACGGCGGCTCCGGCGCGCTCCCGGCGCCGCCCGGGACCGGCCCGCGGCGGGCTGCGTCCCGAGCATCCGGTCGACCACCCGGCGGGCCGCACCGCCGTCGTCCAGCGCGCAGTGCTCGGCCTGGAAGCGCCGGTAGCGCTCGGCGTAGCCGGGGGGTAACCCGCCGCCGCGGTCGGCGAGTTCGCGCAGCGCACCGAGCAGTTCGGCGGAGGTCGGCACCAGCGGGCCCGGGGCGTTCGGCTCGAAGTCGAAGTAGAAGCCGCGCAGGGTGTCGCGGTAGTGCTCCAGGTCGTAGGTGAAGAAGTACATCGGACGGCCGGTGATCGCGAAGTCGAACATGATCGACGAGTAGTCGGTCACCAGCACGTCCGCGACCAGGAGCAGTTCCTGCGGGTCGGGGTAGTCGCCGCAGTCGTACCGGAAGCCGTCCCCCGCGCCCGGCAGGGGCTCGCGCACGTGCGCGTGCGGGCGGACCAGCAGCACGTGGTCCCGGCCGAGCAGCCGACGGGCGTGGTCGAGGTCCAGCCGCAGGTCGAGCCGGAAGCCGTCGCCGTCGCCGCGCCGCTGGTCCTCGCGCCAGGTCGGCGCGTACAGCACGATCCGCTTGCCGTCGGGGACGCCGAGCCGGCGGCGGACGGCCGCGGCGGTCCGCGGGTCCGGGCGGGCGAGCACGTCGTTGCGCGGGTAGCCGGACTCCAGCACCTCGCCGCCGTAGCGGAAGGCGCGGCGCAGGATCGGGGTGGCGAACGGGCTGGGGGAGAGCAGCAGGCTCCACTGCGGGGTCTCCCGGTCGAGCGCCGCCAGGTAGCCGTGGTCGGCCAGCCACGGGTTCTCGACGTCGTGGGCGATCCGTTTCAGCAGCGAGCCGTGCCAGGTCTGCACGACGACCTGGCCGGGGCGGCGCTCCAGGAAGTCCGGGAAGTGCGTGTTGCCGACCAGGTAGCGGCAGGTGGCCAGCGCCCGGTACCACTCGGGGCTCCACACCCGCACCGGGGTGACCCCGGCCGGCACCGCGGCCTGCGCGTCGTCGACGGCCCACAGGTGCGCCAACGGCGCGCTGCGGCGCACGAGTTCGGCGTGCACCGCGCGCGGGGAGTCGGCGTAGCCGCGGCCGCCGAACACGTCGTAGAGCACCGCGTCGCGCAGCGGTGCGCGGCGGGCGGCCGGGTAGTGCTCGGCGCGCTGCCGGCGCTGCGTCCAGGCGCTGCGCTCGGCGGCGCTGAGCACCGGGGTGGAGTCCACCAGCAGGGTGTCGTGCCAGCGGCGCTGCAGCAGGATCCGCTTGCCGCCGGCCGTGGCGGCGGCGGGGACGGCGGGCAGTGCGGCGGGGGCGGCGAGCAGCGACCGGCCCGGCCCGGCGCCGTCGGGCGGCTCCAGCGAGGCCTCCCAGATGCCCTTGCGCAGCGGCAGTGCGGCGCCGTCCGAGCCGGTGCGGGTGGCGGGCACCCGGGCCAGGAAGCGGCCGTCCGGGCCGCTCGCGACCGGGCCGCGGACCTCGCTCGCGGTGCCGGAGTGCCGCAGCACCAGCTCCAGACGGTCCGCGGCCGGCTCCGGGCAGTGCCCGGAGAGCTCGAAGCCGTCGGCCCGCACCGCGATCCGGTCGACCAGGCCGACCGCGGGCTGGACGCAGAGCTGGAGGCGGCCGTCGGCGAGGTGCTTGAGGTAGAGCACGCGGTCGCGGGTGTCGGGCAGCGGGTGCTGGCCGGCCACCGGGCCGCCGCGCTCGTCGAGGCACAGCTGCTCGGTGCCGCCGTCCGGCCGCAGCAGTTCGGCGTCCCAGTGCTCCAGGTCCCCGCGGCCGCGCCCCTCGGCGGTGAACGGCCGGTACGGCAGCCGGACGGTGAAGGTGTCGCCGCCACGGGTGAGCGGCTGCTCGATCACCGCGTCGCTCTGCCGGTGGCGCAGCCGCAGCACGGTGCCGGCCGGGCAGGAGTCGGCGACGCCGCCGAGGCCGAGGCCGACGGCGGTGCGGGCGGCCCGGGTGATCCGGACGGCCGGGCGTTCGAGCCGCAGCCGCAGCCGGCCGTCCTCGAAGTACGGCTGGAGGCGGACGTCGTGGTCCACCCAGCAGGCCGGCGGGTACTCGCCGGAGCCGCACCAGTGCGGGGCGAGGGCGCCGTAGTGGCGGCGCACCCGGACGGCGCGCGGGCGAGTGAAGAGGGTGGTCTCGATCCGCCAGTCGCCGAGCAGCCACCGGCCGTCCCGGCGCAGCCGGCCGGGCGCCAGCAGGACGGTGAAACCGGACCAGTCGTGGTTGTGCTCGGGCCGGGCGCTGTCGTCGGTGACCTCGGGCATCCTGCGGGGTCTGGAGCGCAGGTGCAGCGGCGGTGCGTCCGCGTCCTCGTGGCGCAGGGTCAGCCAGGTCCAGGCGGATCCGGGGCGGCGGGTGTCCAGGCCCTGGGGGCGGGCGAAGCCGGTGAGTTCCAGGCCGCGGTCGTGCCAGCGGGCGCGCAGCAGGCCGAACACCACGTCCCCCTCGTCCGCGGGGCGCGCGGTGGTCACCCGGGGAGCGGCGTGCGGCAGGACGAGCCGGGTGAGCACAGGCATGGTGATCGGAGCCCTTCGGAATGGAAATTCACATCCCATCCGGAAATGTCCGCAAAGGCAACTGCACGCTTTTTCGAATTCCCTGTGGAATTCATTTCCGGGAACGCCGGTTCGGAAATGGATCGGCTGTGCGGATATTCGCCGTTGCCGGAGCTCCCGAGCGTTTCCGGAGGTCCCGAGGGTTCCGGGAGGTTCCGGGGATTCCGCGGCCCGGGGTCTCCGGGAAAACGCGGAGGGGGGGGGGGGCGCGGGGGGGGGGGGGGGGGGGGGGGGGGGGGGGTGGGGGCGGGGGGGGGGGTGTGTATAGGTAAAAACAGGGCGGGGGGGGGGTGTGCTTCAAGTAGAAAGA